>CAZXPD010000014.1:0-29974 GCA_964643065.1 uncultured Gammaproteobacteria bacterium | reverse complement strand
TGAAGCAGAAGGCAAAAATATAAAACAGAAAAACGAAAACGAACAAGCAGGCGATATTAATAAATCAAAACAAAAGAATGAAGCAGAAGGCGAAAATATTAGACAGGATAATAATACTAGACAATTCGGCAAACGCAATGAATCAGAACAAGAAAATAAAGCAAAAAGCAAAAACCCGTTTGAATTTAATAACAGAAGACCTGAAAGAGAATGCCAACCTAAAGAACGTAAAAGACCTGAAAGAGAATGTGAACCCAAGAGACACGAAGAACCCAAGAAACATTGTGAACCCAAAAGACATGAAGAACCTAAAAAACATTGTGAACCCAAGAGACACGAAGAGCCCAAGAAACATTGTGAACCCAAGAGACACGAAGAGCCCAAGAAACATTGTGAACCCAAAAGACATGAAGAACCTAAAAAACACTGTGAACCCAAGAGACACGAAGAACCCAAGCATTGCAAACCAAAACATCATTGGGAACCGAAACATCCATGCAGACCGAAACATCCATGTAAACCGCATCATTGGGAACCCAAACCACCTTGCAAACCCAAAGAACCGGTTGCAGCTAATGAACAAGCATACCTCTGGGGTGATCCGCATCTTGTAGGTGGTGACGGCGACAAATACGATATCATGACTCCCGGATATCAGAATTTATTAAGAGACAGAAGTGTTTCGGTAAACGGTCGCTTCACCAGCTTTAACGGTTCATCCACTATAACAGCAACTGACCAATTAGGAATTAAATACGGCGGTAAAACAGTTCAAATAGATGCGGCACAGAATGGAAAAGCCAAAATCGGCGACGAAGAAGTCACATTTGAATTAAATAAAGCATACGATTTAGGCAGAGGCTGTAGCTTAACATATAACGGCAGTTCTTATGTATTCTCAGGAGATAAAGAATATGACACCATTACAGCTCTTGATGCAGGCGCATATTTCAATACAACAATTCACACAAGCGCTTTAGGTGTAAATACAGACAGAGTAACTCCTACCGGCTATATGGGTGAGACATTGGATGCAGATAAGGTTGCACAAACAAAAGCCAAATATGATCCGGCATACTACTTAAGAGAAAACTTACTTGACTTTAGTTAATTAAGATAAATATAAAAAGGACACCCTGCTTTTATAGGCGGGGTGTCCTTTTAAGACTTACACCGCTTATTTAAACAAATTTAAAATAAGGTTTTTAACTAAATCAACAAAAGAATGTTTTTTGTCTGTATTTTCAAGTCGGCTGTTATTTTGTAGAATGGCATCTATTGCATTTTTAAACCCGTCATTATCCACTTTGTCTGTTCTGAATTTAATTGCATCCAAGACTTTTTGTGAAGAGTTGCCCATTGCAACTGCAAGTCCACCTGCTTCCTGCACTGTTTTGAGCATTTCATAGTCATTATCAGCGTCACCCAATGCGGCAATGTTTTTGAGGTCGATGTCTAACTGTTTTGCAAGGATTTTAAGCGCTTCGCCTTTGGAGACGGTTTTATTAAAAATTTCACATAAAAACCAGGCCGATATTACCACGTTTAAATCACGAAATTTCTCTTTTAATGATTTATAAATAAGCTCTTTTTTCTCATGGTCAAATTCTTGAATAAGTACTTTAGCAGCTCCTAAATTCCGAGTATTTAATAAACCGTCAAAAGATTCAACATAAACAATTTCGTTTGTATTATCGTGTATTTTAGGATTTTTTTTATCTTTTTCTTCTTCAGCAAAGACCTTTCCTTGAGCAAACAGAAAAATATCCGAATTTAAATTATTTTCTTTTTTTACCTTTTTAAATTCTTCAATTAGTTTTAATGTATTTTGACTTGATATTGAATCCGAATAAATTATTTCTTCATTTGGAGAGACTATTTCTGCTCCTTGCAATAGAATAAAATAAGCTCTTTTATCGCCAAATTCTTTAACAATGTTTTTTGTGTCGGTGTAATCACGTCCGGTTGAATAGACTAAAGGAATATTTGCTGTTTTGAGTTTTTGAAGGGCAATTAAAGAACTTTTTGGTGTATTATTATATTCTTCTGAGCATACCCTTATAGTTTGGTCTATATCTGAAAAAACCAGTTTTATTTGATTATTGAAGTTACCTTTTAAATCATTGATGTGTATAAAACTTTTAGTTTCCAGAGTGTCATTACTTTTAAAATTAACGTTTGAGCTGATTAATTGTTTATTGTTTTCACAAGAATTCAGTTTAAAGCTGTTTTGAACCCTAAGACCAGATTGAATTTGCATTTTTAATCACATTTTTACTATCAATAACTTATAAGATTAAAAACTTGTAATAAAAAAAAATTGCTAATTTTAATGGATTAACTTCAAGAATCTTTACTGGACGTTTTGTAATATAATTAAGGAGTTTAAGAGACAAATTCAGATAAAAGGCGGAAGGTATATTATGGCTAAAAAAGCGTTGATTACCGGCATAACGGGACAGGACGGGTCATATTTAGCGGAATTGCTTCTTGAAAAGGGTTATGAAATTCACGGAATAATAAGAAGATCAAGTTCCTTTAACACCGAAAGAATTGACCACCTTTACAACGACCCTCACATTGAAGGCACAAGGCTTTTTTTGCATTACGGGGATTTGTCCGATTCTTCAAATATTTCAAGGCTTCTTGAAAAAATTCATCCCGACGAAATCTATCATCTTGGTGCCCAAAGCCATGTCAGAGTCAGCTTTGACATTCCGGAATATACCGGCGACATAACAGGGCTCGGCACTCTCAGGCTTTTGGACGCAATAAAGGAAACTCAAATAAAAACAAGATTTTATCAGGCATCGAGCAGTGAAATGTTCGGTAAAGTTCAGGAAATCCCACAGAAAGAAACAACGCCGTTTTATCCGAGAAGCCCCTACGCCTGCGCTAAGGTATATTCTTACTGGCTTACGGTAAATTACCGCGAGTCTTACGATATATTTGCCTGTAACGGGATTTTGTTCAACCATGAATCGCCGCGCAGAGGCGAAACATTTGTTACGAGGAAGATAACGCAGGCTCTTGCAAATATTCTTGCTGGAAAACAGAACAAGCTGTATCTTGGAAACCTGGACGCAAAAAGAGACTGGGGATATGCCAAAGACTACGTTGAAGCAATGTGGCTCATGCTTCAGCATGATACGCCTGATGATTATGTCGTGGCAACAGGGGAAACCTATTCAGTCAGGGATTTCCTCGAAGAAGCGTTTAACTATGTCAATCTTGACTGGCATCAATATGTTGAAATTGACCCAAAATACTTCAGACCCGCAGAAGTCGACCTGTTGATAGGCGACGCTGGCAAAGCCAGAGAAAAGTTGCACTGGATTCCGAAAGTCAAATTTAAAGAACTTGTAAGGCTCATGGTCGATGCTGATTTGGAAAAAGTCGGAATAAAAAAGGAAATAACCGCAAATGCTCAATAAAGAAGATAAAATCTTTGTTGCCGGACATAGGGGACTTGTAGGCTCGGCAATTTTACGAAAGCTTGAAAAAGAAGGGTTTAATAATATTGTTGTAAAAACAAGACAGGAACTGGATTTAACTTGCGAAAGGCAGGTGTATGAGTTTTTTGAGCACGAAAATATTGATTATGTCTTCCTTGCGGCAGCAAAAGTCGGCGGAATTTATGCAAACGATACATATCCGGCAGATTTTATTTTCCAAAACCTCAAAATCCAGACGAACATTATTGACGCATCATACAGATATTCCGTCAAAAAATTGCTGTTTTTGGGCAGTTCCTGTATTTACCCAAAAATGTGTCCTCAGCCGATGAAAGAGGAGTATCTGCTTTCCGGCCACCTTGAACCGACAAATGACGCTTACGCCGTTGCTAAAATTGCCGGTATCAAAATGTGCCAGGCCTACAATCGGCAGTACTGCACGAATTTCATTTCGGTAATGCCGACCAATCTCTACGGTATCAACGACAATTTTGAGCTCAACAACAGCCATGTTCTGCCTGCATTGATAAGAAAGTTCCACGAAGCAAAAGAACAAAATAAGTCTGAAGTTGTCATCTGGGGAACGGGCACTCCCAAGAGAGAGTTTCTTTTTGTTGATGATTTGGCGGACGCTTGCCTATACCTGATGAATGTCTATAACAGCTCGGAAATTATCAACATCGGCACGGGAGAGGATATTTCAATAAAGGAACTCGCAGAAAAAATAAAAGATATTACGGGCTATCAGGGGGAAATAGTATTTGACGCAACCAAACCCGACGGCACCCCAAGAAAGCTTTTGGACGTTTCAAAACTGAGTTCGCTCGGTTGGTATCACATAACAACGCTGGAAAAGGGAATCGCTCAGACTTTTGAATGGTACAGGGAAAATATAGCCAAAGAATCAGAAACCGTAAGACTTTAAGGTAAGTATTATTGACTTCGAAAAACAAAACGACAACAGTTAAAATATTGTCTCAAAGCTTCTGTCCTGATGTTACAGGAACCGGACAGCTTATGTTTGATTTGGCGGAAAAGCTTTCCGAAGACAAGAATATAAGATTATCAGTCATTACCGGCAAAAGACCTTTTGAAAAACAAAAAAGAAATCCAAATTATGAGAACTTCAAAATTAACAGAATGAGACTTTTAGCAATAAACAACTGCAGTATAATATGCAAAATCATTGACGGTTGGATTTTTTTCATCTGTGTAATGCTAAGAGTCCTTCTCGATAGAAAAGTTGATGTACTGCTTATACCCACAGACCCGCCTCTATTGCCCCTGATTGGAACAATTGCAAAAATATACAAAGGGCAAAAATATATTTACCTTATGCACGATGTTTACCCGGAAATAGCCGCAGGACTTGGGTACATAAAAAAAGACGGCTGGATTTACACTCTGTGGACATATTTAAACCAAATCAGCATGAAACATGCCGAAAAAATAGTTGTTCCATCTCAATCTATGCGGATAAAACTGCTTGAGCAATACAAAAACCTTGATTCGGAAAAAGTTTTGCTTGTGCCAAACTGGGCTAATGAGGATTTGATAAACGTAATACCCAAGGAAGAGAACCATTACCCCCAAAAATTTAATCTCCAAGATAAATTTATAGTTGAATATTCCGGAAACATGGGCAGAATTCACGAATTCGAAACAATAATCAAAGCGGCTCAAAAACTCGAAAAATTTGATGACATAGCCTTTGTTTTTATAGGCGGTGGAGGGAAAAAACCGGAAGTTGAAAATTTGGTAAAAAAATATAGTCTCAAAAATATAATGTTTTTACCGCATCAGGACAGGGAAAACCTTGCATTTTCACTAGGCATGGCTGATGTGCATCTGATAAGCCTCAGGCAAAACTACGAGAACCTTGCCGCGCCCAGCAAACTCTACGGAATTCTTGCCAGCGGAAAGCCCGCAATCTTCGTGGGAAGCAAAAACTGCTTTATAACAGAGCTTCTTGAAAACAATCTCTGCGGATACACTGTTGAAATTGGCGATTATTCGGATTTATCCGAAAAAATCCTTTTATTTAAAAATTCGAGAGAAAAACTTGAATATTACGGCAAAAACAGTAGAGAATTGTTTGAAAATAACTATACTCTCAATCAAACAAGCAAAGTTTTTCTTGAACTTGTTAAATCTTAAAGTAGGGTGCGAAAAAATTCTGTTTTTTTGGAAAAATCGAATTTTTCTGCATTTTCAAAAGCAAATGTTAAATACTTTTTGCAAACTCTTCAAGACTTTTAACTTCAATATACCCTTTATTATCAAGATTTGATGTATTAATAAGTACATTAACCATGCCGGCTTCTTTGCCCAAGTCCATATCGGACTGCGAATCTCCTGCCATTATTGATTTTTTAAAGTCAATTTCGGGAAAATCTTTCCTAGCCTGCAGTGCCATACCGATTTTGGGTTTTCGGCAGTCACAGCCGTCATCTCTGTTGTGAGGGCAGTAGTATATTTTATCTATTCTGCCGCCTGCTTTGTTTATTTCATCGAGCATCTTGGCATGAATTTTGTGCAGGTCTTTTTCAGTCATCAGAGACCGTGAAATCCCACGCTGGTTTGTGATTATAATTATTCTGCCGAATTTTTCAGCGAGCTTAGGCAGAGTTTCAAGCACTTTCGGGAGGAATTCAAACTCATCCCAGTCCTTCACATAATCCTCTTCAAGTTTTTTGTTTATAACACCGTCTCTGTCGAGAAAAAGTGTCCAAGTTTTATCAATTTTTAATTCTTTAAGTTTTAAATCTTTTAAGTTCATTTTCGGCTCTTTCATAATCCTGAGGTATCCCTATATCAATAAAATACTCATCTTGAGGCAATCCGTAGAAATTAAAATCGTTATAATGATTTTCGAGAAAATCTTTTTCAAATGAAAATTTTTCTCCTAAATTAATTTTACCCAATGTGTCAACCCTGATTAATGAAACTCCGCCGTTTATCAGCCCTGACGAACAAAATGTTTTTTCCTCAAAGCCTGTGATTTTAAAGTTTTCGTCAACAAAAACCCTGCCGTAGCGGTCAAAATTATGCATTTGTTTTAAGGAAAGGGTTAAATCAGCTTTTTTATCGAGGTGGAATTTTTCAAGTTCTCTCAAATCAACGTCAAAAAAAGTATCTCCGTTAATAACGAGCAGATTATCTTCTTTAATAAGCGGCAAAGCCTTAATCAAAGCCCCGCCTGTTCCAAGCGGCTCGTCTTCGATACAGTATTCAATTTCTAAATCCTTACAGCGATTGCCGAATTTGTCAATAATAGCTTGATGCTTATAACCCACTGACAGAATGATGCTTTTAACCCCATATCGGATTAAATAATCAAAGATATATTCGACAAAAGGTTTTCCGTCTATGTCAGCCAGAGGCTTAGGAATATCTTTAACTACAGATTTAAGTCTTGTTCCTTCTCCTCCGGCTAAAATTAATACCTGCAAAACTTTTTCTCCTGAAACTGCGAGTTGAAATCTAAACGACTTTTACTTTTGGCAAGTCGGCATTTATTTCTGCATTTTTATTTTCAAGTATAAAATCGGAAATTTCTCTTACTGCGCCTTTGCCACCCGGTTTTGAAGAAATAAAATGGCAGATTTTTCTGACTTTTTCAACCGCATCGGAAGGACAGCACGCAAGCCCTACTTTTTCCATAGCCTGAATATCGGGTATATCGTCTCCTACATAGGCAACCTGAGAATAATCAAGTTTGTAAATTCTCAGCAAATCTTCAAGAACACGAAGTTTATTTTTAATCCCCTGAAATACATTGGAAATGTTAAGGTCCGCGGCTCTTTTTTCAACAACCTGAGAGCTTCTTGCCGTAATTATTGCCGTGATATAATTTTCGGTTCTGAGCATATTCATTCCCTGCCCGTCTTTGACGTTGAAAATTTTCAGCTCTTCGCCGCTGTCGGAATAAATTATTTCTCCGTTGGTCAAAACGCCGTCAACATCAAAAACAACCATTCTGATTTTGGATGCTCTTTGTTTTAAATCTTCCATATTAAGCCACGCCTGCCTTTAATAAATGATGAATATGAATAACTCCTTTGGGAGAGCCTTTTTCATCGTTAATGACCAGAGCTGTTATTGAATTATCCTCCATAACTTTCAAAGCTGAAGCCGCATACAAATCCTTAGAAATTATTTTCGGGTTTTGAGTCATAACCTGCTCTACTTTTAGGTTAGAGAGGTCTGAATATTTCATAACAGCTCTTCTTACATCGCCGTCAGTCAAAACGCCGGTTGTCTTACCTGCTTTATCGGTAATAACTGCCATACCCAATCTGCCTTCGGATACGGTATTTATTGCATTTTTGAAATCAGCATCAGAACTTATTATGGGCAGTTTATCGCCTGTAACCATAAGGTCATCAACTTTGTACAGCAGTCCTTTGCCGAGCTTCCCGGAGGGATGGAACATGAAAAAGTCTTCGGCAGTAAAGCCTTTTTTCTCTAAAAGTGTTATTGCTATTGCATCTCCCATAGCAAGCGTTGCTGTGGTGCTTGAAGTAGGAGCAAGTCCAAGTTTACCTGCTTCTTTGTCCACGGATACATCGAGAGAGACATCGCTTTTTTGCGCCAGAGTTGAAGTAGGCTTGCCTGTCATTGAAATCATTTTAATTCCGAGCCTTTTTATAATAGGCAAAATCTGAAGTATTTCCTCAGTTTCACCGCTGTTGGAAATGGCAATTACCACGTCATCTTTTGTTATAACTCCCGAATCACCGTGAACGCTTTCGGCAGGATGCAGAGAAAACGAAGGTGTACCTGTACTTGATAGAGTTGCAGAGATTTTTTTACCGATAAGTCCTGATTTGCCCATTCCGGTAATAATAACCCTGCCTTTGCAGTTGGACAATATTTCTATAGCTGTTAAAAAATTTTCTCCCAGTCTTTCTCTGAGTTTTAATATAGCATTAGCTTCAGAAAGCAAAACATCATCAGCAGTTTTAATTAAATCTTTCATTTCCGTATTCTTCTTATCTTTTGAAAAAACTGATAACAATTCATTTCTCCGTTAATACCGCTACTTATTATTTCTGTAAAACCTGTCGAATTCTTTCCTCAGTGCTGCGGTATCACTGTAAAAACTTGGATTTATATAGTTTCTGTTGTCATTTTTGGGATTTACAAGATATAAAGCAGGATAACTGCTTATGCCGTATTCACCCGTGAGCCTATAGTTTTTAGGATCTTCGCAGTTGACGGTCACGAAGGTAAATTTTGTCTGGTATTCTTTTCTCAATCTTTCGAGAACAGGAGCAAATTTTTGGCAATAATGACAGTAATTAATATAAAAATTTACAATAATCGGTTTTTTCAATTTGACTGCTTGAGCCCAGGTTATTCCGGTATCATAATCCGAAGGCATAAGATTGAGTTTGGGAGGAATCGCTTTTACTCCTGCAAAACCTATACATGCAAGCGCGATTACTATAAACATCAGTGCAAACAATGAACTTTTATTTTTTAGCATTTTCATTTTTCTAACCCCTAATAAATTTATCTATAAAATTATACCATTAACTACAAGTCAGCCGTCCAGGCTCAAAAGTGCCATAAACGCTTCCTGAGGAACTTCAACTTTGCCGATGGCTTTCATTCTTTTTTTACCTGCTTTTTGTTTTTCGAGAAGTTTTCTTTTTCTTGTAATATCACCGCCGTAACATTTATCAAGAACATTTTTTCGCATGGCTTTTACGTTTGTTCTGGCAATTATTCTTCCACCGATTGATGCCTGTATGGGAACTTCAAACATTTGTTTGGGTATGAGGTCTTTCAGCTTTATTGCCAGTTTTTGTCCCACATAAAAAGAATTGTCTTTGTGAACAATAACGCTCAAAGCGTCAACAATTTCTCCTGCCAGCATAATATCGAGTTTTACAAGATCGGATTCTTTGTATCCGCTGAAATCATAATCCATGCTTGCGTAGCCTTTCGAACGGGACTTAAGCTGGTCGTAAAAATCCGTAATCATTTCACTAAGAGGAATTTCGTATTCCAAAGTGACTCTGGTCGAGTCTATATAATGCATATTATGAAATATTCCTCTTTTGCTTTGAGCGAGTTCCATTAACGAACCTACATAATCGTTAGGGCATATTATATTTACTTTTACGTAAGGTTCTTCAATTTTGTCTATATGCGTCGGCGGAGGCAAATTAGCAGGATTGTCGATACTAATAATTTCCCCGCCTGTCTTGGTTATCCTGTAAACAACGCTCGGAGAAGTAGTGACCAAATCTATATCGTATTCTCTTTCCAGTCTTTCCTGAGCAATTTCCATATGAAGCAGACCGAGGAATCCGCACCTGAAACCAAAACCAAGAGCCGAAGATGTTTCAGGTTCAAAAGTAATGCTTGAATCGTTAAGTTTAAGTTTTTCCAGAGCTTCTTTTAAATCGTGGTACTTATCGTTATCGACGGGATACATACCGCAAAATACCATAGGAAGAGCTTTTTTATAACCAGGCAGAGCTTCTTTAGCGGGATTCTCGGCAGATGTAATTGTATCACCCACAAACTGTGAGACTTCCTTAATCGATGCCGCCAGATAACCAACTTCTCCTGTATGTAAAGCTTTTATCGGAGTCCTGAAAGGTTTCATATATCCTATTTCGGTTATTTCAAAATCTTTTTTATTAGCCATAAACCTTATTTTATCGCCGTTTTTTATGGCTCCATCAACGACCTTGAAATAAACTATGGTTCCCAGATACGAATCGTAGCAGCTGTCAAAAACCAAAGCCCTGAGCGGTTTCGTTGATGTGTCTTTCGGTGACGGCACGTAATTTACTATGGCTTCAAGAACTTCCTCGATGCCTATTCCTGTTTTAGCGCTTGCCATAACAGCATTTGAAGCGTCTATTCCTATGATTTCTTCTATTTCATGCTTTACCCGTTCGGGATCGGCGCTTGGAAGATCAATTTTATTAATTACGGGTATAATTTCCAGGTTCTGGTCTATTGCAAGATAGACATTGGCAAGTGTCTGAGCTTCAACACCCTGGGTAGCGTCAACCACAAGGAGAGCTCCTTCGCACGCTGCGAGGCTTCTCGAGACTTCATAGCTGAAATCAACATGTCCCGGTGTATCTATAAGGTTCAGAATATAGTTTTTGCCATCTTTACCTTTATAATTCATTCTTGCTGCCTGAAGCTTGATGGTTATTCCTCTTTCCTTTTCAATATCCATTGTGTCAAGCAGCTGGTCAGTCATGTCCCTTTCCGAGACAGTATGAGTTTTTTCAAGCAGCCTGTCGGCTAGTGTAGATTTACCGTGGTCTATATGTGCTATTATGCAAAAATTTCTTATATTTTTAATGGTCATAAGCTCTTTCTAAAGTCAAATTACTCAACTACTAAGTATAACTTGAAATATCAACTTTTGACAATTTCAATTCAAGCAATTATTTACGAACAGATTTTTTCAGCTTTCTCAAGAAACTTTACACCGATTTTTTTTATGTATTATAATTTTTCATGTATGCAAAAGCGGATATATATGTATTTGTTTACTAACATCCTTTTTATGTATAACAAAACTAAGAAAAAATAATAAATCAGGAAAACTAATAAAGGAGAAAATCAAGTTGCCAAACATCAAATCAGCAAAAAAAAGAGTTGAAGTCACTGAACGAAACCGTTCAAGAAATGTAGCATTAAAATCCTCAATCAAAACCGCAGTTAGAAGGGTTTACGAAGCAATTAAAGCGGCTGATATCGAAAAAATAAAAACAGCCCTCAGCAAAGCATACAGTACTATTGACAAAGCTGTTTCTAAAGGTGTGCTTCACAGAAACACAGCGGCAAGGAAAAAGTCCAGACTTACGAGGCATGTTGCCAAAAACGAACTGCCTGCAAAATAATTCAAAAAAAACGCCCTCGAAAGAGGGCGTTTTTTGAATGTAAATTTATTCTTCAATAATAATTACACTTACAGGGCAAGCATCAGCAGCTTCTCTGACCGCGTCTTCGTTTCCTGCAATGCCTGCTGCATTTACTTTTGCTACGTCATCAACCGTAAAAACAGCATCACATATTGATTCGCACGCACCGCAAGCTATGCAACCATCATCAATTCTAATGTTCATGTTTACCTCCGATTTTTTAGGAACTGTCTTTTTACCTTAATGAAATGTCAAATTTTGTTCACATTATAATTAAAAAATTTTTAAATCTATAGACATTTTATTGTTGGTGATTATTTTGTGTTAATTGGTAAAATTTTATTGGGAATAATATTAATTTATTTAAAAACAGCTGTATATCTTTGGATTCGAAAAAAGATGCGATTTTTTTAAAAACATTTATAGAAATGTAAAAATTATCTTTTATATCCCTTTAAGGTATTTTAGATATATTTCAGTAATAATAAATTTTGAATTTTTTTTAAATTTTGTCTGTTTAAATTTAGCTCTGATAAAGACTGCTTATTATTTTTAAACCAAAACAGAATTGTAAAGAAATTTTAAAATTAATTCAAAATCTTAAAAGAAAAAGCAATTTCAAGAGTTTACAAGTTTTTTATAATTGCGATAAGATAATAGCAGTTAAGCTAAAAATCTGCACAATTTGCCTTTAGTTTTATGAGGTAAAGAAAACAATATGATTTCTAAGCTGGATAATTCAAAAATAACGAAACTAATATGGAGGCATGAGAATAATATTGCCCATGGGTTGGAGCCTGACGACTTTAGGTTAAGGGGCAGAGCAGTCGAAAAGGCGCCAAGACCGCTAAATTTTAACGGATTACATGCGAAGAGCATCCAAGTCAATGAAGCTACAATAAAATATAACAGAGAGTCCTCACAAACAAACAGTAACCTGCAAGCAAGTTTTGAGGGCTCTTTTATTAGTTTCGGTTCTGCGTCAGGAGCATTTAAATCAGCAGGAAAAGTAGCAAAAGAATGCATAGGCAAGCCGTCTTTTTCGGAAAAACTGCGTTGTTTTATTGAAACGCTCAAAAAGCCTTTCACGGATAAGGGAACTTCCCTCAGCCGTGAAAGTATTAAACAAAATTTGGATTTTATTAATCCTTATTTAGAAGATGACAATTTAATTAAAAGAGACTTTAATAAAGTTTTATCAGACCTGACTTCTGAAGAAGCCTATAAAGATGAATATTTCGGAAAAATATACAAAGAAGTCGCCACTAAACTTGATTCCGGCAAAATAATAATGAATCCTTCACTGCAGCAGAGATTGAAAGAAATCCTTCTATCCCCTTATCAATTGTTAAAAGGTGCTAAAAATAAACTGCTTGTATCAAAAGGAGACAAAACATTAAGAGATAAACGAAGTCTTCTTGAAGAGAAGATTGTTATTATAGCTCAGGCAAACGATACCATAAAAAAAATCCGCATTAAAGAACTTAAAAAAGAAGGGATTACAGACGAAATCCTTAAGGCAAATGAACTTACTTTGGATGAAAGAAGGATATTTGATGAGATTAATAAAAAATATGTCCAGATAGCCGAAACAACTAAGAAACAATTGGATCTTGCCGCAAGAGACAAAGAACTTCTGGAAAGAGGTTTTTCTCCCGAAAAAATTAAAATCGGAGAAGTTGATGAAAAAATCAAACTCTATTTAAAAAATGTTTCATTTGACTCTTTCAGAAAAATTATTACGGGCTATGGTTCAAACGCTTCTTTGACAGCTAACAGAATTATATCCGGCACTATTACGTCGACTTTTCTTGCGGCTGATGCATATAACCTGACAAGATATTTAACTGATGATGACAATAAATCCAAAAAAGAAGCCAGAATAAGATTTAAACAGGAAATGGGCAGAGTTGGCTTAACGGCTTATCTTACTTATGCCGTCAGTACTCTCTTTAAAGAAGCCTGCAATGCTTCTCTACCCTTTGCGCTTTTTGCAGGATTTTCGGTACTTTTAGTTTCTGAAGTTTACGGAAGAAAATTTGCCGGCAAACCTGTACTGCCAATATCAAAAGAAAAGGCTGACGAATATAACAGGAAGAAAACCGAAAAGAACTTACCTATTCAAGATAAAGTTATGATAGCTGCAAAAGGGCTTTTGGGGATGGAAAGACCAATGCAGCAGCAATCAAATGATGTTTTTGTCAGAAAAAGCCAAAATTATGATTTAAATCAGTTTATCAATAATTCAGCTATGACTAAGACCGGAAAGAACAGCCGCGGTGGTAATTTATGATTTCGGTAAATAAAATCAATATGAATAACCTGCGAGCCGGTCTTGAGGTGTGGAAGACAAAATATCACTATGACGTGATACCTCCGATAGTTGACAAATTAACCCCTTACAACAAATCTTTCCAAAAGCCCGATGATGAACTTTTAAAATTAGTCAGACATTTTCACTCTCTTGAAGACAGTAATCTTCAGGATATATTCAAGCGTGTTTTTAACAATAATGTCCTTGTCAAATTAAAAGACGGAAAAATTAAAAAGCCCAAAGAGCTATTAGAAGAAAAACAAATCGATTTATATAACGATATGGTTAAAGGGCGATTAAACCCTGAAATTTCTGAAATTTATCTGTTCAAACCCAGAAGGTCTGTTAATTACACAATAAAATTCTTAGAAAATTTCTTCCTGCCACTCAGATTTGCAAGAAAATTAATTGTTTCAACAAAAAACAAAGTGTTATCAATTCTCGGAAAAGAAGATCTTCAGAAAAAAGCAATAAATGAAACTATTTCCCAACTAAGTAAAAACCATATTCAAGTTGACATAGGAAATCCCAAGCATCAACGTTACATAAAAGAGATAATTAAAAGAGATTTATTAAAAAGAAATGATGCCGAAAAATTAAAACTTGATGATTTGGATTTGGATGAAAAAATATTAAAGGCTATTGCTAATGCAAGACATGCTAAAAATAAGTATGACGCGCTTTATGCCCTTAGAATGCTTGAAGTAATTAAAAAAGAAACAAAAAATCTGGAAAATCTGGGTTTAACCGAAAAAGATTCCAGATTTTATTCTGAAATTACAAGCTCTCTTACTAAAAGGATGAATGATACTTTTAATACCAATACAACAGATTATGATGCCACAAAGCTCAGTAATATTAACAAGATTCTCCTCACACTGGCAACATCGGTATTCCTTGTATTTGACGCTTATAACCTTACGATGATGGAAGGTGACGGCAATTATAAGCTGGCTGTTGTTAAGGCAAAAGAAAGATTTGTTCAGGAAATAAGCAGATTGCTATTCTCTGCGTGGTTTGTTACCGGTTCAAACAGAATGTTCTCAGAGTTTTATAACTCTTCCTTGAAAGGCTTGTTTGCCGTGACTGCAAGTAACGTCAGCACTTATGAATTTACTGCAAGAAATGCTGTCGGTATGCCGGTAGGCTTCAAAACTCAAGCCGATATGAAGCAAATGCAGCGAGAAATTGACAACAAAAAAGGTTTGTCGGGAGCATTTTTGAGACTTATGGGAAGACTTACAGGCAAAAAATCTATAGCAGAAGCGGCAATGCTAAGATCTGAGCAACTAAAATCATCTTCCCAAAATACTTTCTCAAGCCAACACATTACTGCCATAGAAGCACAGCCTAAATTCTCTAATCATACAAAGTCATACAGCACAATACCCGTTCAGTCAAACAATAACGTTTCGGGTACATCAACAGGCTTTGTTAAACAAAGATTGAATCTTCAAGGATAATTTTATAGAGGATAAAGAAAAAGATTAACTTTTCAATGCCTCAGCCATTTCTTCGGAAGATTTTTTAATAATTTTATAATCAAGGTTTTGAGACTCAATTTCTTTGAGCTCATCAAAATTTCTCACTCCAATATGAGCTCCGAAGCTTTGAATAACTTCAGAGGCATTTATGGAGGCAAGTTTCAGAGCTTTTTCAATGTCCCAGTTATATTTCATAATACCGGCGGTAAATGAGCTCGCAAAAGCATCTCCCGCCCCCAGAGTACTTATAACTTTTGCGGGGAAAGGAGGAGCTATATAGAATGTTTTGCCGTCAAAAGCTACTGTTCCTTTGCCGCCGTTGGTGATTATAGAAACTTTAGGGTGATAAGAATTTAACTTTATAAGCATTTCAGCGGCGCTTAGTACCCACGGTTCTTTTTCCAAAGTTTTTTTATCCTGAAGCACTCTCAAACATTCGTTAAAAATATCGACTTCGAAATTCTCGTATTTGGCTTTTATTCCGGTGATTTTAGAAGCTTCTGACAAATTCATAACGAGCACTTCAGCAGTTTCTATAACTTTTCTTAAATCATCAACACCTCTGTTAATTTGCCTTGTACCAGGGTTTATAGCAACAGAAATATTGTTTTTTTCAGCAAATAGGGCTATTTCATCAAGAACCAGATTAGAATCCCCAGCCAAAGGGGCAATATAAATCCATTTGGTGTTCTTCAATTTATCGAAGGAAATTTCATCTTTAGTTACTTTGCTGTTAGCTCCTCTATGGGCAAGTACGGTTCGGTCGCCTTCAAAACTTGTCAGGATAACCGAAAATCCGGTTTTATTTTTGTCTGAAGTTATTACGAATGAATCATCTATATTTTTTTCTTTCATTCTGGTCAAAATGGCTTTTGCATTCAAATCTTTTCCTACTTTAACTATTGCAGAAGTTTTAAAGCCAAAGTTGGCAAAATTGACGCCGGTATTTATTGCGCCGCCGCCGATATCAAAAGCAAGTTTATCTATTTCAATTTTAGCGCCGTATTCAAAGCCCAGCATTGAAGTTTTCGAAAAGCTGTCGCGAATGTCGATAATTTTACCAAAATCACTTTCAATAAAGATATCCTGAGTTGCGCTGCCTATTGTAATAACATCAAACATATAAAACCCCGCCTGAAATTAGATTATTTAACAACAGTATAATAACAATATATTTAAATCTCAAAACTTTCAATTTATAATCTGACTGTGGTTCTGACAGAAAGGCTTGGGTAATGAGAATTAACGGATTAACAGTTCATCAAAACTTCGGACAAATAAGTTACGATAAAAAAAGAATTAACAGTATACTCGGACCGGAGAAAATGAAACAATTTGAAGCTGACGTCATAGAAATTAATCCTGAATTTATAAAGTTGGAGCCTGCTTTAAAAGTCAATATTTCTGCTAAAAAAGGAGCAAAAACACTCGAATATAAACTTTTTGATTCTAGTGATGATGTATTAAAAACAAACCTTAGCATCGGCAAAAACAACAAAAATCCTATTTATCCGATTTTTAAGATTTTAATCGCACATATCAAAAAACAAAACAACAATATTTTTAAATTAAAAGATGAAATTAAACAATTAAAAAGACGCATTGAAATATTAGAAGACAGAAAGAGCGGGAAAGTTGATGCTGCAGCTTAAAACAAAATTCTCAACAGAATATTTTGAATCTGATATATTTGACACAAACGAACTTATATGCGCATTTTCGACAAGAATCGGCGGCAATACG
Organism: uncultured Gammaproteobacteria bacterium; assembly: GCA_964643065.1. Lineage (GTDB taxonomy): Bacteria > Cyanobacteriota > Vampirovibrionia > Gastranaerophilales > CAZEDP01 > CAZEDP01. The sequence goes on along the minus strand of CAZXPD010000014.1, from coordinate 13,074 downwards.
CCGGCACCTCTGAACAGCTTTTCACTCGGAACGGCAGGGAGAGAGGAATTCGCAGGATATATCAAACAAAACAGGGAAAAATTCTGCTCCGTTCACGGTCTTGATTATGGCAAAATTATTAATCCCCGTCAGGTGCACAGTGCTAATATTAAGATTGTTTCTTCTGCGAAAGAAGATTTAACTAATACCGACGGAATAATTACAGCAGAAAAAGGACTTCCTGTCCTGCTTTTGTTTGCAGACTGCACGCCGGTGGTTATTTTTGACGAAAAACAAAAAATCCTTGGCGTAATTCATGCCGGCTGGAGAGGCACTGCCGCAAGTATAACAGGAAAAGCTGCCGAGATTTTGAAACGAGAATTTAATTCAAAACCCGAAAACATAAAAGCCGTAATTGGTCCGTCGATTTGTCAAGACTGCTATCCCGTTGACGAAAAAACAGCTTTAGAACTGAGAAAATCTGTCACTAAAGCCGACAAAGACATTTTTGTCGAATCAGACAAAGGGATAAAAATTGATTTAAAAAAAATAAATGAGTTACAATTAACAGAAGCGGGAGTTTTAAGAAAAAACATAGACAGAACCGACCTGTGTACAAGCTGCCGCAACGATATTTTTTACTCGCACCGTAAAGATAAGGGTGAAACAGGGCGGCATGGAGTTATCGCAAGTATAAAGTAAGGAGAAAGCATGCAGACTTTAAATAAAACTGAGAATGTTGAATTGATTAATAATCTGATAGTTAAACTTTTCAGGTATGCCGAAACTTCTAAAGAGACTGAAGAAAAGCTTAACGAATTTATTTCGCAAAGAAAAGGTGAAATAAAAAGCATAAATGATTATAATAATGCCGTTTTTTCTTTTATTTTCGAATATGACCTGAAAGACGGCAAAACTCCCGCAGATGTTTTTCTTAAAAAAGAAGATTTATCTGACGAAGAAAAAGCCTTGGCAGAAAACATGAAAAGTTCGATAGTTTCTGTTTTTGAAATAAAAAAAGTATCTAAAGAAGGTTTTGAATTATACAATCTTGTTAATGAAAAGACCTATAATGTCCTTACTCTTGTAAAGAACGTGAATTTCAGAGGAGTAATTCCCGGACAGTACCTTGCAGGAAGAATTTTTAACAATGACGGAATTTATTATCTTATAGGCATTAATAATCTCCTTTCTTCAACGGCAAAACAGGATGTATATAAGTATGCAATCGTTACTCAGCTGAATAATAACGAGCTTCTTTATAAAGACAACGATGAGAAGAAAGCAGAGATAGACAAAACGGTCAAAGGCATCGGCAAAAAATTCCAAAAATTCTTTGGGGAAAAAGAAATTATTGTTTCAAGCAAAAATGTTGACGAACTATTAGGTTATTTCAACGATTATGTTGAAACAGACACGCTGAACAAACCGGATAATTACGAAGAACTTGTTCAAAAAATCGAAAAATTCGAGTATTTTGAAGTTGAAGAATTCACCCGCAGCAATGTTGATCCCGTTGAAGTTCTCGGAAGGAGCTTTTCGTCACATGAAAAGGCTTATGATACGGGTATAATTTTTGATAACGCTTCAGGGCTTTTAGTTCTTCCTTTTTACGGAACTTTTAAAGAAATTTTCAAATCCGGTGATTACAAATCGGTTACCAATTATAAAGATTGCATAATCACTTATCTCGAAAGCGCAGGAATACCGTCAGAAGTGATTTTATCAGTTTATAACGAAAATAAAGACAGCTTCCTTAAAGTTATAAAAGAAGCTCTTGAGCTTGATGAAGAACCGACAATTGATGGGCTTCTCAAAAAATATAAAGGCGGGAATAAAAATTCTAAAAAGTATTCGGCTCTTACCATAATGTATTGTTCAAAAGCATTTAACGAGTTTATGGCGCTTTCCGACAGCTCAAAAACCGCACAAAAAGCTGCGGCTATGAACATCGGACGCAACGATCCATGCCCTTGCGGAAGCGGCAAAAAATACAAGAAATGCTGTCTTTCTAATTAAACATATTCATCTATATGATTAATGATATTGGTTGTATCCTGAAGTTTTTCGGACATTTCGGGAAGTGTTTTTAATTTTTCAATAAAATGTTTAAAGGCTTCTTTCATTTTTTCAGATGCTTTTATATCTTTTAACTTTATTTGAACTACGCTGTACTGCTGTTTACCGTTGACCTTTTCAAAATTTCTGATTTTTGCAGACCATTCATTTAGCCTGAATACCCATCCAAGACTATTATCAACCGCCTGGATTTCAAGCTCGGTATCAACATTAGCAACGAAAAGAACATCTTTGGGAGTGTTTTGCAGTTGAGTGCTTAATTTTGTCAGTGCTTCAATATCTTCAGCTTCTGAAGTGGTTTGATTTGTAATTTTATTTTTGCCTTCTTCGTCAGTCTCGACAATTGTTTTGGTGCCCCGAAACATTATCGGATTTTTTGAAATAATCATGTCTTTCGCAGTTTTATTTACCTGATTATAAAAAACCCGTAAAAATTGAAATTGTTCCGAAAAAGCATTTTATGACAAAATGTAAATTCTTGTATCTTTAAACAGCAAGTTTTTACTTTCAGGGAATTTTAATATAAAGAGCGATTTAAGGAAAATTTATGAATTCTATAAACAGCAATCCAATCACCCCCATTTCATCGGTTAAGGTTAATTCTCAAACCGACAAAACTAATACAGCGAATAATATAAAACATTTTTCGGACCGTTTTATTTCATTTCAAGCCGCTGAAAAACCTGACAGAGCAAGACCGATAAGCGAACTAAAGGGAAATTTTAACAACGAAATTAAAATCATTTTATCCGACATAGACGGAACAATAAATTATAAATATCAGGTACCGGAAAGTGCCAAATCGGCAATAAACGAACTGAACGAGAAAAAAATCCCCGTTATTCTACCCACGGGCAAGACTTTTCAGGAGGCAAAAAGGATAGCCGCCGGACTGAATATTCATTCGGATTTCTTTATTACACAGCATGGTGCGGAAATCATAAGAGCCGACGGGAAAATTCTTTTTCATGACACAATTGCGCCCGAAGAAGTCAAAAAGATTATCGAACATTATAACTATGCAAAACAGAACTTTGCTCCAAAATCCCAGCTGGTTTTGATTGTTGACGGCGAGCGCTGTACTCTTGAGAATTATCCCCCGCCGTTTGACTGGGGCAAACAGGGCATGAAAGTGGTCGATTCTTTTGATGACATATTGAAAAGCGGCAGAATGCCGACTGTAATTGTAATTTATGACCCAGATAAACAAACTCCTTCAATTACAGAGTATTTCAAAGAAAAATTGCCGTCTCATTTAAGCGTGGTTAACCCGATAAGTCAGACCTGCGAAATCCACAACGACACGGTCTCGAAAGGAAAGGCAATAAAGCAGGCGGCGGAAATCTTTAATATTGACCTGAAAAACGCTGCCGCGCTCGGCGATGCCGACAATGACCTGCCCATGATGAACACAATCAGAGAGGAGGGCGGATTAACGGTTGCAATGGGGAATTCAAGTGAAAACGTGATACAAGCCGCCGAATTTATAACGGCTGACGTAGATAAAGACGGATTTAAAACAGCCATTGACACAATTTTTGAAAACAACCGTCATATAAAAGAGTGCAGTTACACTTCAGAAAAAAGTTTTGTTGCATGGGTTAAGGGCTTAATTTTCCGTTCGTGACAAATCGCAGTGAATACGGGACAAAATCTCACTTGAATATAAATAAAAATTCATGATAGACTTAATTTACATCCGTTATGGAGAGGTGGCCGAGTAGGTTGAAGGCGGCTTCCTGCTAAGAAGTTGTGTGGTCAAAAGCTGCACCGTGGGTTCGAATCCCACCCTCTCCGATTTTAAGTTTGATTTTTTTTAAAAATTAACCTCTTATTTGCGCTTGTAGCTCAGCTGGATAGAGCGTTTGGCTACGAACCAAAAGGTCGGGGGTTCGAATCCCTCCCGGCGTGAGGTTTATATAAGGGTTTTGGGTATTACCCAAAACCCTTTTTGAAAAGAATAGATAAAGATTCAATGATTGAAGTATAAAATATGACCCATTGTGTTAAAAGGTATAAAACCTGTAAAAGAAAAAGTTGCTAATAAAATTTAAATTTTATTTCGAGGTTGTAACAGACTATATCTTATTAATTGTAAATATTTAATGCAAAAATCTGCATTTTATAGCCTAAGTAAGCTATAATATATGCCAGTAATTATTAGCAGGAAGGAAGTTTGCTATGAGCGTTCTGCCAATTGACAATTATAGTCAGCTTCACAAAAAAGTCCCTTTGAAAAAAACTTCAACAGGAGCAAAAAACCATCATTTATTAAATATAACTGACAGTGATTCAAAATCCACCAGATTATTTGAATTAGGTTTACTTCTTTTAGTCGTGGGGTTTTGCGGTCATAAAGTATTAACCAAAACATTAAGCGAACCGGGTCCTAAAAATTTGCTTAAAAAAATTGAACGACCCAAACAAAATAAATCAGATGATATCTTGGATTTATCACCCACTGCGTTTGGCATGTACAATGAAGGAGGTTTTAAACACATTGGGACTAATTTGTCTCGAATTGGAGAGTCAATTAGTTCACATGTTTCTGATTTGTTTGGTTCTTTGGGTGATTTACTTTAGCAGCCCATAGAGCAGGTTTTAAATTAATAGTTCTTATCCTCTTCATTTGTTCCGCAGGATCCAAATTTAGCTTCGTATGCCTTTTGAGCCTTCGGACCATAAAAGCCTCTGGGCCAAGTCTGTATTTCCCCGTTAGGATCCTGCAGTTCACTGTCAGGAATACGAATATATGAATCCCCAAACCCTTCTATTTTTTTCACGGCTTCCGCTTCCAGGCTAGCTTGTTCAGGGGAGAATACAAACAATGAAAATGAAAAGTAACGGGGTTCTCTATCGCTATATACGGCTTGGTTTAATTCAGGAACAGCTAAATATCCTCCCTTCCAAGCATTACCTTCAAGGCTCTTTTTACTTCTGGTTGGAATAACCAACATTCCTTTAAAAGTCGGCGAATAGTTAGTTCTGTTAATCATTTATAGTGCTCCTTTAATTCTTTGCTTCACCCAGATATAAAGTTTCCTCAATTATGGGAATTGACAATTTTTTATAAAAAATTAAATTTTATTTCGAAATTGTAACTAATTTTGCTGCTTAATCTTCTGGATTATTTGTTATATTTAGGGTAAATTAGCACTATCAGGTAGTTACAGCTGGGCAAAAGAGAGAAAAGAATGTCATTTATAGAAGTTTTATTTCTTGCCGTTGCTCTTTCAATAGATGCAAGCGTGGTTTCTTTCTCACAGGGATTATGTTTCAGTGAAAACAAACTAAAAAACTCATTATTTCTAGCATTTTTTGTCGGATTATTTCAGACATTAATGCCTATTATAGGCTGGTTTCTTGCTAAAGGGGTATATAAATACGTAGAAACGATTGATCATTGGATAGCCTTTGGAATTTTTCTGTTCTTAGGTATCAAGTTTATTAAAGATGCGCTGACTCAGGAAGAGAAAGAGGAATATAAAAGAACATGTATATCTCTGCAGTGCTTGCTGTTAATTGCATTGGCGACAAGCATAGATGCGCTTGCGGCAGGGGCTACATTATATTTCATTAAAATAGAAATTCTTATTCCGGCTCTTATAATTGGAATTATTACGTTCTTTAACTCGTTAATCGGTTTCTGGTCAGGTTTTGTCTTGAAAAGATTCCCGTCAAAATATCTGGAAATTTTTGCCGGTCTTATTTTAATCGGACTGGGTGTCAAGATACTGGTTGAACACCTTTGATATCGTGGATAGATTAAGTTTTTTTCCACTCATCATGATTTTTTAGACTTTTAAATACCGCCTTATTGACAGGATACTTCCGCCTGCGCCAACGAGAATCCCCATCAAAACCACTGAAAAAACAACTATGTTGTTGTTCATAACGGGAGCGGTTACTTGGAAAAAATTAAGGAACTTGTTCAAATACGTCTGAAGAATGTTTATAGGCAAAAGAGCTAATAAACCCCCGCAGAGTCCGTAAAATGAGCCTTGTAAAAGATAAGGGGCTCTTATGTACCAGTTGCCGACGCCCATCATTCTCATAATTTCTATTTCGGTTCGTCTTGCCTGAATAACAAGATGAATCGTATTGCTTATAATGAAAAGCGTAAGACCGCCAAGGAAAATAATAACAACAAACGTTGCAATGTTTGTGATTTCCCCGATTCGTTGGAGTTTTCTTGCAAGCTGCTGAGCATATTGAACTCCGTCGACGGCATCAAGCTTTTTTATAAGGTTTACGGTATTTTCTACCCGATTTTGATCTTTAACTCTTACATGGAGAGTATCCGGCAGCGGGTTCTTAATATCCGGAACATCCATTTGTTTTTTCAGGTTCTGCCATGCTTTGTCTTTTGTTACAATACTTATGGCATCAATGTTTCCGAGTTTATAAATTCTTTCTGAAACCTTTTGAGGGTTTGCGTCGGTTTTTAAATAAACGGAAATTTCTATGGCAGAGCCTAGTTGTTCGACAAAATTGTTTATCGCAAGACTTGTTCTGAGCATGCAGCCGAATATACTTAAAATTGCAGCCATTGTGCCAATAATAACAATATTCATCCAGCCTGTGCGCTGCAGTCCCTTAAAAGTCTCTTTAAAGGCTCTTAAAACTATTCTTATATCGTATGCTATGTTCAAAGGTATCAAAAATAACATTAATTAAAGCTCCGGTCTCTACTCATACGTTCCGGAATAAACGTCTCTGATTAATTTTCCGGCTTCCAGCGTTACTACTCTTTTTTTGAAATGATTAACTATGACCTGATCATGCGTTGAAACCAATACTGTTGTGCCTCTTTGGTTAATTTGCTCAAGTATTTCAACGATTTCCAATGATGTCTGCGGGTCTAAATTCCCGGTAGGTTCATCTGCGATTAAAAGAGGAGGACCGTTGACTATTGCACGGGCAATACCTACTCTTTGCTGTTCTCCTCCCGAGAGTTCGTGTGGTCTTGCGTTTATTTTATGGGATAAGCCGACAACTTTGAGCGCGCCGTTAACTCGAAGATCAATTTCCTTGGAACTCATTCCCAAAGCTCTTATAACATATGCAATATTGTCGTATACAGTTTGTTTCGGAAGAAGTTTAAAGTCCTGAAAAACTATTCCCATCCTTCTTCTAAGTTGAGGAACTTGGGAATAACCGATTTTGGATACATCAACGCCGCCGACCAGAACTTTACCGGTTGTCGCTTTTTCTTCTCTGTATATAAGACGCATCAAAGTTGATTTGCCTGCGCCGCTTGAGCCGACAAGGAAGACAAATTCCCCCAGTTTTATATGGAGATTTAATCCGTCTATTGCGCAGTGATCGCCGTAGTCTTTGATTACGTTTATAAGTCTTATCATATTATAATTGACATTTCCTTTGAGTTAATTTTACTATATCCGAAATGAATTTTTCGGCAGTCAGACCATATTCGGCAAGCAGTTCGGTATCTTTGCCGCTTTGTCCGAAGATGTCTTTTGTTCCGATTCTTAATGCTAAAGTGGGATATTCTTCGCTTAAAACTTCGCAAACTGCGCTGCCCAGTCCTCCGATTATAGAATGGTCTTCAATAATTGCAACCGCACCTGTTTTCTTTGCGCTTTCAACTATAATTTTGCTTTTAAGCGGCTTAACCATGGGAACAGAAATAACTTCCGCAATTATATTCTCTTTTAGAAGCATTTCAGCACATATTAAAGCCTCGCATAAAGTGTCACCGTTTGATATTAGAGTAACATCAAGCCCTTCGACCAATATTTCAGGTTTTTCAATATTCACGAATGATTTTTCACTGCTGTGAATATCATAAGCAGGTGAGCGCGGTATTCTTATATAGAAAGGACCTTTGTTTTCATATGCGTAATAAATTGCGGCTTTGGTTTCCGCGGCATCGGAGGGAACAATAACAGTCATACCCGGAATTGAACGCATCAAACTGATGTCTTCAAGAGCCTGGTGAGTTGCTCCGTCTTCTCCCACGGTGACTCCTCCGTGAGTTGCAATAATTTTTACGTTGAAATGCGGATAAGCAATAGAATTTCGAACCTGATCCCAGGCTCTGCCCGATGCAAAAATAGCAAAAGTGCTGACGAAAGGGATTTTTCCGCAAGTACTCAATCCTGCGGCAGTTGACATTTCATCCTGTTCGGCAACCCCCATATTAAAAAATCTTTCAGGAAATGCCTTTGCAAACTTTTGAGTCTGGGTTGAACAAGATAAATCAGCATCCAGCACAACAATATTTTTATCTTTACTGCCTAACTCTACGAGAGTTTCGCCGTAAACATTTCTCAATGCAACTTTTTTCTTATCTTCAAATGACATAATCAGCTTTTTTTACACCCCAACTGTTCTACTGCAAGTTTGTATTCTTCGCTGTTTGGAGCTTTACCGTGCCAGCAGGTCAGATTTTCCATAAACGGAACACCTTTCCCTTTAACCGTTTTGGCAATTATAACCACGGGAGCGTTTTTTTCTTCGGCAATAACTGCAGATTTTTTCAAAGCCGAATATATTTCGCAGAAATTATGCCCGTCTATTTCAAGTACTTCCCAGCCGAAAGCTTTCCATTTGTCTTTTAAAGGCTCCAGAGCCTTAATACATTCTGTTTGCCCGTCAATCTGAAGTCCGTTTCGATCGACGATTGCCGTAATATTATTTAGTTTGTAGTGAGCGCTTGCCATTGCGGCTTCCCAAATCTGCCCCTCCTGAATTTCGCCGTCTCCCATAAGGACATAAACTCTTGATTTCATTTCGTCAAGCCTGAGAGCTAACGCCATTCCGTTCGCAATAGACAATCCCATGCCTAACGAACCGGTAGATGCTTCTATTCCCGGGATAAGACTGTAAGAAGGATGCCCCTGCAGTTTTGTGTGAAGTTTTCTGAAAGTTTTCAATTCTTCTTTGTCAAAATATCCTGCTTCAGCCAAAACTGCATAAAGTGTGGCGCTGCCATGTCCTTTGGAAAGAACAAATCTGTCTCTTTCATTCCATAAAGGAGTGCCTACCCAGCTTTTGTCCTGTTTTAAACATTTAAAATACAGAACCGTCATAAGTTCAACACAGGAAAGAGAACCTCCCGTGTGTCCAGAATTGGCATTATGTATCATCGACAGAATATTTTCTCTGATGCTCAATGATTTTTCTGCCAGTTCACAAATTTCTTTATTTGTTAATTCGAATTTTTCAGCCATTTAAGAACTCTTTAATTAAAACTCTTTTACAACGCTTTGAAAGTTGAACAAAATTTTAAGCAAAAACAGCGGTAAAGTAGGAAACATCCTTCCAAACCTGGAAGGTTCAGAAATTAGCCTATAAAACCATTCTAGCCCAAACTTTCTAAAAACTGAAGGAGCTCTTTTGACTTTTTTTGCCCATACGTCAAAACTCCCTCCCACGCCAATCATTACGGTAGAGCTTAAAATTTCTTTTTGTTTTGCAATCCAGAGTTCCTGCTTTGGAACGCCCAGAGCCACAAAAAGAATTTGAGGCTTGGCTCTTTTGAGTTCGTCAATTATCTTTTCCTCTTCTCCGGAATTAAAATAACCGTCATGGCTAAAGACTATATTAATGTTATTGTATGTTTCCTTAAGTTCGTTGATTAAAACGGAGATAACTTCGTTTGAGGCTCCAAGAAAACCTAATGAAAAGTTTTTATTAACGCTTTCTTTTATGAGAAAATCAGCCAGCTCAATACCGGGAAGCTGAGGAACATTGTAGATGCCGCATTTTCTAAGAGCTATGATTATTCCTACGCTGTCCGGAACAATTAAATCAGCTTTTTTTATAGTCTCGCTTAAAGTAGGGTTTTTAAGCGCCTGCATTATCATTTCAGGGTTAAGAGTAACGACGTGCCCTCCCTTTCCTGCTTTTAAAAAAGATTCTATTTTTTCAACAGCATCCCTCATTTTTATCAAATCTAAAGGATATCCAAGTATGCGAACTCTTTTTGCTGTTTTTTCCAATTTGAACGCTTTCTGCTATGTTTAATTACCTTATAATTTTATGCACTAAATCAAAATTTTGTCGAGTTTTAAGTTGGTTCTCCGTTGAAAAAACCTGCATTTTTTTTTCAAAAAATTCGCTGTTTTTTATCAGGTTTTGAACTTTTTTGGTCATTTCTTCTGCAAGAATATCGTTTATTTCTAAATAAGGCAGACCGCATTCTTCGGCTAAATTTGTTACTTTGGGATCATAAGAAAGTGGCAAATTTAATATCCCGAATCTAACCCCAATCAGAAGCGGATGATATCTCATTGCAATTAAAAAATCAAGCCCTGCTGTTAATTCAACTGTTTCTTGCACGGATAAGCCCTTTTTAACTTCAATATTAAGATTTTTGTTCAGTTTCTCAAGGTTTTCTTTTAGTTTTAAAATAGGCTTCAGGTCTGAATTATCCTGTACGCTGAATAAAATTATTTTCCGATCCGAAAAATTATCGGCAACTGATTTAGCTGTTTCGGCAATTTTTTCATCGGTCAGTAAATGCCATTCTCTAAGCTCAATTCCGACAGTTTTCTTTTCTTTTGCCTCTGCCGTTTTTTTGCCATAATCTTCAAAATTCAAATCCCACACGGGGTCTGATGTTAAAATAGGATTTAGTTTATGTTTTTTAAGGAAATAATAGCTTTCTTCATCCCTTACAGTTATAGTTCTAACTTTTTTTAGGGCAAATATCGTTAAAAATCTGCCGAATTTGCTCTTTATAGGACCAATTCCCTGAGCAAAAATAAAGACTTTTTTGTTTAGTATCAAAGCCAGAAAGATTAGTCCCAGATAATATATCAGGCTTTTGAAGCTGGTCACGTCCTGTAATAGACTACCCCCGCCACTGATGAATAAGTCTGTTTGAACCATTTTGCTTAGTATTTTCAGGCAGTCAAATTTATAGACAGAATTTACTTTGTAGGTTTCGGAGGTTTGCTTGGGATTGTTTGATATAACCGTTATTGAGGAATCTTTGAGTTCTTTTTTAATGGAAGAGACCAGAGACAGCAGTATTGCGTCATCTCCAAAGTTATCAAAACCATAATAGCCAGATATGAGTATTTTGGGGTGTTTCATTTATTTTGCTCTGCAAAATTAAATTATCTAATCCATTCTATAAAAAATAAAAGAAATATTATATGACTTCCGTGCCCTTTTTAAATAATAATTATCTGTTTTGTTTAATGACATGTCGAACACGATCCGCCGGAACACCCACCGCAGCCGCCGCTTGAAGAACCTTTTGCTCCGCATCCTTTGAACTGAATGTTGCCCCATACTTTGGATACGTTTGCAGAACCGCATTTGGGACAATCAGGAACGCTATCGTCATTCATAGATTTTTCAATCGTGAAAATCTCATCGCATTCTTTACAATTATAATCGTAGCTAGGCATATTATTTCCTTTAAAGTTTATCTGTCACCAACGCCCATATATCGTTGAATATTATTAATACCATCAGTCCGATTAAAAAGGCAAAACCCCATTTTGCAAACGCTTCCTGTGTCTCTTCTCTTACGGGGCGTCCTCTTAATTGTTCGATGAGCAGGAATAATAAATGTCCGCCGTCCAATGCAGGAATGGGAAGAAGGTTCACAATTGCCAAATCCAGACTTATCAAGGCTGTTAGAAGCAAACCTTCCCAGATACCCTGATTCTGAATAATATCGCCGCCGACTTTTGTTATTGCCACTATGCCGTGCAAATCATTCAAAGGAATTTTGCCGGTAAAAATAAGACCAAGCCCGCTTATCATATAATAAGCATTTCTTTGGAGATAGCTGTACGAAACCGTAATTGCCGACCATGGGTTTTTAACGGGTGTGACAATTTCTTCGGATTTAAGTTTCAGCCCGATAATACCTTTTTCATCAGGGGAGATAGTTGGAATAACTATAATTTTACCGTTTCTGACAGCTTTAATGTTTATTGCGTGAGCCGTATCTGCTGTTGCCATTGCAAAATCAGCAAGAGAATACGTACCGTCCGAAACAATGTATGCTTTATTTAAGGCTTTATCTCTAAGAGCTTTCTGTTCTTCGGAAAGCCTGGTTCCTGCCGGCTTGTAATTGACAAGAGATGCTATATCTCCTCCGTTAAGGTCAATTTCTTTTTCCAATTTGTATTTAGGAAGATAAATTTTAAGACCTTTGGGCAAGAGACCTCCGGAACTTAATTTTTTTGTTAACCCCGGATTCAATGATGTTATCATTTCAAGTCTGTCTGTAAAAGCTTCGTTGTCTGCATATCCGTCAAATTTTTTGCTTCTGCGGGCAATTTCAATAAACTTTACAGGGGAATCTATCTTTTCACCGTTTACGGAAAGCAAACGGTCGCCTGCTTTCAGGGTTGAAGAATATGCGGCAAGTTTTTTGTCATTAAGGATTTTGTCGACATAAATGTTGTATTTGCCTGTTGGTAACCCGCCTGAAAAACCTGCAACAAACAAAACTATAAAATAAGCAATTACTACGTTTGCCGTGACGCCTGCGGAAATAACAAGGAATCTTTCCCATATTTTTTTGTTCGAAATTCTGGAAGGATCGTCTTTCGGTAAATCGCTCTCAGGGTCATCATCCGGAAAAGCAACATACCCGCCTAGAAGAAATGCATGTACGCAAACTTTTGTATCTCCCCATTTGGTTTCATACAGCGTAGGTCCGAAAGGCAAACCAAAACCGAATTTGTCAACCTTTATACCTCTCCATCTCGCAACGGCAAAATGCCCCAGCTCATGAACCAAAACAAGAATACTAAGTAAAAAAAGCATTATAAGAATGTACATATAAACTCCAATAATTACAAAGTTGCGACAATAACATACTACATTATTTATGAAAAATATTGAATAATCGATATCAATGCCATTCTTTATATACTTAATCTATATCAACTATATAAAGAAATGTAAATATTATATATTTCATATATTAAAAAATAGCAATTTTTATATACTTCTTGTTTTATTTTATATATAGCGCTGAATTATGAGAAAAAAATTAAATATGACTCGAGGAGGTCAAAG
>CAZXPD010000013.1:0-45727 GCA_964643065.1 uncultured Gammaproteobacteria bacterium | reverse complement strand
ATTCTCACGCCCCTTCGGGGCTGAGAATGACACCATAGGAGTGAGATTCTTCGGCGGAGTTTATGCTGAGCGTAGCGAATGTACCTCAGAATGACAAGATTTTTTGGATTGCTTCGTCGCTTCGCTTCTCGCAATGACGGTCTAACGCTTGTTTGTGACAGATTCCCACGCCACTGTGGGCTATAAAACCATGCTTTGTTTATTTGTTCAACGCTGTAAGCATTTCTTAGATTATAATTTCAAACATTATTTTGACTAATTAAATCATTATTAGAAGATGCCGAAAAATTACATTTTTCTCGCATCTTACGTGATCTAGTGTCGAGGCAAAATCGATGGCTCCTCGCCACCGTTATTGCCTCTCACCTTTCCAAAGGTCAGGCTTGAAAAATTCGATTTTTCCAAAAAATCAGAATTTTTCTGTACCCTATTGTTGTATAATCTGATTATTGAACTTGAAAAACAATAATATTTATAATAGCCTGATACTAATTCGGCAGATAATTAACGGAGAAGGTTTATAATATGAAAAAGGGTTTTGGGAATTGTCTTGCACTTACTCTCACATTAAGCCTTGTATTTTTTAACGTAAGATTTTCACCTGCATTTGCATATGATGATGAAGAAGAGCAGGAACAGGAATTTACTCAGGCAGATAAAATTATACCCAATCAATTGAAGGAAATAAACGACAGAACTTATGACGAGGGTATAACTATTAAAGAAATCGATATTACGGGAAATAATCTCGTAAAAACGGATGATATTCTTAATACTATGAGCACTAAGGAAGGGTCAAAATTCGACAGGGACTCAATTCAAAAAGACTTGAAAACCATTTATGAAATGGGGTATTTTACGGAAAAAATCAAAGCAATTCCTCAAAGCGGTCCTAACGGGATTAAACTGAGAATTCAGGTTGAGGAAAATGCTCCCGTAACAGGCTTCAGCATTACGGGCAACAAAGTCGTAAATACCGAAGATCTTTCTAAAGTCTTTGAAGGACAGACAGGACTCCCTCAGAATATAAACGAACTCAATAAAGCCGTCGAAAAAATCGAAAATTTATATGCCGAAAAAGGCTATATTTTAGCCCGTGTTAAGAAAATTTCGGACGATCCGGACGGAATGATTAATATTGAGGTTAACGAAGGAATTATTGACCAAATAAAAATCAGCGGAAACACAAAGACAAAAGACTTTGTTATCAAAAGAAACATGGCAACAGCTCCGAATACAATTTATAACGAAAATCTTCTGAAACAGGATTTATCAAGGATATTCGGAACTCAGTCATTCTCTGACGTTAGAAGAGTTATAACGGCTTCGCCGGATGATCCTGATAAATACCTCTTAACAGTTGAAGTTGACGAAAAACGAACCGGCGCTATCTCTCTCGGCGGCGGTATTGATACTTCAACCGGTTTGTTCGGAACTATAGGATATATGGACAATAACTTCAGAGGACTTGGACAGGAATTGTCTCTGAACTTTATGACAGGTAGCGGCGTTGTTTTAAGAGATTCCGATACGGTAAGGCGCTCACCAATACAGTTTGAAGCTAAGTTTCTTGAACCGCGTCTGAAGCAAACAATGAATTCGCTTGAAGTAGCGGGCTTTTTCAGAGACTACGCAAGTTATCAAGTGCCTCTTGCAATTGAAAGAAGATACGGCGGCGAAATAGAATTTGCAAGACCGATTAAAAAAGTTCCCCACCTTGCAGGCAGCATCAGCATGGGGTTTGAAAACGTAAAAATTAAAGAAGGCGACGAAGACGATATTTTAGAAAAATTTGCCGACAATACAGATTATACTGAAGCTGAAGCAAAAGAACAGAGAAAGAAACAGCTCAAGGGCGGTTCATATATATCAGTAGGACCTTCGCTTGTTTATGACACAAGAGACAGCATTCTAAATTCAAGAAGCGGCTGGTATGTATCAACCTCGCTTAAAGAAGCACTCGGACTTTCAGGCGGGAGCTACGGGAAAATTTCCGGTTCCGTCAAAAAGTTTGTTCCCGTAGGCGAAAAATCCAGCATTGTTTTTGGGGTAAAAGGCGGTTCGCAATTATTAGGCACCATGCCTGAATTTGCGGCATTCCGTCTGGGCGGTTCCGATTCGGTCAGGGGCTTTAGAGAAGGCAATGTAGGAAACGGGAAAGCTTTTATGATGGCAACGACAGAGTTCAGAACTCCTATTCCGTTTGTTGACAAGATGACTAAAATTAATTTCGTAAAAGATATGAGACTTGCCGTCTTTGCCGATGCAGGTTCATTATTCAGAGAAACAGTTACAAATGACTTATACAACAGACCGGGTTACGGTATATCAGCCGGTTTGGGTTTGAGAGTTAATATTCCCGGACTTGGACCATTGGCTGTCGATTACGGATATCCGCTGACTTCGGTTGGAAGCGGTAACCATAAAGGCGGCAGATTTACGTTCGGTTTCGGACAATAGTCAGGAAGTTTGAAAGGAGAAATAAAATGTTAAAAAAAGTTGCCCTCGCTCTTGCAGTTGTAAGTATCTTAGGTTTTTCTAAAGTTGCTTCGTTCGCTGAAGGAGTTGGCGTTGTTGACCTCGACAAAGTTATAGGAAGTTATTCAAAAGCTCAGGACGTTTCGGCTGATTTAAAAGCAAAAGAAGCAGAACTCCAGAAATTTTTAGCAGATGCTCAAAAACAGCTCAAAAATACCAGTTCTCCCGTAGAAAAAAGAAATCTTGAAGACAGATTGACTCAGGAATTTAAGACAAAAAGCGATAATTTTAGAGACTCTCAAATTAAACAATGGAAACAAATCGAAGATAACGTATTCAATGCTATCGATCAGACAGCAAAGAACAAAAAAGTTGATTTGGTTCTGACCAAGTCAAGTGTTCTCAGCGGCGGCGTAGACATTACCGATCAAATAATTACAATGTTGAACTCAAAATAGGAAAGATAACCTCTAAATGACGGTAATGACGGAAAAGTTAAATTCTGCAATGCATTTGCATCAGGCAGGGGATTTAGTTGCAGCTCAATCAGCTTATGAACAGATTTTGATTGTTGATGCGGATAATGTTAATGCTTTATATCTTCTCGGAGTTTTGTTTTATCAGCAAAATAAATACGATGAAGCTCTTGAAAGACTCTTTACGGCTGTTAAACTATTTCCTTCTGCCGATTTGTACAAGGTTTTGGGTGATATTTTCTTCGATAAAAAGGATTTGGATAATTCAGTAAATTATTACGAAAAAGCCATCAAACTAAATCCGAACTTTGCGGAAATCTTTTATAATCTCGGGGTAATAAGCACCCTGAAAAATGACCCCGTAAAAGCAATCGAATATTACCTTAAATCAATAGAAATCAAGCCCGACTATAAAGAAGCATACTTTAACCTTGCACATGCTTTAAAAACAAATAATGATTTGGACAATGCGGTTTTGTGTTATCAAAAGCTTCTTGCGGTAGATCCTCACGATGCGGAAGCATATTTTAATCTCGGATTGGCGCTGCATTCTAAAAAAGATTTGAATAAAGCGATTCTTTACTACAACGAGTCGATAAAATTCGATTCCGAAAATCCCAATGTGCATTTTAGTTTGGGACTTGCTCATTTCATGCTGAACGATTATGACAGGGCAATTATGAGTTTTCGGCAGGCAATTCTCCTTAAACCTGATTTTGCCGACGCATACAATAATCTGGGGCTTTGTTACTATTACAAATACGACTTTGAAAAGTCCGTTCTTTATTACGAAAAAGCTCTGGAATACAAAAATGACGACATCGAAATCATTAACAATCTGGGAAATGCTTATAAAGAAAAAAATGAAATCGCAAATGCAGTTAAATGTTACAAAGAAGCCATTTCAATTAAACCCGATTACAAAGAAGGGTTATTTAATTTGGGACTGATTCATCTTTTGAAAGGAGAATTTGAACAGGGATGGGAATACTTTGAATATAGAACTTATGTTGAAAAAGAAGCCCATCAGCGTTCGGCTCTTCGCTCAAAAATAGATAAAAATACAGCACAAAATAAGACTTTTTACGTTCATTATGAGGGAGGTTTCGGGGATACAATTCAGTTCTCCAGATTTATTCCGCTCTTGAGCTCTTACGGAGCTAATGTAATTTTTAAACCCCAAAAAGAATTGGAAAAACTTTTCAAAGAAAATTATCTGAAAGCAAAAATAATTTCCGAAGAAGAATCAAACGGTTTGAAATTCGACAAATACCTCACAGTTATGAGCCTGCCTTACTTTTTGAACATCCACAGCGAAAATGAGATTCCTTTGAAAAAAGGATATCTCTCAGCTAATAAAGAAAAAGCATCTGCGTATAAACAGAAATATTTTGACAATAAGTCTTTTAAAGTCGGCATAATTTGGCAAAGCAAGAATATTTTCTTTAAGGATACTCTTAAACACCTCCCTGTCAGCTTGTTCAAAGATTTTGCCAAACTTTCCGGCGTTGAGCTTTATTCTCTCCAAACCGGCATTTCAAATGAAGAAATTATCAATATTCAGAATGAATTTAAAATCGTAAATATTGGCGAAACATTTAAGGATTTTTCCGATACTGCTGCGGCATTGGAAAATTTAGACCTTTTGATAACTGCTGACACAGCTGCTGCACATCTTGCCGGCGCAATGAATAAGCCTGTTTGGATTCTCCTCCCGTTTGTGCCTAATTGGCGCTGGATGCTAAACAGGGAAGATACCCCCTGGTATTCAAGTGCTAAACTCTATCGCCAAAACAAGTCCAATGTTTGGGACGATGTTATAGACACTATGCGCTACGATTTAAAAGATTTACTCAGATAATACTCATATCTTGTTAAACCAGCCGTAATACAGTCCCGGTGAACAATTAGGCTGTTCTTTTAAAAATATTTTGTTAATAAAACTTAACAATTTTGCAGTTTTGAGCAATTTTGGATTATATTTTGTTTTTATATTTATAGGAAGTCTAACAGGAAGTTAAATTAAATTGTAATCTTCGGGAGGGAATATGCCAGGATGTGTTTCTTGTTTAACTTGTAGTCCGCAATATACGCCGTATAGCGGGTTCTTTCCGTCCCCCATATATACGGGAGAGGGTTCATTATTCGGTATAAGCGGAATGTTAAATCGTCCGAGCATTACACCATATTATACGGACAATATGGGCGGTTATAATCTTTTCAATCAGGTGCCAATTCCCGGAAATACGGCTGCTGATATGGTGTGGCCGGTTGTAGATACTGTTAACGCAATGTGTGGTTCTTCAAGTCCTGATGTGACTTATGTTGACAGACGCGGCAGAGGAACAACCGTTGCCGATGTTCTTAATACCAGAAGTGCGGCAACTTTGTCACAGCCTGTTGCTTCACTGGCAGGAGTAAATATGCTGAGCGGCGTTCAGGATCAGCAAATGCTTGCCAAAATGGCTGAAATTAACCGCATTGCAGGTACACCCGAAATAATCGAACTCGCAAAAGAATTGAACGAAGAAATTACAAACGGGTGGACAATTACCAGAAGCGGGCGTATTGAAAACCTTTTGAAAGACTTGTCGCCTGAGGAAACAGCAGCCGTTGAACTTGTTTATGACGGATTGTTCGGTAACCCTCAAGATATAAACTTGGGCGGTACGGTTTCAACCGGAGGACAGCCGGTTATTATTAACCAAAATCTTATGCCTTGTTTACAAAATCCGGGCTTATTAAGAAGACAAATAAGAAGTTCTACTTATTCAGAATTACAAGGCGGAATATTCGACCTTTTAAATAAAGGCGCGGATGTTGACCCAAGAGTTGGAGCAATCACATGTAAGGACGAAATGCAGAATGACTTCTGGAAATCAGTTCCGATTGTTTATACAAAAACAATAGACAAGCTTTTAAATAAAAACAATAAAGACTATAACAACATAATGAAGAGCTTCTATGAAGAAAACTTCGGCACCACAATGCAAAAAGATGTCAGAAACACATATTGGTGGTTGACCGGAGAATATGACATTCTCGATAAGCTCAATAATAAATTCTAACGAAATCAATCAACCGTAATAAACTCTCATAACTCCTCTCTACTGTAAAATAACCTCTTCTACACCCCGGCTAAGGTCGGGGTGCTTTTTATGTTATCGCTGTTTTTTCGCTATATTTGTGCAGGTCAGCATAAGGTCGATTTAAAATACAATTACACAAAATATACACAAAAATTTAAACTCTCAAAAATCTATTTTTTGAAAATAATTTTTTTCTAAAATATAATTAATCAGGCAAATCTGTTAATTCGGACTCAATTCAATAAAGCGTTTATGAAATATAAGTTTATAGAAGAAGAAATAAAATACACGGGAAAAGAACTTTCTCCTCATTGGATATATAAGAAATTCGGAATTGAAGGCAATGCCGTTGTTGCTTTTACCGGAGAATGCGAAGTTCCTATCGATAATATGGCTGATATCGAAGATGTTTTAAACAATGAACCCATATACAGCAAAAAAATGCTTCATTTCATTGTCGAGGAATTTAACATTCCTCTCATAGAAGGCGTTTTAAGACAGAGACTATTAGTCTGCACAACAAAAGAAATTCTGGAAAATTATTTGCCCCGCGGAGAAAAAATTTTAAGAAAAGGCGATGATTTGTATTACAAAGACGGAAAATTATCTGTTTCAATTGCTGCAAAATCCCTGAATTCGGTTCTTATACATTTAGGACTTAATATAGATTCCTGCGGAGCACCCGTAAAAGCCTCGGGGCTCCAAACAGACATGAACCTGAATGATTTTTATAAAATTGCAGATGATATAATGAATTATTATTGCAGTGAGAACGAACAAATTGTAAGAGCATCCTGCAAAGTCAGAGGGGTGTATTAATTTATGCAAATGAACGAATATCCTAAATTTAAGGAAACAAAAAAAATAAAAGTCGATAAAAAACGTTTGTTTTTTGTGTTTTTTGTGGCGTTTATGGTGTTTTTCTTTCTTTCGACTATCATAGTATCTCTTTTATCGCCTTCTATTGATATTCCGGCAATGAAAAACTCGGATGATTTCAGCTCAATATCAAGCGATGATTTTAAAGGCAGGATAGATCCGCGTCTTAAAAACATTGAATCACAGGAGGGGAGCGCAAATACTACTTCGCAGGAAGCTTTGGGCGATAATGCAAAACAAAATGCAGATAAAAATAAGTCTGCAACGGAACAGTTCCAGTATCTTGATGACGGCAATTATGACCCCGATTCTCCAAATGCAGTAAAATATGAAGATTCGAACAATTATGATAATAACGGAAATCCTGTCGGGAATTCTCAGACTAAAACAGCATCATCGGGAAATAAACAGGTAAAGCCTACCGATAAGCAGTCTGTCCTGAAACAGGGCAGTACCCTTATTCTTAGAGACAAAGTCAACGAAGACAGAGTTCAGTCGGGAATGTCAAGAATTATGATCGGCAGTTATTCAAACCCTGATGAAGCAAGAAAAGCATCGGACGAAATCTCAAAATCAAACCCCAATCTTTATCCGTTCATCAGAGAAAATAACGGAAGCTACTCTCTCCAAGTCGGTTCTTTTTCCGATGCTCAAAAAGCGGAAAACTTTGCAAACGAGCTCAGAAGAAAAAATCTGAACGCGGTAATAGTAAAAGAATAAAGGAAAAATTAACTTTTATTTTTCTTTAAGCTCAATAATTCCCGTACTGACTGTCTTTACATAAAAGACATCATATTGAGTTACGGGAAAATCATCCGAATTGGGTTTTT
Source organism: uncultured Gammaproteobacteria bacterium (assembly GCA_964643065.1). GTDB lineage: Bacteria > Cyanobacteriota > Vampirovibrionia > Gastranaerophilales > CAZEDP01 > CAZEDP01. The sequence goes on along the minus strand of CAZXPD010000013.1, from coordinate 37,975 downwards.
TGGCGTAAATCCCGAACACTGCCGAACCGCTTCCCGACATTAGAGCATTGAGGCAGCCTGATTCAATAAGTTTCTCTTTTGTTTGCATTATCTCTGAATGCATTTTGAAAACGGGAATTTCAAGGTCATTATAAAGCAGTACAGGTATTTTATCTCTTTCGTGTTTTTTTATAGCAGATGACATTTCTTCTGAAGCACCTTTGAAAATTTTTAACCTCTGTGCGGAATAACTTTCGTAAGCGTCTTTAGCCGAAACGGCAATATTTTTGGGTTTAACGAGAACTATATTTAACTCGGGAGTTGGGAGTTTTTCAAGTATTTCTCCCCTGGAAGAAGCAAAAGCAGTTCCGCCTGTGAGTATAAAAGGGACGTCAGAACCGATTTTTGAGGCAATTTCGTTCAAAGTCCCTTCATCGCAAAGTCCGTCAAAAATTTTGTTCAATGAATACAGCACTCCTGCCGCATTCGAACTCCCTCCTGCAAGTCCTGCAGATACCGGTATATTCTTTTTGATATAAACAGATACTTTTTTACCCGTAATATTGTTTTTTTTAAGGTATTCAGACGCGCTTTTATATGCGATATTTCTGTTGTCATAGGGAATTTCGGTGCTGCTTCCGGTTATTTCAATTATATTTCCCAAGGAGGCACTTTCTGACATCGTAAGGGTTATTTCATCATAAAGACTCACTGCCTGCATTATGCTGCTGATTTCGTGATAACCGTCTTTGCGTTTTTTCAGGATATCCAGAGTTAAATTTATTTTGGCAGGCGTTTTAACCGTCAGACTTTGCATTAATATGCCCGTAAATTAATTATTATTGTTATTATTATTATTTCCCGTTAAAGCGAACATGTCAGGCATCATCATTGAGCTCAAAAGAGTCTGCATTGCCTGAGGATCGGTTTTGGAATTTGCTCCCTGATTTTGAAACATCATCATTAAAGGGAGCATATTGTTCATCGAATTGTTGTTTCCTCCGTAGGGATTCATTCCGCCGTTGCCGCCGAATGCGCTCATAAGCATATTCATCTGCATCATTTCGGGGTTAACGGCAGGAGTCGAATTCATATTATTGCCGGCTCCCGTCAAAGCAGAAAGTTTATACAAAGTTTTAACGGCATTGGCGATTTCCTCATCGGTCGGCATTTTTGTTGTGTCAGTATTTTGACTTTTTGAAAAATCTTTTAGCTCTTTAAGTTTTTCTTCATCGACTTTTCCGTTCGTGTTCACGCTTTCTATGATGTGCTTCAGAGTGGTTTCCTTAATAAAATCTTTTACCGAATCGCTGGCATATTCATTGGGTTTAAGTTTTGAATTCACATTTGTCATTTTTGAATTTTCCATGTTATCAGCCATTGCCGGTACTGAAGTATTTGCAGTTGTGTCTGCTGCTTTTTCAGGCATACTTCCGCCGAGTCCTTTTAAGCCGACAAGCGCATAAGCTGCAAGTTGGTCGTTTGGATTTAACTTAATAACATTCTGATATTCGCTGATTGCGTTTTCTTTTTTATCAACTTTAACATATGACATGGCAAGATAATAATGTGCAAGAGCATTCCCCGGATTCTGTTTTACAGCTTTTTCAAGGATTTCGACAGAACCGGTATAATTGCCTTTTTTGTAATTTGAAATACCTGCCTGTACTATGCCGGGCGCAGTTTCAGCAAAAACGCAGGAACAGCTGAAAACTAATGCTATAAATAAAACAAAAAACTTTTTCATCTTTTTTGTTCCGTTTAACTTAACCGTTAAATTATTTTAAAGCCGGATTCCAAACGAAGCAACATTTAAAAGTAGTAATTGTATCTGTTAGTTACTTTAAAAATTTAAAAATAAAAGTCAATTTTCTCAAAAATTATTTGTAAGGATAAAGTAGGAAGAAAAGCAGCGAAATGAGAGCAAGCACCCACATTCCTGCGGGTATTTCTTTAAATTTTCCCGAAAGGGTTTTTATCAAAGGATAAATTATAAATCCTGCAGAAATACCTATGCCGATGTTGTAAGTAAAGCTGATTAAAATAATTGTGCAGAAAACGGGAATTAATTCTGTGTAATCCTCAATTTGGAGTTTCGTCACGGCAGAAAGCATGAGCATTCCGACTATTATTAATGCCGGACCGTAAGCATAGACCGGAACAACATTTAATAAAGGTGCAAAAAACAAAGCAAACAAAAACATAAATGCCGTTACAACCGATGTCAGCCCGCTTTTTCCTCCTGCTTCAATACCGGAAGCCGATTCAATGTATATACCCGACACGGTTGTGCCTGCAAATGCGGCAAATATAGTTGCAAGTGAATCACAGAGCATGGGTTTTTCGATTTCGGGAAGGAAACCTTCCTCGTCCAATAATCCCGCCCTGTAAGACAGTCCGAGAAGTGTTCCCATTGTATCAACGAAAAGCATTACAAAAACGGTAAATATTACGGGGATGAAACTGAATTTGAAAGCTCCGGCAATATCCAGCTGTCCCAGAACCGGCATGATGCTTGGCGGCATTGATACTAAAGACACAGGTATTTTAACCAGCCCCATTATTGCTCCGATTCCGGTTATTGCCAAAATCCCAGCAAGTATGGCGGATTTTACTTTTTTTATCATAAGAAAGCCCATAAGAATAAAACCTGCTACTGCAAGCAAAATACTGACGTCCGTGAGGTTGCCGATTTGAACGGGAGCTCCTTTAACCCCCACATCAACAATGCCCGTTTCGTTCAGTCCTATAAAAGTCAAAAATAGCCCTATGCCAACTGTAAAAGCAGTACGCAAATTCATGGGTATGGAGTTTACGAGCCATTTGCGGACTTTCAGCAGAGTGAGAATTAAAAATAATATTCCCGCGATAAAAATAGCTCCCAATGCTTCCTGCCAGGTATAACCCAAAACTTTAACGACAGTGTAGGCTATAAAAGCGTTTTCGCCCATATACGGAGCAATTGCAAAAGGTCTGTTGGCTATGAGCCCCATAATCAAAGTCCCGAAAAAAGCCGATATAATTGTTGCCGCCATAGAGGCTTCGAACGGCATTCCCGCAGCTTCGAGGATTTTTGGGTTAACGACAATTATGTACGACATTGTCATAAAAGTCGTAACTCCGGCTATTATTTCCTGCTTATAAGAAGTTCCCAGTTCTTTTAATTTGAAAAATTTTGCAAACATTTATGCTCCTTTATATTTTTTTCGCAGTTTAAAATTGATTTTTGCATAAAATCGAAAGAAATTAAAAAAGAGGATTTTATTTACTTCTGTCTGCTAATCAGCTCATTAATTATGTCTCTGAGCGTTTCGGGTTCTTGAATGTTCATCAGGAGCATCGGGCGGGAATTAAGAGTTTGAATCGTAATCATTCCGATATTGCCGGCATTTTTGCCGTAAAAGTTTTTTTCAATGGCAATGCCGATTATATTTCCGTATGGCAGGGATTCGAGCTGATAAATCGGAAAGGATGATTTATAAGATATTTCTTTATCGTGCAAATAATAAACCGTGTTATTAAGATAATGCTTTGAAAGTATTTTAAACAAAGGAGGAAACAGTATAAATACAATTGTGTAAGAAATAACAAAAAGAACTTCTTCAGGAAACGGCAGTCTGAATTTTATAATCCACCAAAGAATTTGAGAAGTAAAAAGCATAATAAAAAACAACGGTATGGCAAAGAAAAATGATAAAATGCCAGAAAGCAAAAGTATCGCGCCTTTAGGGAAAAAATCCTGCTGATATTGAGGTCTGACGGTTAGCAGGGGCTTTCCTTCCTCACGGTATTTGAAATTTTGTTCGAATTCTTCTATATACACGTTGAAACTCTCTATTCTTTGGATTTCGCTTCGTTTATGAGAGATTTTATTTTATTATAAACAGATTCCGGATTTTCAACGTTTTTAATCTCCAAGCCGGTGTTGCTTTCAGTATTTGATGCATTGTAAACAACTACTGAGCCTATATTATACATTTGCTGAAAAGGTCCCTTTTTCAGGCTGACTTCAAGGATATTTTTATACCTGAGAGATTTTTCCCTTTTGCCCCAAAAATTTTCCGAAATCACAAGCTCATCAGGATAAAATATATATTCAGTGTTATCGTATTTTTTTTGTTCAACAAATATTGATAAAAATTGAACAGATACAAAAAAAATTATGCCCGGTATGGCAAAAACAAGCCAAGGAGGAATAAAATCCATATTAAAATTTAGTTCTTTCAACCCTGTTATGCCCAGAAACATAAAACCGCCGAAAAATCCCGTTCCCCAAACAGTCAGAAAAATAGTAAGAGGTATTCTCACAATAAATGCCGGAATTGTCAGAAATTTTGGTTTTAGAAGCATTAAAGGTTCTCTTAAATATTGATTTTGCATTTGTAACTTCCTCGTGTGTAATAAAAGAATTATATTACTGATTTTGGGCAAAATCTTCATATGCGTATTGTAGTCATTAACAAACAAATAACTTACAACCAAAAATCAAAATTTTTCAAAAGCCCCTAAATTTTTTAAATTTTTGCATTTCTTGTCAATTTTTATTTTTACGGTTTTTATAATAATTAGCATTATAAATAATACTGCAATATTAAAAGGAGTCCGAAATGTATATTTCAAAAATTCAAAATTATTCAATGAATTTTAAAAAAATTCATATTGAACCCAATGATAGAAATATAGTTAATGACGCAGACTATGGTGAACTTTACAGAAACTTGTATTCTTCTGATTCTATAACGTTGTTTAGGAAACTCGAAACAGAAGCTGATATTGATGTTAATATTCTCCCTATAACCATAGATAAAAAGCCATTGGTAAGAATTGAGATGAAAAATAAAGATGGAAGAAACTACTCCCCAAGTTATAAAGATTTTGAACCCAAAAATTGTTCAGCACCAATACTAATAGAAGTTTGCTTGCTGGCTATGAAAAATATTGAGAAAAAAACAGCTAAATTAAACCAGATAAGTGCTAAAGCAAATGAGATTCAGGAAATACTGGCATCTCCCGAGAGCTTTTAATCAGCATAAAAAAACAGAGCCTGAAACAAGGCTCTGTTTGAAATTTATCTTTACTTATTTCTAGTAAGATTTTGAATAGCAGCTCTTACAAAGCACAGGTCTGTCGCCTGAGGGTTTGAAAGGAACTTGGCATTCACATCCGCAGTTTGAGCATATGGCATCAAACATTCTTTTTTGTTGATAGCCGCCGCCTCCTCTGCTGCTGCCTTTTCTTGCGTTACGACAAGGTTTGCATCTTTTAGGCTGATTTACAAGCCCTTTTGATGAATAAAACTCTTGCTCGCTGATTGTGAATTCAAAGTCACAACCGCAGTCTGCGCATTGTAAAATGATGTCTTCCATAGCCATGAAATGGACTCCTTTTGTAGTCGATAGGTTTTGAAGGATTCTGTGCTATTCAAAGTCAACTAGAGTATACTTCAAAAACTTATCTGGGTTGTGTAACTCCCTTTTTCAAGGGCTTTGCCAATATCTTACGAGTCTTGCACTCATATACAATATTAACAATTTAAGTACATTATGTACTAAATCATCGTGAATTACAAGAACCAAAGATTATTACGAAAGCGTTTTAAAATTAAAAACACAAACTCTGAGCCCTGACAGGAACTATTAATTTAACTTAACAAGTATGATATTTGCAAATTGTAACAAAATTATTAATTTTGTTTTTAGAAGAGCAAATTATTGATTTTACGGAAATAAATCAGCCAAAGTTATTGTCTATTTTGGTCTGAAAAATACAATAATAAATCTCATTTACTTAAAAAGCTCCTTACGGAGCTGAATAATGGGGCGAGTGACGGGAATATATCATAACTTTTTAAAGAAACTCATAATGCAATTTGATACATTAAAGGTTTAAGGCTAAACTTTTAATGTATTAAAAATCTTGATAAAGTATCTGATAAACTGCATACTTGTTGAAATTACCAAACAAAAGCAATATAGAAAATCCGTATTTGCGGAATATTTGGCGATATTTAGGGATTAAATTTAAATATCTAAATATATAAAAACTCCTCATATGGGAGTTTTAGATTATATGGGGGCACTTAATAGAACAAACTTATTGTTATACTTTTGTCTATGATTAAGCAGTGCTAAAAGCTAACTTGGTTTATTTGGAGTATGTTTTGCGGAATTCGAGATTTATTCTCACATTCATGATTTAATGTAAATGTTAAGTTATTTAATATTGATTTTAAAGGGTTAATAATGTTAATTGAATTCAGTGCTGAAAATTTCCGTTCTATTAAAAACAAATGTACTCTTAGTATGCTTGCTTCTAGTGATACATCTATATTAAATAATTTGTTCAATGCAGAAAATAAAAGTAAAACTTTAAAATTATTAAAAACAGCTTGTATTTATGGTGCTAATGCATCTGGAAAAACGAATATTTTAAAGGCTGCTAAAACTATTAAAGAAATTATTCTTAACTCTATTAATTATAAAAAAGGCGGTTTAATACCCATAGAACCATTTGAACTTGACGATAATTTTCTAGATAAACCCTCTAGTTTTGAATTTATTTTTATCCAAAATAATATTAAATATGCTTATGGAGCTAAATTAAATAAAAAGCAAGTAATTGAAGAATATCTATATTCATGGAAAACCGGACGAAAAAGGCAAATATTTGAAAGAAATTATAATAATATAGATTTTAATCTACCTAAAACAAAAGAAGAAGATTCACTTAGATTGAAAATCTATTCAGAAGATATATCTGATAATATTTTATTTTTATCTTTGGCAAATAGAGTTAATATTTTTGAAGTTAAAGAGGCTTTTGACTGGTTTGATAAAAAACTTAGAATTTTACTTAATCAGAAAAGTATTGGAAGTATAACTACACATTTTTTAAATACTGGACAAATTAAAAAAGAAGACATTTTAAAATATTTAAAATTAGCTGATAATCAAATAACAAGTTTTAATTTAACTGAAACAATAATTGATGACGAAAAAGAATTTCCATCATTTTTAAAAAAACACATAATGAATACTATTGCAAAGAAAGAAAATATTAATATCAATGAAGCAGACTTTCGGGCTTTAGAAATTGAAGAAAAAACAATAAGACAAGGATTGGATATTCAAGGCAATGCCAAAAATGTTGAATTTTCTATGGCTGAAAAAGAATCCGACGGTACGCAAAAATATTATGGTGTATCAGGTCCTATTATAAATTCATTAAATAATGGCTATGTATTGCTTTTTGATGAATTAGATTTAAGACTCCATACATTATTATCTAAAAATTTAATAGAGTTATTTACTTCATCAATAAATAAAAATAATGCCCAATTAATTTTTACATCTCATGATGTTAATCTATTAGATAATAAAAATCTTTTTAGAAGAGACCAAATTTGGTTTACGGAAAAAATTAAGGACGGCTCTACAGAACTTTACTCTCTGTGGGATTTTAAAGCAAGAAAAGATATTACCGTACAAAAAGGTTATTTAGAAGGTCGTTATGGTGCTATTCCTTTTATTAACAGGGAATCTCTTCTATGAGGAGTCGAGTTGGAGAAAATTTACGAAAAAACCCTAGCAGAGAAGTTTATAAAAAATTTCTTATTGTTTGTGAAGGAGAAAAAACTGAGATTAATTATTTCTCTTATTTTAAGTCGCTTTTTCACAAACATAATATAAAGGTTATTCCATTTAAAGGTGAAAATACTCATGCTGACGGTATAGTGGAAGATGCAATAAATAAAATTAAAGAATCTAAAAAAGAAGGAAATCCTATTAACATAGAAAAAGGTGATATAGTCTGGTGTGTTTTTGATTCGGATAGAAATAGTGTCGGGCAATTAAATCGAGCTAAAGATCTTGCTAATAAGCATAAAATAAAGATAATATTTTCTAATCCTTGTTTTGAAATTTGGTATATTTTTCATTTTACAAATAGTTTTGGTGCAAGAAACACATCTGACGATGCTAAAGATGAGGTTAAAAGTCATTTAAAAGATAATGACTATCACAAAGATAAAGACATTTATGAGAAATTTAAACAAGAGCAGCATAGAGCAATAAATAAAGCAAAGGATTTAATAAGAGAGCATGCAGGAGTTAATATTCAACAATATTCCAAGTATAGTAACCCTTCTACTAATGTTCACGAAATAGTTTGTTATCTTGAAAGTTTATTAATAAATTTAAATATCTAAATATATAAAAACTCCTCATATGGGAGTTTTAGATTATATGGGGCGAGTGATGGGACTGTCTTGCTCGTTCGCGTTAAACGGCATTTCGGATTTTCTTTTAAACGTTAAAATCATTTAAAAGAAAAATCCTTCAGCCTCGGCTCACTCGCGCTTGAACCCAATTACAAAACTTCGTTTTGTGTGGGTTCTCATCCCATATACACGCACTTAAAAAGCTCCTTGCGGAGCTGAATAATGGGGCGAGTGATGGGACTTGAACCCACGAATGCCGGAACCACAATCCGGAGCCTTAACCACTTGGCTACACCCGCCATGCAATATTTAAGAGGGTTGATTGATATTTTAGAAAGCGGGCGACGAGGCTCGAACTCGCGACAACAAGCTTGGAAGGCTAGTACTCTACCAACTGAGTTACACCCGCATGGTGTTAGGGAAACTTAAACCTGCCGAGGTTTAAGGGATTCGGGATGACTGGATTCGAACCAGCGGCCCCTTCGTCCCAAGCGAAGTGCGCTACCAAGCTGCGCTACATCCCGACAAGTTTTTTTGTCTAATAACAGTTTACATAACATTTTTTCCCTGTGTCAAGGGAAGAGAAGTTTAAAAAATTTTATGCCGATTTTGTACAGTTTTTTAAAAGCCATTATAGCCTGCAAGACAATGAAACACTTTCAAAAAAAATTTATAATGTAAATGTTAGGATAATTGGCGGAAAAGAGGTATGTATGGAATTTTATGTTAATGACATTATGTCGGAAGATGTAATTGCCGTAAAAGAATACCAGCCTATCAGAGATCTAATAAGGATTTTCGCCCAGCAGAATATTACCGGAGTGCCCGTAATTGACAAAGACGAATATATTGTCGGCGTGGTCAGCGCATCAGATGTCCTTAAAAATGAGAACTCGCATACTTTTTATGTTGAACCGTTCTTGAAAAACTTTAGAAGGAATCTTTTTGAGAATGCGAAATTCCTTGACAGACCGGTTTCTGAAATAATGACAAAAGACCTGTTCACAATCGGACCTGACGAAACAATTCACAAAATGGCAAGGATTATGTATGAAAAGAATATCCACAGGCTCTTGGTCACAAGGAATAACAGACTGCTTGGAATTGTTACTACTTTTGACCTGCTCAAACTTCTTGCCGCAGCAGAGGATAAGGTTAGTATTTAGGCATAGATGGTCATGCAGGCATAGTAGAGTCGATACATCAAGATGTTGTTTGTAATATTTTTAAAAAAAGGGCAATTTTTTGAGTGTTCTGTTTTTACATGCATGTGTATATACATAAGGTAAAAAAATGAACTTAAAAATTGAAAATGTTAATTTTCAGGGTTATTTCATAGGGAAAAAAAGTGCTGAAACCAAGGTAAATAAGCAGGATATTCTAAACAAAATGTACTCTCTTCATATTGCAGGGTCGGTTCGCGATGACCAAGTTGCTGCAGATACCGGCATTACAGCTTCAATATTCAATAATCAAGAAAGAGACTTAGAATTTGCCGATTTTTTAATTAAGAACAGAATTCAGTTTACTTGGTATCCAAATCCTGATAAAAAACCTCGCGATAATGAATTTATGAAATTAGAAGAAGACAAAATATCCTATGAGGGCAAAACACTTAATGAAAAAAGCATTAACTTTGTACAATATCTCATTAAAATCAATCAGCCGTTAACATGGACGCCTTCAATAAAGTCTGAATAAATATTTTCATTCGAAAAACTGCTATTTAAAATATTGGAAAAATTGAGTCTAATCTTGCAGGATATAATATAATTTTGTTTGAGAAAGCAAAGTTATATTATGGAACTTGAATCTTACCTTTCACATTGTCTTAGAAACGAGAAAATTATACGCTGGCCTGATGCCTGCATGCCTCTGACTTTCTATATTGCGCCTTTCAGGTGGTACAAGGCGCAAAATGAAAGCTATTCATATCAGCAAATGGTTATAGATGCCCTTGATATATGGCAAAAGGCTTCTAAGGGAAAAGTTTCGTTCAGAATTGTCAATACAATAAACGAATCTCAAATCAATCTCGACTGGAAGCGCGTTGAAAGGTCGTCTCTCGGGCACTGCTATTTTAATTTTGACGCTCACGGGAGGCTGTATTCTGCTGAAGTTCAGATAGGACTGTCTGACGGCATTCTTCATTCACAGTATCAGGATAAAAATGAGGTTTTTCATACCATTGTCCACGAAATAGGTCACGCGATAGGGCTTTCACACAGTCCTTACCGGAACGACATAATGTATGTTCCGCACCAGTACGGAGTTGTAAATACTTCCGAGAGAGACAGAATGACCTTGAAATGGCTGTACAGATTTCCTTACGGGATAAGCAGGGATGAAATATTGTCTGAATACAAGCTCGGTTCCGGCTATGACCTTGATCAGCTGGTTTATGTGCTTGAACATCCCGAAGAAGGAAGGGTGGAAAATGATTTTGAAAAGAATCTTCAGCCTGCGCAGAGCACTCCGCAGGAAAACTTTGATTTAGACCTTCAACAGCAAATTCTTGCGGATATAAATAAATACAATCTTTCACTTCAAAATATTTCTATTTCAGAAGATAAGAAGAAATATTTTAAAAAGAATCCTTATTAAAAAAGAAGATGCGATTTCACGCAATTTTTGTTTCTGTTTTGTTTTTATAAAAGAAACAAAAACAGGTAAATTCATTTGAGAATCACCCTGAAAAACAACAATAATTATAATTTCGGATGTGTTTGCAGTCATCTTGCACAACAGAAAATACCTTATGCTTTGATAAAAAGGCAATTTCAACAGCCTGAAAATCTTGTCAGTTTTTTTCAGAATATGAGGGGCAACGAAGAGATTAGCTCCCTGATTAATGGAGATCACTCAAAGTCAGCAGGGTGGTTTTTGATTTTGCTTGGCAAAAAAAGCTTCGGGAGTAATTTTACCGGTAAATCAGCCGAATTTATAAAAGAGCAAATTAAAAATCTTATTACGGCAGGAAAATTAAAGACATTAAAGCCTATAATCAAACTTATGGCAAAGACTTACGAAAACGGAAAACTCAGCCTCTACTATTTATCAAATGCGGCAGAACAACTTATAAATGCGGGAAATACTGAATTATTGAAACCAATAACGGCATCGCATCTTAATATAATAACCGACTGCTCAAGAATACCCGCAGAAGTCAGTCAGGCGGCGCATGCATTAGGGAAAATATCAGAAACGCTCATAAAAGAAAATAAATTTGATGATTTGGCAGAAATAGAAAAAGTTCTGTTTGAAAGACTTAACAATAAGTATGTTGTTATTCAGCAGGGTGAAAGTGACTGTATATCGGCTATTGCAAAAGCATATGCGGATAAAAACATGTTTGAAAAAATAAAACCCTTTACGGATGCAATCAGGAGCAGGATTGATAACAAAGCATTCATTCAGGAAGAAGTTATGAGTTTGGGCGAAATTGGCAAAATATTAGCAGAAAACGGAAGATATGACGAATTAGCGTCGATATTAAAAATCTTATCCGAGCTTTCAAAACATCGAAACCAACAAGTAAAAGATAATGTTATAAATTGTTTAGCCTGTCATATAGGACCGGCTTTAAAAGCAAAAGACGATAACCCTGAAGCTCTTCAAACAGTGAAAGATATTTTAGCCTCAATGCCTAAGCATCCGCTTTACGGTTAGAGTCCTTAAGTCTTACTTTGTGAGAAAATCTCTACTTTCAGAAGGCTTGGAGAACATTCTTTCGCCGCTCAGCGAGTAATTTCTTTAATAAAAATTAATAAATGCTTCTTTAATAGCAATATTGATTTAAAATTTGTTTTTATATAAATAAGGGACAACCCTGTATAATTTGTATTGCGCAATTTGGAAGGAAAACGGGAAAAGGTAAGTTGGGAAACAATTTTGTAAATCTTTATCCTCAATATGACCTTAAAATGAAGGACAATTATGTTCCCGTAAATCCGTTTGTCAAAAATCATCTTAATTCGGTTACGAATTATAAAAAACTGAACAACGATTTAAATAGAATACACAACGGTGTTGATGTTTTCATCAAGACATTAAACAACACAGAAAAGAAAATCTCTAACAATCCTTTGCAAATGCTCTTTACGGGATTATTAGGCATAATTCCCGCGACAAGGAGAATTTCTCCAATTGAAGACAACGAAAAAGGAAATAACAGGTTTAAAGCCTTCGGGCTTGGGTTGCTTGCGCTGATTAACCTTAAAGAGGATTTCAGGGATATGTTATCGATTTGTGGACTTTCAAGATCAAACGCTCCAAAAGGGTATTACTCTAAATTTAAGTTTTTTGTCGGAACGCCTGTTGAAAACTGGTTGAAAAAGACTGAACGGGGGCAGGATTTTTTCGATGATTGGGACACAACACTTGCTGACACAAAAATCGGGGATAAAATCTATAATTATATGAATATCAAAGAAGATTTAAGGCGTTTTCCTAAAGAAACAAAGTTTCCTTTTTGTAAACCTGAGATAATTCATAGGGAATATACAAAACTCGAAGGAAAATTTTTAGGCAGGCTTGCTTGTTTGACTATGAACAGAGTTACTAAAATTGGACTTGTATTTATGTCTTTATTGGAGCTTCCGTCAATTTATAAAGCAATAAAAATTAATGATTATTCTCAAATACCTAAATCAGCATTGAATGTTGTATCCTGTACTGTGTGTGGCGGATTATTCAGTGCCTTATTATCCTTATTAACTCATTCACCTGCGGGTTCGGTTATCGGTTTAGGATTAGGGCTATTCATAGGTAATAAAATTCAACAATTAATTTACACAAAGAAATAATTATTTCTTTAATGCTTCTTCTAATGCCTTTTTGGCATCTCTTAATTCGGCTTCTAAAGAACGATTATATGGATGTTTGGCAAAACGCTTGGCTACTTTAGCAACTTCTGCCTCTAATTCGTTGATGTTTGGTGTTTTAGCTCCGAATTTAAGATTGGAAGAACTTTGAAAAGGTCTAACTATAACAGATGAAACTAACATTATCTAACTCACATTTTGTATTTCTAAATATATAAAACATGAAAAGAAAAAAAATTGCGCGAGGGATTTAAAAGTTTTTAACAAATTATATAAATATGGAGGATAAACTAATTTCCAATCTATGAGTTCAACTAATTTATTCTCTAGACTGGATAATATTTCCTTTTTAATATATGAAAATGATTTAAGTTCTTCTATAAATTTATATACGCCAATTTCACAGAAATTTGCTGGTAATAGAGCTGTTGAAGCAATAAAACCATGAGGATAATTGTTATATGCAGATACGTCTTTTATATAATCCCCGAAAAGCTTTTCGACGACTAATTGTGAAAGTTGAACATAATAAGGTATTCTAATAACATTGTATCCTTTGTCTGCATAGATTTTATTCTTTGAATCATCCTCCAAAATAACCTTTGCAAGTCTATAATGACGATCTCCATCAAATTCTATTATAAGTTTATGCTTTTCTATTCTAAAATCAGGTCTAATTTTATAGTTTGGAAAAGTTTTATCATGTATAATTTCACAATCAAACCGATTAAGTAGAAATTTTTTTAGTTCTTTTTCAGTAAGGAATTTTTCAAATAGCATTAGTAATATTCCTGTAATAATTATTGTTTTTGAACAGCAATTCAATATTGAATTTAATGAGCAATTGTGAAAGCGTTATATTGAAATTTAATCTACCATAATTTAGATTTTTCCTAAAGATTTAAAAATAACAAATATAACTTAAATATTAATAGAATGAACATTCCTAGACTGCCGCGGCTGTTCAACAGCCTCGCAGTGACAGTTCGGCGTTTAATGCTTTTGATAAATCGAGTTTTATGAGGTTATTAACTGTTGGCAAGACCCTGAATATCAGCGACTATATATATTTGCTGTGATTAAAGCTTCAGGGTGACACCATAGGGCTGTGGATTTTGGCGAAGTGATTTAAATCAAACTCTCAAAATAATCCCAGAGTGTTTTTTCGAGCTCAACGCCGAAAAGGGTATTAATTTCGTTTATGAAGAAACACGGGCTTGTTATGTTTATTTCAATTATTTTTTCGTTCAGAACATCCAACCCTGCTGTGTACAAACCGTCATCAATTAATTTCGGTGCTATTGCGGCGCACATTTCTTTTTCTTTTTCGGTTAATAACGATTCTTTCAGGTATTCATCGCTGTGGGTTGTGAATTTAAAATCCCCTTCGCCTGAAATCTTCAAAAGGGCTTGCTCTACCGGTTTTCCGCCGAGAATAATAATCCTTTTATCCGCATTTTCGGGACTTTTTAAAAACTCCTGAACCATAACAACGCTTGAACCGTAATTGGTTGCGGTTTCGACTATGGAATTAAAGTTTTTATCACCCGATTTGATATAGAACACGCCCTTGCCGAAGCATTTATTGAGGGGTTTTATGATTATTTCTTTGTGTTTATGCAAGAATTCCTTAATTAATGCAGGGCTGGACGTTGTGATATTCGCGGGGACAAAGTCCCTGAAGTTGTTAATGTAGAGCTTTTCGTTAGCTTTCCTGATGCCTGAAGGTCTGTTAATGACGACTGTATCGGTGTTATCAAGATAATCAAGAATATATGTAGCATTGATGTAGTCGATGTCAACGGGCGGGTCAGGTCTGAAGAATACGAGTTTGAACTCCGTTAAATCCTTAAGCAGAACTTTATTGTCATAAACAATATTAATATCGTTCTTTTCCTGTCGGATTTTGGTTTTCCAAACCTCGGCGCATGGAATGTTTTCTTTAAGTCCCAGTTTTTCAAGCGTCGTTATATAAGTCTCATAACCTCTTTCAAGACTTTCTTTTATGAGCCAAAAATTTGTGACAAGTTTGTTGAATGAAAAATATCTCAATTCGACTTTGTCTATTACAAAAAGAACTTTAAAATCAGTCATGAATTTTCCCGCATAATCTGTTTACAAATATATTATCTCTCAAAAAATGTTAAGAAATCGCAAGGGTGAAATTTTCCCTGAAATCCTCTCTAAAACCTGCTTTAACCAAAACGCTCAAATTAAAGCCATTTTAAGCTCTTTACATACTCAAACAAATGTTGAACAATAAATACATTAATAAAATCGTATCCCAATCAGGAGGGAAGACTATGAAAGAAAAAATCAAAAAAACAGCAGCAGTTTCAATTCTTTCTATTTTTTTAGGAAGCCAGATTGTTACGGTAAGTCCGGCATTTTCGCAGGAATACAAAGTTTTGCCGCCTTCGACGCAATATTCCAGTTTCACTCCGGTTCAGTCAGCAAGCGTTGACAATACTTGGAGTCAAAACAATGTTCTGAAAGGCAAAATTGTTACCATTCCCAGCGGAACGGCAATACCTGCGGAATTCAACACAACCGTTACTTCAGCTGCAAGTCAGGTGGGCGACATATTTACGGCAGTTTTAGGTTCACCCATAACACTTGACGGAAGCGTCATTATTCCTGAAAACAGCGAAATAATAGGACAGGTTACTTATGTTGAACCTGCGGGAAGAATCGGCAAGAATGCCAGTATGGATGTTAAATTCACGGCAATTAAACTGCCTAACGGACAAAAAATTCCCATAAACGGAAAACTCGCTACCGCAAATAAATCAGGAACATTAACAGGCGGTTCGGTTAAAAAACAAATTGTCACAGCCGCGGCGACAGGTGCAGTATCAACAGCCGGCGGAACCTTGGCAGGCTTAGGTATTGGTGCGCTCATGGGCTCACCGGGAGGAGGAGCTGTTTTTGGAACAACAGTCGGCGGTATATTCGGTCTCGGCTATATCTTTGCACGCAAAGGCAAAGAAGTCGTTATCCCTTCAGGCACAAAAATTAACGTTTTGCTTGAAGAACCGATCAGTGTTCAGAAATACTAATAACGCTGAATTCCAGAACAGAAGTTTCAGGACGGGTATAAATCCGTCCTTTAATTTTTGCTTAATCTGCTTCCGCTGCCGGACTGATGACGTTTTACGGAAACAACGTCGCTTAAACCTGCTATGGATTTCATAACTTTGTTCAAATGGTCTATATCAAGAATTTCCAAACCTATTTCGATTATTGCGACTGTTTTGTTCTTGCCTTTTATGGAAGCATCCGAAATATTTGTTTTGTTATCTGCAATTTTAGCCAGTACGTCTTTAAATATGCCCATTCTGTCAATAACTTCGACATGGATTTTTGTGACATAAGTCTTAGCTTTATCGTTTGCTGCCCAGTTCACACTCATAAGCCTGGCCGGATCGACTATTTTCAAACTTTTGCAGTCCTCGCGGTGGACGCTTACCCCTCTGCTTCGAGTGACAACACCTAATATAGGCTCGCCCGGTACCGGAGAACAGCATTTGGAAATGTGATAAAGCATACCCTCCAATCCTTCAATGGTTTTTTGAGGTTTTCTGGAAGAAACTTTGGTAATTTTTGTTTTAGGCTCGGCTTCTTCTGCTTTAATTCTGTTTAAAATCTTGTTTGTAGTAACCTCTCCCCAGCCTACCGCTGCAAAAAGGTCTTCTTCGGTCTGAAAATTAAGTTCTTTTGCATACTTTAGAATTTTTTCGGATTTCATGTACTCGTCAAAAGCCGATTTTCCGATTGCGTCCTCAAGACTGTTTTTCCCTTGAACAATATGATCTTCTCTGAGATTTTTCTTAAACCACTGGCGGATTCTTGATTTTGCCTGATTTGTCATGACAAAATTCAGCCAGTCGTTGCGGGGTCTTGGCTGTTTGCTTGTCAGAATATCAACAATATCGCCGTTTTTCAGTTTTGTATCAAGCGGAACGATTTTCCCGTTTACAATGGCGCCGGTTGTTTTATGCCCTACTTCGGTATGGATTCTGTACGCAAAATCTATGGGAACTGCGCCGTTTGGCAGGTCAATAACATCGCCCTTCGGCGTAAATACAAAAACCTGGTCGGAAAATAAATCTAATTTAACACTGTCAACATATTCTTTAGCATCTTTAATATCTTTTTGGAACTCAATAAGCTTTCGAAGCCAGGAGAATTTTTTATCAACATCAGAACCCGCAACCACATTGCCGAATTCCTTATATTTCCAGTGCGCCGCAATACCGTATTCGGCGATATCATGCATTTCGTGAGTCCTGATTTGAACTTCAAGAGGCTTGCCTCTCGGACCTATTACGGAAGTATGCAGAGATCTGTATAAATTTGCTTTGGGCATTGCAATATAATCTTTGAACCTTCCGGGTATTGGCTTAAATGCCGAGTGAATAACGCCAAGAACTTCGTAGCACTCTTTTTCGTTATTTACGATAATCCTGATTGCGGTGACATCGTACAAATCTTGATATGTTTTCTGATGCTTGACCATTTTGTTGTAGATGCTGTAATAATTCTTTGCCCTGCCCATAATAACCGCATCTATGCCCATGTTTTTCAGATTAACCTGAACTTTTTTTATAATTGCCTGAACGGTTTGATCTCGTTCTATCCTGCTTTGAGCAACAAGCTGAGCTATTTCAAAATATTTTTCAGGATTTAAGTACCGAAGGGATAAGTCTTCCAACTCTGCTCTGATTCTTCCCATCCCGAGTCTGTTTGCCAGCGGAGCAAAAATCTCAAGAGTTTCTTTTGCTATTTCTTTTTGTTTTTCGGACTTCATGTAGTTTAGAGTGCGCATGTTATGTAGTCTGTCGGCGAGCTTAAGGAAAATAACCCTTATATCCTCTGCCATTGCAAGGAACATTTTTCGGAAATTCTCCGCTTGCCGCTCTTCTTTTGAGCTGAAGCTTAATTTACTGAGTTTGGTAACGCCGTTAACAAGATTCAGGATATCCTCACCGAATTTTTCTTTTATTACTTCAGGGGGAGTGTCCGTATCTTCGAGGACATCGTGAAGCAAAGCGGCACATATTGAAGCGGTATCGCTCTGCAAACTTGCAAGTATGATTGCAACCTCGACAGGATGAACAATATACGGTTCTTCGCTGACTCTGTACTGCCCTTCATGAAGACTAACAGCAAATTCATATGCAGCTCGGATTTTTTTTCTTTCCGAATCGGGACGTTTTTGCTCTTTAATTATTTCGTTAAGCTGTTCAAATAATAGCTTGTGATTCATTTCTCACTTATTTTTTTATCAAAAAACTTTTTTAAAAAAGCTATAATGGATTTAAACTTAAAAAACTGCCTCAAAACTCTTTTGTTTAATTTAATATTTTACCTTTTTTTTGAAATAATTTCTATATGAACAACTCCGAGAATAACAAATTAAATATTTCGGTGAAGCAAGACGGTGTGAATATAAGCGTCAGGGTAATTCCGAATTCTTCCAAATGCGAAATTGCAGGCATTATTGACGGCAGTTTAAAAATCAAACTGGACTGCCCTCCCGTGGAAGGAAAAGCAAACGAAAGGTGTATCAGGTTTTTATCGGATATTTTAAAAATCCCAAAATCCGATATTAAAATTATAAGAGGCGAAACGTCCAAGAATAAAGTTATCTTTTTAAAAGGCGACAGTGGTAGGATAAAGGCAGTTTTGAACACAACTGTTTCTGTGGTGGAGTAGTTTCTTTTACGACAGGCTTAATCAAAATTTACAAAAAGACTGTCAAATTTTTGTTTGCTGAGTTTTTAGCTTAATAAGAAGCGTGTCTTGGAAAAATTATGATTAAAATTAATCCGATTTCATTTGCAAACCTGAAACAGCCTGACAGCAGAAAAAACGGGCTGTCATTTAAGCTTTCATTTATACCACCAAAGATAAATGCTGAGGAGGGTTTGGAAATTTTTGCCAAATGTAGAGAAGGGAACAGTTTGCCGGATTTCCTGGAATGGATTAAAGACGTAAATTTACTTAGCGACAAGACTTTAACAGATGCTTTCGGAGGAACGGGGGTAAAAGTTGAGTTTGATTTCTTCCAAAAAGAAAGCGGTATGGGCAGAAAAAAAGTCAAAAAATGGTTCGTAAAAATGTTCCTTACGACATCAGAACAGGACAAACGTTTGTTGTCCGGGTTTTCCGATATTGCCCTAAAAAGAAGAGTTACTTATGACGGCAAAACAAAAGTATGTTTAAAACCTAAAAAAGTTGAAGGCAATTTTATTAAAACACTAAGAAAACAACTGCTTGAAATAAATAACCGGTGGAAGAATATAGCGGAAAAAAAGAAAACCTGAAAGTTATATAATTACTTCCACAAAAACAGTCCGGTTTCTTCGTCGTGAAATCTTACTAAATCTTCGCCCTCAAAGGCAACTGCCATAAATTCGGCGGCAAAAATTCTTGTTCCTTTCATGACATGCCCTCCGAAAGAGTTTCCGTCTTTATCGGTAAAAACGGCATGAATGTGCACGAAAGGTTTAGAGTCTTTTATTGAAACATTACCGGAGCAGCTTGCAATTTCAAATCCTGTATCTTTTTCGGAGGATTTTATATCATGATATTTTTTTGATTCCTGATTGTAATACCCCGCGGTATAAGAGCTTACCGCTCCTATTACATTAATCCAGCCTGCATTTATTGAATTTTTGACACAAAATTCCGTTAATTCTTCCAACAAATCTGTCCCGTGAGACAAACTGCCCATAAAAATATTGTTCTGTCGGGGATTTAAAAAAAACATAATTTTCTCCGTTAAATTTCTTAATAGTGTCTAAAGTTAAGACTAACATGAGCCGATAACAAATTTAAGATAATATAAACAAGAAAAGTGAAAAATGAGCAGCTTGCCGCAAATCGTTGATGATTCATATCTTGAGAAGTTTCATTATATAATATCCAGTGCTATTAAGGAAAAGGACAGGGTAAAACACACTATCCTAATAGTTGATGACGAAGAAGACAATCTTCAGCTTCTGAACAGGACACTGAGGCGAAAATACAACATAATAACCGCCAAGGACGGAACGGAAGGTCTGGATTTAGTCCAAAAATACGGCATGGGTATTTCATTGATTATCAGCGACCAGAGAATGCCTAATATGAGCGGAACGGAGTTTTTGTCACAAACAGTAGAAAAATATCCTCAGATAGTTAAGATGCTTTTGACAGGGTATGCCGATATTGATGCTATGATTGACGGCGTCAACAAGTGCGGGCTTTTTCAGTATATTGCCAAACCCTTTGAGCCCGAAGAACTTGAAATTATCATAAATTCCGGCATAGAGGCTTACGAGCTTACATTGAGCAAAAACACTCTCTTAGGGGATTTAAAAGAACTCTTCTTTACTACAATCAAAACTATTGCCGGAACGCTTGACGCAAAAGATACTTACACTCACGGGCACTCGCACAGAGTAACTTTGTACTCTCTGATTATCTCCAAAGAACTTGCTTTGGAAGAAAATTTTATGGAAGAAATAGAAATAGCAGGACTTTTGCACGACATAGGCAAAATAGGCATACCGGAAGAAATTCTGAGAAAGCCCGGTCATTTGACAGAGGAAGAATACAACACAATCAAACTTCATACGGAATACGGCAAAAAAATATTAAACGGGATTAAAAAACTAAACACCATTTCGCTCTGGTTGAGCAGCCATCATGAAAGATGGGACGGCGGAGGTTATCCCAACGCATTAAGAGAAAAAGAAATCCCGCTGCCTGCAAGAATACTTGCCATTGCTGACACTTATGACGCAATGACTTCCAACAGGTCTTACAGAGCCGGTCTATCTCATGAAACAGCCGTTGAAGAAATAAAACGCTGTGCCGGAAGTCAATTTGATCCTGAGATAGTTGAAGCTTTTCTGAGAACCGAAAACGAAATCAGACAGGCAATTAATGACCCTGTCGAATATTATTCCAAATACAGCATCCTGGTCAGAAACATTGAAAACCCGCAAATCAAATTTATCTAATCAGGCTTTTCTTTTGATTTCCTGGATAAAGAAATAAATTGACACTGCAAGCGCAAAGGCGATGACAAAAATTTTCAATGCAGGGTTGAAATTTAAGATAGAGCCAAGCGTGCCGGCTTTGGCAACAATGTATTCACCCGCATACTTAGCAAAGATTATTATTATAAGCGCCACTGCAAAAAACACCAGAAGCATTTCGTTTTTGTTTTTTCTGATTTCGGTTCTGCCGCATCTTTTTTTGAAATATTTATCATATTTCGCTTTTTTTGCAGGGCTTGAAAGGGTTTTATAAGCCTCGTTAAGCTGGTTGCGCATAATTTTCGCCTGAAGAATTTCTTCGGAAGATTGGAAATTTTCAGGATTATAATGCTTGTAGAGTGATTTATAAGCCGATTCTATAACTTCTTGTCCCGATTCGGGATGTATTTCCAGAATATCGTAATAATTTTTCATTCTTATTAATGCCGCAAATTATTGTAATATTTTAGCATAAAGAGACTGTTGCCGAATTCAAAAAACTTCGTTTTTATAAGCGGATTGAACACATTAATCCCCAAAAACTTTATAGTGTATTAAAGCCGAAAAATTTTGCTTCAAGCTCCCTAATTCATTGAAACCGTCGGAGGGGCTATTTTTGTCTTATTCAGTTCATAAAGCATTTTGAGTCCGTAGAGAGTTAAATCAGGATTAATGCTGTCAAAAGGTTTTTTCATATACTTTGAAACAAGCTCGGAATAGCCGCCGGTGGCAACTGTTGTAACTGACGAACCAAGTTCTTGTTCAATTTCTAAAATAAGACCTTCAATCATTGCGGCATGACCTCTGATAATCCCGCTCAGAATGCTTTCAACGGTGTTTTTACCTATAACCGACTTTGAACATTCGATTTTGATTTTGGGAAGAAGAGACGTAAACATGTTCAGGGCTTCGGCAGAGATTTTGATTCCCGGCGCGATTATTCCGCCTGCAAAGTTCCCGTTTATATCAACTATATCAAAAGTTGTTGCCGTACCGGTGTCTATAACGACGACCGGCAGAGTGTAAAGTTTTGAAACGGCAGCGGCATTGGCAATACGATCGGCACCGACTTCTGCAGGATTGTTTACGTCAAGTTTAATCCCCAGATTCATATCGGATGTAATTAACAGTGCAGGTACACCGATATATTTTTCAACGGCTTTTTTAAAAATATCCGTAAGCGGGAAAACTACCCCACAGATGACTGCTGATTTTATTTTTTCAAACCCGTGAAAACTCAATACTTTATTGAGGATTATGCCGTATTCGTCCTCTGTTTTATTTTTTTCACTGGCTAAACGCCAGCTCTGGACGAGAGAATCCCCGTCAAATATACCGACGGTTATGTTTGTATTTCCTATATCAATTGCTAAAAGCATTTGTTTTCCTTGTCATTTTTTATCGGCAGGTGAAGCCGGACGTTTTTTTCGGGACGGAAGCGGATTTAGGAGTTTAATATTTCCTCCGGCGTTTTTCATAATGATTTTTTCAGCTTCTTCAAGAAATTTTACGGTTTCATATCCGTTTTCGCCGTCGCTTCTGGATTTTATTCCTTTTTGAACGCAGGTTATTAAGTGTTGGCATTCTAGTTTTAACGGTTCAATATCGAGATATTCAGGGTAATCGACAGTATTTACGGATGCGGAATTATTATCGTAAATGTGCAGTTTATTTGTCACAGCAGTATCATCGAGAATAGCGGTTGCTTTTGTGCCTTTAACCATTAAAAGCACCCTTTTTTCGGGATGTATCCAACTGCTGCTGATGTGCGCCGAAAAATTATTTTCATAATCAATATCAATGTGAACGATATCTATAACTTTGTCGTAGTCTGAAGCATAACCAACAGCCGAAGCTATTTTTACGGGTTTTGAATTTGTAACATAGCTTACCATTGAGATATCATGGGGAGCCAAATCCCACATAACGCTTCTGTCGTTTCTGAAGTGATTTACATTAAGCCTG
Source organism: uncultured Gammaproteobacteria bacterium (assembly GCA_964643065.1). Taxonomy (GTDB): domain Bacteria; phylum Cyanobacteriota; class Vampirovibrionia; order Gastranaerophilales; family CAZEDP01; genus CAZEDP01. Next base: position 14,960 of record CAZXPD010000013.1, on the reverse strand, counting down.
TCGCTTTGCACATAAGTTATTTCGCCGAGTATATTCTGTTTTATAAGGGATTTTAACCTGTTAACGGCAGGATGATAGAGCAAAAGATGCCCGACCATGAGTACCAACCCCTTTTCCAAAGCAAGTTCATTCAGTTCCGAAGCATCCTTGGCTGAAGTGGCAAGAGGCTTTTCAACATATACATTTTTGCCTGCCAGGAGTGATTTTTTTGCTATGGCATAATGAGTATGGCTTGGAGTTGCTACTACAACGCCGTTAATATCACTGTCTTTAAGTATATTATCGAGTTTGTCCGTGCATATTACGTCAGTGTATTCTTTGGCAATTTCGTTCAGTAATTCGGAATCCGTGTCGCAAACAGCAAAAAGAGCGCCGAGATGATAGAAATTTCTGACGAGATTCTTTCCCCAGATTCCGCAGCCGATAACTGCTAATTTAGTCTCCAAAAGAATTCTCTCCTGAGTTTAGATTTATTACTTGAATATTATAATTTAAACACAGAGGGGAAATAATACTGAATCAATTTTGATTTCGATACATTATGAGAATACGGAAAAAGTCGGATTTTTGTGAAAAATCGATATTTTTCCGTATCTTTTATCCTTGATTATAAACTCATAACTTGAAACCAACCCTGAAAATTCTCCAAAAGGTATAAGCTGATGAAAGCTACCCTAAACCTTAACGCCCATATTAGAGCTCGTTATTGAGAAATAACTCTGTTCGATTGCTTCATCAGCTTACAAATCTAATTATAGCGAATTTAATATCCTATTACACTGCCTTTTTGGCTAAAATCAAGCATAAAAAAATTATCCTTTAGAACTATATCTTTATTAAAACAATAATGCTAACTAAAAAAAATACCCCTTTTGAGGGGGGAAGTTTTGGAAGGGAAGGAAGGTTAGGAAAGGCTAGGAAAGGTTATAGAGGTTAGATAAAGGGTTGAGTTAAGGATAAGGAGTTATATGATTTATATTTTATTTTTGATTTTTTATTTTTCAGTTCTCTTATATATATAAAGTATTTCAGAAATATATAATTGCTAAAAATACTATATATTGTTACAAATGTTTACAATACTGCCAAAATCCCTGTATTTGAAAGGTTTTTAAGATAGACCAGATTTTGCTCCTCAATATTAGTATATATCAAATATATACTAATAAAAATTATAGTCAGTTATGGTATACAAAAAGATTATTATTATCTATAAAATTCATTTTATTTTCGTAAAGCGATTTTTAAACAAATGTTTACAGCAGGTATTTAAAATGAAAGTTGAACGTATAACTAAAACTTCAAATCGGTTTAAGCCCGCATCCGCCGCAAAGCCGTCATTTAAAGCTCTTGAAGTAGCATTAGCCAATAATTCACCGTTAAAAAAACTCTTTATAGAGCTTGGAATCAAGAAAGTACAAATCAGCATTGATTTTACCGGTAATCTTAATCATATTGTCATTGTCAGATATCTATTCCTAAATTCAAATAACGAACTCTTATTTGAAAGACAAATCAAAAAAAACTTCACTGAACTGAGTTTCAACAAAATGTTTGATACGGCGGAAGCCTTAATTTTTGAATACAAAAGCAGAATTCAGTAATGATTTTATTTGTCCTCATTAAAATTTGTAAAATTTATTTCTATTTACTGTCAACTTTTTGATTTACGGGGTTTAATACAACAAAGAATTTTTGAACAAAAGGAGAAAGATTATGTACCATGTTTCTTTCGGTCAATTTTTCAAAATTATGAGCAAAACAGAAACACGCGGGCAGGAAGTAGAGCGGAAGATTGAAGCAAAAGCAAGAGAAAAATACAACTCTGACGAGTTTTACCATTTATCTCCCAAATCGAGCGAAGTTTGGGTCAGAAATGAGCCTGTTGATTCTGAATATCCCGACGAGCGAATTATAGCAACCGGCCATGATGCAAACGAATTAACAAATGCAATAGATGCTTCTTCCGTAGACCTTGAAAATACCGACCTTCAATCAAGAAGAAGAATAATTTCACACGAAATATTTAACAAAAAGTTCTCTAAAGACATAATCAAGATTTATGTTGAAAACAGCGGAGATGTTTTAATAAAGTCGAATGACGTGCAAAAAGCAATAGAAGTTTAAAACAGAAAGTATTGAGAGAGCCGGAATATGAAAATAAGCAGCATTAACAGATTTAATTCATTTAGTATCCAAAAACAAAAAGCAGTAATTAATTTTGCCAATTTCAACTCCGAAAGAAAAAAGGAAACAAAACCCGGTATTGAATGGTATCCTTTAAGCATTGAAGCAAATCACGGTGAAGATACTAAAGCTAAAATATATTTGACGTACCAAGATATGCAAAAAGAATTCCAATCTCTTGCATATGCAGGAATGAAAATCAAAATTACCAGCTATACGCAAAAAGATAAGGATGAAGATTTCCCCAAGGGAACGCTATTACTGATTACAACAAATGCTGATGGCGAAATGCTTACTGACTGGGGAAAATTCAACTGGGGGCACTGGGTTGTTGATCCCAACGTAACCTCAAAAGAGGAATTGAAAGGAATATTCGCAACAATCATAGATTATGCTCTTAAAACAAAAGCAGGTGAGCCTTTGCCTCCCGATGCAGCATGCAGAAGCTACAATCCCATTGTATCTAAAGGCTGTCTTTCATGCGGTTGAAGTATAAATAAACCTGTGCTATATTCCCAATTAGAAGAGATTTGCCCATATTTAGGTTCTGAAAATTGAGGAGTATTATTGATGGTTTTATTGTATGAAGGCAAAGCAAAACAGCTTTTAGAAACAGACAGTCCAGATGAAGTTATTATTTATTTCAAGGATAGCGCAACAGCATTTAACGGGCTGAAAAAAGACGACATCAAAGGCAAAGGGCATGTGAATTTAATGTTCACAAAGTACTTCTTTGAACTTTTGCAAAAAGCCGGCATTAAAACTCATCTTGTTGCTTTTTTAGACAATCTTTCAATGCGCGCCCTAAAGGTTCAGATACTTCCTGTTGAAGTAGTTGTAAGAAACTTTGCTGCAGGCTCAATCTGCAAAAGACTTGGTCTTGAAAAAGGAAGAAAATTCACTCCTGCGTTGGTAGAATTCTTTTACAAAGATGATTCGCTCGGGGATCCGTTAATAACGGAAGACCATATAAGAATAATGGATTTGATGTCAGAGAAAGATGTGCAGGTTCTCAAAAATTCTGCTTTAAGAATAAATGAGATTCTGTCAAAGCACCTTGATACAAAAGGCATTACGCTTGCGGATTTTAAACTTGAATTCGGCAGAACGCCTTCCGGCGAGATTATCCTTGCGGATGAAATCTCACCGGATACCTGCCGTTTCTGGGTAAAAGGGACTATGGAATCTCTTGACAAAGATGTCTATCGAGAAGATAAAGGCGATTTGATTTCTTCTTATACGAAACTGGCAGAGATTTTAGCAATAGAAAAATAAGCAGAAACAAATAACAGAAAAATTAATTTTATATTACAATCATGTTAGAAGGCAAATGTTATTATTTACCGTCTAATCATGAGGAAATTAAAAATGAAGTTTGAGGCGGAAGTACTGGTCAAGCTTAAAGAAGGCATACGCGACCCGCAGGGCAGCGCTGTTGATACGGTTTTAAAAAGGACGGGACTGGAAGACAGTTCACACGTCCGAACAGCAAAACATTTTACTTTGAATGTTTCAGGCAAAACAGAAAATGAAGCCCGAGAAAAACTTTCGGATATATGTTCGGAAGTTCTTTCTAATCCTGTTCTTGAGAGCTGGGAACTGAAGAGGTTTAATAGAAAATGAAAGCTGGAATTATAGTTTTTCCGGGCACTAACTGTGATTTAGACACGGAGAGAGCCTGCAAATTTTTTGGTTGGGAAACGAGATTTATCTGGCACGACGAAACAAACTATGATGACTGCGATATAGTTTTTGTGCCGGGCGGTTTCTCATACGGTGATTACATAAGAGCAGGCGGGCTGGCAAAATTCAGTCCGGCTGTTTTAGCTTTGAAAAAATACGTTGAGAGCAAAAGAGGTTTTGTTTTCGGCATTTGCAACGGTTTTCAGATACTTTGCGAAACGGGGCTTCTGCCCGGAGCTCTTTCCGTAAACTACAACACGAAATTTATTTGTGATGTTGTTCCTTTGCAAAGCAAAGAAAATTGGCTTCCCGAAAACATAAGCCTTCCTATTGCCCACGGCGAAGGCAATTATATCCTGCCTGATGATGCGGTAAAAAATAAATCTGATTTTTGTCTTGAAGATTTGATTTTCTTAAAATACAGAGAAAATCCGAACGGTTCATTTAAAGACATAGCAGGGCTTTATGACAAAAAAAGAAAAATTCTCGGAATGATGCCCCACCCCGAAAGAGCTGTTTATACTGAAACAGGCGGGACAGACGGAAGATACTTCTTTAAAATGATTGAGGCAGAACTTAAATGAAAGTTTTAGAATTATATCAGGCGTTAAATATATCAGAGGAAGAATACTCACAAGTACTAAAAACCCTTAAAAGAAAACCGAACGAACTGGAAACTTATCTTTTTTCCGCCATGTGGTCTGAACACTGCGGATACAAACACTCGAAAAAATATCTCAAGCTCCTGCCGCGCAAAGGCTCGGTTTGCTGTGAAGAAAATGCCGGCGGAATTCAGATTGGTGAACATATTGTATTTTTCAAAGCAGAATCACACAATCACCCCTGTGCGGTTGAACCGTTTCAAGGGGCGGCTACGGGCATCGGGGGGATTATAAGGGACGTTCTTGCGCTTGGAGCAAGACCAATTGCACTGCTTGATTCATTAAAATTCGGGTCAATAAAAAATGCTCACGTCAAGCATCTTTTTGACGGCGTTGTAAGAGGAATATCGGCTTACGGCAATTCGATAGGAGTTCCGACAGTTGCCGGAGAAGTCAGCTTTGACGAGTCATACACCGAATCTCCGCTTGTTAATGTTATGGCGGTTGGAATTGTCAGAAAAGACCAAATCAAAAAATCAATAGCCGTCAGCGGCAACGCAATAATATTGATGGGCTCAGATACAGGCAGAGACGGGATACACGGGGCTTCATTCGCCTCAAAAGAACTTTCGGACAAATCCAAAGAAGACAGACCTTCAGTTCAGGTCGGCGATCCTTTTATGAAAAAAGTTCTTATCGAAGCCACTCTTGAAACGTTGAAACTTGACGAAGTTCTTGCCTGTCAGGATTGCGGTGCGGCGGGATTGCTTTCTTCATCCTGTGAAATGGCTTACAAAGGTGAATGCGGCATGGAGCTTTATCTTGATAAAGTTCACCTGAGAGAGCCAATGCTTCCCTGGGAAATTATGCTCTCCGAATCGCAGGAGAGAATGCTGTTTGTGGTTGACGAAAAACACGCCGATAAAGTTCTTAAAATAGCTCAAAAATATGATATTCCCGCAAATATTATCGGAAAAACCGTGAAAGAAAAGGCTTATAAGCTTTTCTGGAACGGAAAAGAAATTGCAAACGTACCTCCATCGGCATTATGCGATGCGCCCGAATATGAATTAACTGATGAAGAACCGCAGTACATAAAAGATTTAAAGAAATTAAACGCTCCGAAAATTGATGTTTCCGTTGAGCAAGCCGTAGAGAGAATGGTTTCGGACCCTAATTTTGCTTCCAAAAAATGGGTTTTCCGTCAGTATGACCATACTGTCGGCAACAGAACTTCAATTAAACCGGGTATTTCAGGCGGAGCAGGAATTTGGCTTTACGAAGAAGGCGGCGTTCTGGGTTTAACCATTGATGCAAACGGGCGGCAGGTTTATATAGATCCCTATGCCGGTGGTGAAAATACCGTCTGGGAATCTTACAGAAATCTTGTTTCCGGCGGATTTGAACCGATGGGCATAACAGATTGCCTTAATTTCGGAAACCCGGAAAAAGACGAAGTCGCATACAGCTTTGTTGAAGCTATAAAAGGCTTATCCAACGCCTGCGAAAAAGCAAACATTCCGGTAGTATCGGGTAATGTTTCGTTCTATAACGAATCGCCGGCTTACAGAGTATTCCCGACGCCTACAGTCGGAATGGCAGGGTATGTAAACTCCCCTGACAAGCTTATAAATAATGCCTTTTTAAAGGGTGAAACAATAATTTTGCTCGGTAAAGAGATTACTGACAAATCAGATATCGGAGGCTCGCTTTATTTAAGAACTTTAAAAGATTTTCTCGGCGGAAAAGTTGACAGAGCAAATGCCGAAAGCGAAATCAAAATGAAAAATGCCGTTTTCAAACTGCGGGATAAGAGTCTGCTCGGCGGATGCGTCGATGTATCCGAAGGCGGCTTGTTCTGTGCTTTACTTGAAGGACTTGAAAAAGGAAGCACCGGCTTTAAAGGCAATCTGATTGCTTGTGAAGACAAATTAAAAGCTTTATTCGGTGAAATACAGGGACGCTATGTTATTAGCGTAAAAAATGCCGAAGATGTTAAAAAAGTGTTCAAAGATTTGCAAATTCCGCATAAAATTTTAGGGATTTGCGAAGGTGAAACCATTGAATTCAACGGTTATAAATTTAATTCAAGCGAACTGTTTAAACTCTATAATTCCTCAATAGAATTGGAGATGCAAACATGAAGCATATTGAAATAAAACCCAGAGAAGAATGCGGTATTTTTGGCGGGGTATCGTTCAAAGAAAATGTTTCGCAGTATTTAAGAAAAGGACTTTTTATGCTTCAGCACAGGGGGCAGGAAAGTGCGGGAATTTGCTGCGGAGATGATGATTTAGCCATTTATAAAAATACCGGGCTTGTTATGGAAGTCCTTAACGACGACATAATAAAGAGACTTAAAGGAAAATCCGGCATAGGCCACGTGCGTTATTCGACAAAAGGCTCTTCTGACGCGCTTCATGCCCAGCCTTATAAAGTCAGATATCTGAATGAAAAAGTTGCCGTGGCTCATAACGGCAATATTCAGAGTGCGATAGACTTAAGAAACCGGCTCGAAAAAGAAGGAGAGGTCTTTTTAACGGCATCCGACACTGAAATTACCCTCAAAAAAATAATCCGTGTTTTGTGCAAACCTCCTTCAAAATGGACTTTTGATGAGGTCGGCAAGATTTTGAAGGATAATTTTTCGGACGGCGCCTGGTCAATATTATTCGGTTTTCAGGGAAGAGTTATGGGGTTCAGGGATCCTAAAGGATACAGGCCCCTGTTTTTTTGTGAAGCAGAGGAAGGTTATTTCATAGGCTCTGAAGACAGTTCGTTTCAGCTGCTTAAACCGATTAAAATAATCGAAATCGAAGCCGGCGAAGGGGTTGAAATTACTCAAAACGGTTACGTCATTAAAAGATTTGCTGAAAAAACCGAAAATCAAAAATGTGTGTTTGAGCATATTTATTTTGCCCGTCCGGATTCAAACATTTTCGGCAGAAATGTTTATATGACAAGGGTTGAGCTTGGCAGAAAAACCGCCGAAGAAAGCTCTGTTGATGCCGATGTTATAGTTCCGATTATGGATTCTGGTTTTGCCGCGGCGATAGGATATTCGCATCAGTCAGGCATCCCTTTGCAAATGGGCTTGATGAGAAATCACTGGGTGGGCAGGACTTTTATTCAGCCTAAACAGCAGGACAGAAGAAACAGCGTTTTAAGAAAACTCCTCCCGATTAAGGAAGTCATCAAAGGGAAAAGAGTTGTAATGATTGACGATTCAATCGTAAGAGGCACAACCTCAAGAGAAATAGTCAGGATGCTCCGAAACGCAGGAGCAAAAGAAGTCCATTTCAGGGTATCATCGCCGGTTATATTAAATACCTGCTATTGGGGCGTTGATATTCCTACAAAAGAAGAATTAATCGCCAATTCATTTAAGAATATTCAGGAAATCGGGAAATATATCGGAACAGACAGCCTGGCATACCTGTCATTTGACGGATTAAAAGAAGTATTCGGAAAGACGGGCTGGTGTTATCACTGTTTTGAAAACAGCAGCAAACCCGTTGAAGACTTTAAGACTAAATGGGTATCGCTTACAAATAAATGTATGGTTAAGAAGTAAAGTATAAACCTTTTCAAAGAAGATTCTATCTCATAACTTTTGCCTTAACTCTTTGCAAAAGCTCTGATGCGGTGTTAAGTTTCAAAATCAGGCACATAATCAGATAAACCGCTATGCCGGTCAGTCCCCAGACTGAAAGCTTTACGATCAATAATACCGTCGTGTCGGGTATGAATGAATTCATCAGGTTTTTCAAAATCAAAGCAAATGCCGACATAATCAGGGTTGCGGTAAGTATCTTCCCGACGGGACTTAAAAGTGCCTTCATATCAAGATTTATTTTTTTTCTGATAAAATATCCGAGCAGAAGAGCGTTAATAAGTGTAACGGCGGTTGTCGAAAGAGTAATAGCTCCAATTCCCAGATGATTTATAAATGCAAGGTTGACCAGAGCTTTTACAAAAATCGAAAAAACCGCAACATAGAAGGGGGTTTTCGAATCATCAAAAGCATAGAATACCCTCGTCAGGGAATCCCTGGCAATATAGGGGATTATCGAAAACGACAGATAAATCAGCGCAATTGAAACCATTAACGTATCACCGTAATCAAATTTTCCTCTCTGAAAAAGAAGCCTGATTGCGTCCTGCGAAAAGATAATAATAAATGCCAAAATTGGGAAGGCAAGAAACCACATCGCATTTAAGCCTTTATGAAAATAGGTTTTAAGCGATTCGAAGTCTTTTTTGCCAACAAAGCCGGAAAACATCGGGAACAAAGGGACAAGAAGCGCCGTTATAATTATTCCGGTCGGGAACTGAAAAATTCTGTTAGCATAACCTATCGCCGACCAGCTTCCGGGTTCGAGCCTTGAAGCAAAAAACATATCCACATAAATATTAATCTGTCCGATAGTTGTTGCAATCATAGCCGGAAAGAGTATTTCACCGATTTTTTTCATCTGTTCGGTTTTAAATTGAAATTCAGGAATGTAAGAAAAGCCCGCCGCGGTAAATACGGGAAGCTGAATTAAAATCTGTCCTATTGCGCCGATAAGGGTTGAAATTGCCAGAACATAGCCGAACTTGTCGTTCGGGAATATTAACACGCCTATAATAACTGCGATACTGGCTATTGTCGGGCTTAAAGAAGTAACCGCAAATTCGTGATAAACGTTAGCTATGCCGTATAAAATACCTATAACCCCGCCTATCAGCATCATGGGGGACATGATTTTAAGCTGGGCGGAGGCAAGGTTCTGCAGCTCTGCCGTTGCGCCGGAAGCAACGACTTTGATTATAAGATCCGCATAAAAGAATATCAGGATACTCAGTATTAAGAACACAATTCCCGTAATGGTAATGAAGGAATTTAAGAGTTTTTTAACTTTTTCTTCGGGTTTTTCCGCTGTGGAGCAGATTATTTTAGAAAAAACCGCAATCGTTGCCGTGTGAAAAGGACCGCCCAAACCGCCAAGCAAAATCAACGCAAGAGCGGGAATTTGATAAGCATAAAAATACGCGTCACTCACAACGCCTGCGCCATAACCTTGAGCAATGACCATATCTCTGACAAAACCGATGATTTTGCTCAGAATAGTTATTATTGCTATTAATCCGGCAGTTTTAAATAAGCTTTTGGGTGTCATTACTCGAATAGTTTCGTTAATAAAATTAATTATATACTAAAGAGGATACGGAAAAAGTCTGTTTTTTTGGAAAAATCGGCTTTTTCCGTATCCGACCTTGGAAAGGTTTGCGTAAGCGGGAGTTATGCAAAAGGAAACGATGAGTTTTCTTTTGCATAACTCATTCATGTGAGAGGCAATGGCGGCGGCGAGGAGCCGTCGGTTTTGCCTCGACACTAGATCATGCAAGATGCGAGAAAAATGTAATTTTTCCTGCATCTTCAAACTCAATATTAGTTTCGTCATGTTGTGCACATTCGTCCTGCACGAATGATGGGATGAGACTAAAGAAAAGAGCAACGTCCTTGCGATGCCATGTCGCGGCACGCTATGACTGTTTTTTGGATTATTTCGCCGCTTTGCTTCTCGCATGGCGGTTAAGATTTAATTACATTTGAATAATAAGAAACTGTCTTAGTTTTTCCAGAATTCCCACCATTTTTTAGTGCCTGATTTTTGCATGAGCCGTTCGATTTTTGTTTCGTTGTTTTTTATCAGCTCTTCTTTTTCATTAATCTTTGCTTTTAATTCGTCTGTTTCTTCGGTCTTTTCCTTGATAAGTTCCTGAGCTATTTCAAGAGCTTCGATTAATTCATTCTGGTCGATATTGTCCTGTGAGATTAAGGAATTAATGGTCAGCTTTTCAATATCATCTTTGTTCTGCATTATCTGCGCATTTTTGAATTTTAAAATCTCTATTTCGGCAATCAGTCGGGCTTTTTCTAATGCATTTTCTTCAATAATTTTTGATTTTTCAATTAACAGCTGTTCAATTTTTGAATGTGCCTTTTCGAGCTGATTTAGAACGGGTTTAACTATAAATTCTATTTTATCCACGCTGATGCGGTCATCGACTATAACTTCAAATTTAGGTATTTCTGTTAAATTTTTTGTTAAAAACGGGTTGCCTTTGTTCATCAAATCTTTTATTTCTTCGAGATTTTTACCCTTTTGAGCAAGATTTTTGATTTTTTTCAGGGCTTTTATCTTGCTTTCGGGATAAAAATAATAATTTTTGTTTTCTTTTTCTTCAAAGAAAAAATCATCCCATTTTTTAAGGGTTGTTTCGTTTATATCGAGATATTCCGAAAGTTCTGCTATATTCATATTCACTCATCCGCTTATTAAATATCGTTTAAACTTTGCTCGTTCAAATACCCGCATCTGCTGAGCCATTGTTTTCCGTATCTGTCGTAAAGATTTTTTTTATCTCTGTCGGACAAGATTTCGTGAGCCAGATTTAATAATTTCAATACTTTTTCGCAGGTTTTTTTGTTGTATTCGAGAGCTTTGTCAGGATGCCATTTGATTACCTGCTTTCTCCAACAGGCTTTGATTTCTTCGGCAGAGGCGGCTTTAGATGAAAGCCCCAAAATTCGGTATAAAAAATTATCTGAACTGATGTTTTTTTTGAAAAGCTGAACTTCTCTACTGAATAGCTCTCTTTCAAGCGCATTTTGCCTTAATTTTTGGGAAAGTTTCTTTGCTTTTTCAATGTAGTCTTGTCTTTTATACATTTCTTCAAGCCTGAGCCTGAAAATTCTGCTGTTGTATAAAATATCAACAGTTTCGGGAACAACAAAATCCCTGTTGATTGCTACTGTATTAACTGACATTGTAAACCGCTCACTCCTCTAAAAACATCATTTTTATTTGTACACAACCCTTATAAAAACATACAGAATTTAACTCAAAGGGGCAAGTTTAGCATTCCATAAGGGTTTAATATTTATTCATGAAATTTCAAAACCCCTTTAAACACTGATTTAGCATGACAAAATAAAAACGAAATTTGTAAAATTTACTTAATAATTGAATAATTCCGGAGAGTATTGGACAGTTATAATTAATCTGTTATACTTTTTTAATTAAGGGTAGCGTTATTCGGTAAAGTTTCTTTCTGCCGAATGATGTTTGTTTATTAAATTGCCCGCTTTTTTTGATTACCAATCGAATATTTTATATAAAAACGTTGTTACAAAGTGAAAACAAAACCGCATGTTCAATTTTAAATACATCAAAGATGCCGCAGCGCCGGGAAGTTGGCGCAGAGGCTATGAATACTATCGGACAAACCAGATTCTCGATATAAATTTATCGGGCGATATCGTAGAAGCTTTTGTAAAAGGGAATTTTCAGGATAAATACACTGTAAATCTCAAACTTTCGCCCGAAAAAGTTTCTGCGCAGTGTGACTGCCCGCTAACGGAAGAATGGTGCAAACACTCCGTATGCGTCGGACTCACAAGCATTAATAAGCATTTATGGGAAGAATACATGACCGGACAAACAGGTCAGCAGTTTACGTTTGAGGATGAAAATCCTCCTCACGTTGAAAATCCGCAGGGCAGTTACAAGGTTTTGTTTGATACTGTTTCAAGAAAAGGTTTCGCGGGAATTCAGCTGATAGACAGAGAAAAAAACGAGCCTGTTTCTGATGTCAGCGTGGTATTAAGAGCGGTTGCCGCACTGAACTCCGCAAACGGCGGAGAGTTCCAATTAAATAATTTTCAAAAATACGAACTGCTTTTGATGCAAAATCTTTATAAAAATGCGAAACCCGATAAACAATCGGGGTGGTATTATTTGTACCTGAACAAACTTGAAGAAACTTTAAAAATCCTCTCACAGCTTGAAGAAGTAATAGATAACCAAACGAAAAGTATTATAAGATTTAACAAAGAGCCTTTAGAGCTTATTCTTGCCGTGAATGTTTCATTAGTCGGCAATGTGCTTTTATCGCTCCACTGGAAGCGGGAAAATCCCGAAGATATGTATCCGCTTGATGAAATAAATTATTATTCCAAAAATGTTAAATGGGGAAGATACAAAAATGTTATCTTTCCGCTCGATACGTCTCTTTCGAGTTTGCCGTTCCATTTGACCAAATCGACTTTTACGGATATAAGAGATGCTGACGGCGGAAAATTTGTTTACGAAGAACTGCCTAAACTGAAAAAACTTCTCAGGGTTGATATTTCGGAAACGCTTGAAAAGCTGACACTTGAAAAAAGACCGCCTGCAAATGTTTTAATTCTTGATGCCGATGAAAGCGGCGAAGAATTGAGTTTAAAACTCACCCTTGAATTTGAATACGACGGGGTGAGAGTTCCTTACGGAAAACTTGCGGAAAAAACTCCCTATGTTACGGTTAAAAAACCTGAAGAAGAACTGCTTTACTGGGTTAAAAGAAATTTGGAGCACGAGGAAAAAGTTTATAAATTCCTTATAAATAATAATTTTCAGCCGATGCAGACGAATAACCTTGCCACGGATGAAAGCAGCGCGATAGATTTCTATAATAAAGTGCTCCCTTTGCTCAAGGAAGGCTGGATTGTCGAAAGCGCGAATGATTTAAAAATACTGAAATCAGCAAAAAATCAGCTTAAAATACATGCCGATATTGATTTTGACAAAACACCGGACAGTTTTAACCTTGAAATCTCCTGCAAAGTCGGCAAAACAGTAATTGATATGGAAAAGGTGCAGTATTTTCTGCAGAGAGGCAAAAAATACTTTTATCTTGAAAAAGAAGGCTATGTTGAAATTCCGCTGGCTCAGATTTTGACTTTCACAAAGAGTTTGACTTTTTTTGATGCCGAAAAAACAGACGAAAACAAATTCAAAGTAAAAACATACAGAGCAGGGCTGGTCTCTGAGCTTATGGAACAGGGCGCTGTTTTGAAAATGAGCAAAAAATTCAAAAAATTCTGGGATGCAATCAGCTCATTCAGTTCGATTGACGAAATTGACGTGCCTTCGGAAATCACCGGCGAGCTTAGAGAATACCAGAAAAAAGGGCTTAACTGGCTGTGGTTTTTGTATTCTTACGGTTTGAACGGAATTCTTGCAGATGATATGGGTTTGGGTAAAACTCTTCAGGCTTTGGGTTTAATTCAGAGAGCCAAAAACGAGCAGGGCAAAACCCCTACGCTTGTTATTTGCCCGACTTCGGTGGTCTTCAACTGGGAAAACGAAGTGGAAAAATTCGCTCCCGAGCTTTCCTGTTTGAATCTTACCGGAAATGCCAGAAAGGATTATTTTCACAGGATAGAAAAGAGCGACATCGTTCTGACAAGCTATGCATTGCTCAGACGGGATATAGAGGAGCTGAAAAAGTATAAATTCAGGCTGATTATCCTTGACGAGTCGCAGAATATCAAGAATTATGACTCTCTGACCGCCAAATGCGCAAAACAGCTCAATTCTTATGCAAAACTTGCGCTCTCAGGCACTCCGATAGAAAACAGGCTTTCAGAGCTGTGGTCAGTGTTTGATTTTCTCATGCCGGGGTTTTTATACGACATAAACGAATTTAATTACCGCTTTACTGTTCCTATTGAAGAAAGAGGAGATAAGACCGCAGAAGCACGTCTGAGAAGACAGGTTTATCCGTTTATTTTGAGAAGACTGAAACGCGATATCGCGAAAGACCTGCCGGACAAGGTTGAAAGCATTGCATACTGCCATATGACGCCGGAGCAAAAGGAATTTTATCTTGATTATCTTGAAAGCACAAGAAACGAAATATTCGGACAGGTTGCTCAAAAAGGTTTTGAAAAGAGCAAAATGTCGATATTTGCGGCTCTTCTGCGCTTAAGGCAAATATGCAACCACCCGAGACTTTTCGACAAAGCCGCCGAGCAAAATATCGATGAATCCGGCAAGTTCGAACACCTGAAAGAAATGCTCGAAGATATCATCAGCGAAGGGCACAGAGTGCTGTTATTCAGCCAATTTGTCAAAATGCTCGAGATTGTTAAAGAATGGTTCGATAAAGACGGCATTAAGTACGAATACCTGACCGGTTCGACCAAAGACCGAGAAACGGTCGTAAATAACTTTAACAACAACGAATCTATACCTGTATTCTTAATCAGCCTGAAAGCAGGCGGAACGGGCTTGAACCTGACCGGAGCCGATTATGTAATACATTACGATCCGTGGTGGAATCCTGCCGTTGAAGATCAGGCAACCGACAGAGCGCACAGAATTGGGCAGACCAAGAATGTGTTTGTCTATAAGCTGATTACAAAAGGTACGGTCGAAGAGAAAATTCTGAAATTAAAGGACAAAAAGCGCGATCTTGCTGATACGATTATATCTGCCGAAAGAACAATGGAAAAATCCCTTACGTTCGAGGATTTAAAAGATATTCTCTCGCCGTTCGCGGATTAAGCGTAGTCGGCTAAATCGTTTTCCCGGATTTTTATTTTGGAATTCAGCAAATCATCGCTTTTTTTAATCGGATGCGGTGAAGTTTTCTCAATCACCGAAGTTATCTTTC
>CAZXPD010000012.1:0-58412 GCA_964643065.1 uncultured Gammaproteobacteria bacterium | reverse complement strand
TTTTGAGCAAAATTTGTGTAACGTGTGTTATATACACTTGTTTGGAGGTTATAGAGGGGGTTTATTGCTGTTGGGTAAAATTTTTATTTTACAATCTACCCGCTGCCACTCTGGGGAATGGAAGGTCTTGCTGAAAATTAGTTAAGGCTGTTAAATATACTATATATGGGCTCACCTACTGTGTGCCCATTATTACCGAATGGAAACTATAATTAAATTACTTAGCCGCAGCCGGCGGGGTAAACACCCGGGCGGCGAGTTCTTTGTCAAGCATATACAACGCCGTTACGTCTGTTCCTATCATTTTTAGCTTGTTTAAAACTTCTTCGGCAGATGCTTCTTCTTCAATCTGCTCGGTTATAAACCATTGAAGAAATATATTCGATGCATGATCTTTTTCTTCAATGGCAAGATTGACAAGGTTGTTGATGAGCTGTGTTACATGAATTTCATGGTCAAGGACATTTTGAAAAACCGCTTTGGCGCTTTCCCATTTGACCGCAGGCTGGTCAATTTTTTCAACAGTGACTTTTCCGCCGCGTTCATTAATAAAATCAAAGAATTTCATGGCATGCATAAGCTCTTCTTGTGCCTGAATTCTCATCCAGTTCGCAAAGCCCGCAAGATTTTCCGTTGAAAAATACGCGCTCATTGAAAGATAAAGGTAAGAAGAATAAAGCTCGGCATTAATCTGTTTGTTAATCGCGCTCTGCATTTTTTCGCCTATCATTATATGTCCTCCTTTGTTTTAATACATTTTAAACTAAATATTTGTCCGCAGCTTCAAATCTTTTGTAAATATTTATTAATATAGTAGCAATTTTATGACGTCTTTGGTTTTTATATATAAAGAATTTTTGAGTAAACGGCAACTCAAGAGAAGTATCCAGGGAGTTATAAAAATTTATGAGGATTTGCCCCATAAACAACATTAATAATAATATTAGCTTTTCGGCAAATATTATTGATTCTCACTGTCATATTGGTAAGGATATTACTCCGGGTTCTGACAAAGTATTTTCTCTTGACGATTTGAGACAAGTGGTCCACGAAAAGTTCGATGTTGTTATTAAGGGTGTAAAACAGACGGACGAAGTAGTTTACAGCTTTGTCTCAAGTCTGAGCTCTATTGCAACCAGCGAAAACGGAGAGCCGATAGCCGATGAAATCACCGGAAATATGGATTTGCTAAAGCAGATTGGCAAAAATGAAAGGTTTAAAGCGTTGGCAGTTTGCCAGCCGGGTCTTGGTAAAGCTGAAAATATGGAAAAGTTGTTGCAAGACAACACGGGAAAGTTTTTCGGTTTAAAGTTTCATCCGGAATTTCTTGGAAAGGCTCCTGATGACATTGTTTATGAAGCGTATTTAAAACTTGCAGATAAATATAAACTGCCCTGTGTCTTTCATTCTGACAAATTAGGTTCTTATGCCGACCCCAATTTAATTTACGAAGCCGCAAAAAAAATTCCCAAAGTTCCTGTGGTTCTGTATCATATGAGTTTGGCTCCCGGCTGTTTAATAAAAGATTTGATGCCGACTGATTATGAATCAAAAAAAACAACAATTGAAAAGTTGAAAACGGAATTTGATGACGCAATAAAACAATTAGAAAAAGAAAAGAAAGAAATTAAGGCAGAAGATAAAATTTTTGAAAATAAACCCGTATGGGATATCAGAGAGCATTGGAACAGAGACGGTATAAAAGTTGTTAAAGAGTCCATAAAAAACGGTGACGCAAAGCTTTATCTCGAAGTATCCTGGACTAAGCCTGAAACTGTTGTTGAAGCTATCAAGACAGTGGGGGAGGACAGGGTAATATTCGGAACTGACACGCCTTTTATTGAACTGTTTAAAAATTTTGATACTTACTATCAGGAAAGGGTTCAGAATATAAAAAATGCAATTGCTGATGCTTTCCCTACCGATGCTGAAAGAATCATTCAAAAAGTCTTTTATGACAACAGTCACGAAATATTCATAGCAAAAAAATGGGCGGAAGAAATTCAAGAAAAAACTGAACAAAAAGTTCAAGGACCAATTGAACATAAGGTTCCAGAAATTGAACAAAGGGCTTCAGGAAGCATTGAAGAACAAGTAGTTAAAAAGATTACAGAATCTCCGCCCGCTTCCGTCGGCGGCGGCAGCAGAAACAAATTGATTGTTTTCGGCGCTTTGACGATTCTCGCGGCAGCAGGTTTGTATAAGTATTATCTTGCTCCTACCGGGGATAAAGTTCCTGACTATCCCGTAGCTGAGCTTCCTCCCGTATATCCAACTCCGTCCGGCAATCCAAGCGGAAATATGACGGACTTTTTAAAAAGATTTAACGTGAATGTCTGATGCATCTATGTATGATTTTTCCCGAAAAATATAGCAAATTATCTTCAACGGCTGTAAAATAGTTATATGAACAGTAAAGATAACAATGAAAACTATAAAGCAAATATTCTTATCGGGAATTTCAAAACCTCGATTGGGCAGGATTTTGACAATCGAAACATTGTCAACAATCAGAGTAATCCGATTTATAAAAAAATGTTTAAGTATATTCATAATAATTTAAGTCAAAATAAATTCAGGCAGGGCGTGAAGTCTTTTCGTCCGGACGATTTGATATAATTTGAAAATTTTGATGCTTTGTTTTAGTTCCCGCGAACTAGTTTCGGGGAAAATAATTAATGGTATGTTAGTATTGTTTAAATGAATTTAATTTTATGCTGAAATTTTCAAGATATTTTTTTATTGTATTTTTGCTTGTGACAGTTCTTCCTCTTGCAATGATGTTCTTTTGGAACCATCATCAGGTCGGACAGATGAGAGATTCCAGAGAACAAAAATTTTTGGATTTCGGCATCAAACAGCTTGAATACAATACCGGCAGATATCTTGACTCTACGGAAGATTTTATTAGCCGGGTAGTTGTTAATTTGGCTGCTGAAAATATAACGCTAAAACAAATTAAAAATATTATCGGCTCTGATAATGTTTATTTGATTGGTTCTGATAATCAGCTGTACGGCGAAACCATCGTTCCTGAAGTTTTGCAGAAAATTGATTTCGGTAAAATTAAAACAAATACATCGTTCTATGAAATATATAAATCCGGCGACAATAGTCAGCCTGTTGCGGTTTTTGCCGTACCGTACAAAATAGGCGAAAACAAAGGCATAGTTGTTTTGAACAAAATTGATTTGAAATTGCTTCGCCCTTCCGGTCCATTTGTGGCTGAAGTTTATAATGCATACGATAAATCTCTTATCGGCATTGTTAAAGACCCGTATGGACCTCCTTTTCCTCGCACGGGAACCAAGAATTACGACAAACATCCCCAACCGGAAGCTTTTTCAAAATTATTCAATCTGCAAAATCTTGAAGGCACTGATTCAGTAACGGTAGTTTTGAAAAATTTTAAGCAGCCGCGTCCTCCTCGACCGGCACATAAAAGCCCTGAAGAAGCCGGCGTTGAGTTCGGGCTCATTTTTCTCTTGACAGGCGGAGTGTTGAGCTTGTTGACCGGTTTTTATATTAAAAAGAATTTTATTAATCCGTTCGTGGCAATATCCGATGCTTCAGAGCGTATTCAAACGGGGGATTTGTCATTTCAGCTAGATACTAAGACGAGTTCCCACGAAGTGAGAAATACCTTTTCGAGCTTTAACCAAATGATTGAAGGACTGAAAGAAAAAGAAGAAATCAGAAACAGTTTTATAAGCAGTTTGACACATGATTTAAGAACCCCGTTGATTGCTCAGGAACGAGCATTGGAACTCATTTCCGATGAATTTCAAAAACTGAATTTGACTGAACCCTATAAACTGGCGAAAAGCCTCGAAAATAACAACAAGCACTTGCTTGTAATGGTGAATTTAATCTTAGAATCATACCGCTTTGACGAAAAAAATATTAAGCCAGTTATTGCTCAGGTCAGTTTATATGAGGTTGTCAGTCAATCATTTGAACAGCTTTCAGCTCTTGCATCTGATAAAAAGGTCAAGTTTGAAAATCTTGTCGGGGCAGATTTTCCGAAAATCAATGCGGATGCAAACTTTTTGAAAAGAGTATTGCTTAATCTGATTTCTAATGCCCTGGAAAATTCCGCAACTAACGGCAGAATTGCCGTGTCATCCGAAATAAAAGAAAACAGAGTTTATATTACCGTTGAAGATAACGGGCTCGGTATTTCAGAAAAAGAGATTAATCATTTGTTTGACAGATACTACACAGGCAAAAGCGACGAGAGGAAACTGGGCTCAGGTCTGGGTTTATATGTATGTAAAAAACTAATTGAAATGCATAAGGGAAATATCAGCGTTCAGAGCAAGGAAAACGAATACACGAAATTTGAAATTTCTTTTCCCGCTGACCTGAAAATAAGCGAGATTGACTGAATATGGTTATTAATGTTTTGATTGCCGAAGACCACGAACTGACAAGAGACGGCATTGCCTACGGTTTAAAGAAATTTAAAAATTTAAACATAATCGGCGAGGTTGAAAACGGAGCTGATGCCGTGCGTTTTTGTCAAAAATCCCACCCTGATATTATTTTGATGGATATTGTAATGCCGGTTATGAGCGGGATCGACGCAACAAAGGTGATTAAGCGTTCCAGTCCCGATTTAAAAGTACTTATGCTTACTTCACACAGTGAAAAAGACAAAGTTCTTGCGGCATTCAGTTCCGGCGCCGATGCTTACTGCATGAAAAATATTAAACTTGATGAGCTGGAAAACATTATAACCAATGTAATTAACGGAGCTGTTTGGATTGACCCCGCCATTGCCGGCTACGTCCTTGAAACACTCCAACAAAAACATGATGAAACTGATGAAACCCAAAACGATAAAGCTCATAACTATACTGATTTCAGTTTGACAAACAGAGAAAAAGAGATTTTGAAACTGATTTCCGAAGGGCTCAGCAATAAGGATATTGCTGACAAATTGATAATTTCTCTTTATACGGTAAAAAATCACGTCAGTAAAATAATTCAGAAATTAGCCGTGGATGACAGAACTCAAGCCGCTATTTTGGCACTGAAAGAAAGAATTATTTAACTACGATTTATTCGAAAACCCAGACCTTTTATGTGTAAATCTAACTAAATAAAAAGATTTCGGATAACCGAAATCTCACACTTGTTAGCTGGTTAATGTATGGGTCAGATTATTTCAAGCCTAATATATTAACAATTTAGAATATGTTAATTTATAATACTATATCCGAAAAATATTGCAATAATAATATTATTTATATTGTATAATTATTCAAATGCGCCGGTTTTCAAAAAATATATATATAGCTTTGTCGGGGAAAGATGACTGCGGAAAGATTGGAGAAAATATTTAACTCAGTGGAAAACTTGTTCGGTGTTCTCTCAAACTTAGACAGAATTAGAATCATCGGACTGCTTTTCAAAAAAGAGACAGATGTGAGCGAAATTCACAACACGCTTGGTCTGAGTCAATCAAGAACCTCTCAGCATTTAAAGCTGTTGAAACTCGAATCTCTTGTAAGCGAAAGAAGATTAGGAAAACGTGTTTTTTATAAAATTAAATCTCCGCAGTTGGCACAGGTTATAATTGCCGCCCTTCACCTTCAACTGGCAAAATTCGCTTCGGACCCCGATATCTCCGCTTATATTCAGGAAACGCTTAAGTATTGGCAGTGCTGACTGTAAATTTAAAGAAACATTTCGGATGTCACAAATTATAATCCTAAACTTGCTTTTAAAGCAGTAAGTATATCCATAGCTTCTGCAACGTCCGGGTTCGTAATGAGTATTTCGTCTGCATTATCCTTAAGAATTGTATATTTGTTCATTATTTCAGAATCATGCAAATGCCCTTTATGTTCTTTTATACCTACTGTTTCCAAAGCCTTAGCAATTCCAAAATCAAAAAGGTCTTTTCTTTCTTTTGTTCCTAAAGCCGCCGGCGCTTTGATAAAATACATGTCTTTTCTATTATCACTTGGTTTAAATGGGTTTATTTCAATACCGGGAAATTGTTTTGGGAGTTCTTCCATTAATGCTGCAAATTTGTTACCGGTTTCGCCTTTTGTTTTGTCAGCTTTGACCCATACCGAGCCGAAAGAGACATTTCCAATTTTTCCTATCATGTTAAATTTCCTTTCATATGTTAAAACATAAGTAATGGCAGGGTTGACTGTAAATTTAAAATATCATTTTGGATGTCTAAAATTATAATCCTAAACTTGCTTTTTAAGAATTAAGCGCATTCGTGTTTTTTGCGGTCAGACTTATAAAATATAAATAATATGAAAAGCTCATAAAGCATAATTTGCAGAATTTAATTTTATTTATTTGGAATACGATGATGACATTTCACATATTTTATCTATGAATGGAAGAGCTTTTTCAATTCCTCTGACATCAAGCGGTTTTGGTTTTTTCGGTTGATTATCTTTAATAATTTTACAATCTATTCCAACAGCTTTTAGAGCTTTAGCAACTAATGAATCAAATGTATCTTTATCTTCAGGCTTAAATTTTCTTGGGGCTATTATTATTGGATTTTTTGTATTAGAAGACCATTCAGTTTCCGTATGATCTTTTATAATAGTACCGGGAACTTCACGTTTCAATTTTTCTGCAAAACGGTCGAATTTAAGTCCATCTTCTGTTTTGGGCGGGTAATCTTCACCAGAGTATCTCGTTGAATAAATATGAACACATACCGAACCAAACGAGACATTTCCAATTTTTCCTATCATATTAAATTTCCTTTCCTTGAAACTATCTTGTTTGCTTAAAAACAATACATAGCAAAAGTTGCTAGCCCCTCGGTGAAATAGATTTATGATTTAGTGAAAAAAACCGCTCCGGTGCTAATAATTGATAGCATTATGACCTCACTAAATCATTTAAAGCACTAAGTATCCCAGTAACATCAGTAACTTCGCATGCTTTGTCTTGTTTTTTTCCGTTAATACCACTGTCCGTCATAAATATGTTCTTTTCCCCATCATTGTAAAAGGAATCATTATCTTTCCTTTTTAAACCAATCATTTCCAAAACCAAAGCAATTGTTGAATCAAACATATCTTTTCTTTCTCTTGTTAAATCTTTTGGTGCTTCGATTATACACCTATCTTCTTGTCTAGAGCCAATGGGAAATGTAGTTATAACCACCCCTGGAATTCGTTTCGGAAGTTCTTCCAATAATGATCCGACTTTTCTGCCTGTCGAGTCATTTTGGGTATCAGGTTTGACCCATACCCAGCCAAAAGAGACGTTTCCGATTTTTCCTATCATGTTAATTTTCCTTTCTATAGATAATTGCGTTGTTTGCTTAAAAACGATACAAAACAAAAGTTGCTAGTCCCTAAGTGAATAAGTTTTATGCTTTTGTGAAAAAACCGCTCCGGTGCTAAAAATTCAATTTAATATTCCTTAATACATGTGAATATTTATTTTCGTTGATGTATAATACTAAATTAATGAGGAATTACAGAATTTTAGATGAAGTTGATATGAAGAAAATTAATGAGAAACTCAATAACCGTCGTACCCGAAATATCCTTAAAAGGAGGCTTTTTCCAGTTTAGCGCGGTTATTTCATATGGAATTTACAGATGCTAAGTATTGAAATAAGTCTTCTTTTAAGGGGACTTATTTTTTAGAAAAGAAATACAAAGATTTTGACAAGAGGAGAAAATGATAAAAGCAGGAATAATTGGAGCAACAGGATACACAGGGCAGGAAACGGCAAGAATACTTCTTGCTCATCCTCAGGTAGAACTTGTTTGCTGTACTTCTAAAAGCTATAGCGGACAAAAGTACGAAGATATTTACCGTAATTTTAAAGGTTTTTACCCCGAAGAATGTATCCCCGAAGACATTGAACAGCTTTCAAAAGAACTTGACGTAATTTTCCTGGCTCTTCCTCACGGTATTGCATCGGGAAAAATTACCGCAAATATATTAAAAAATACCAGAGTCATTGATCTCGGCGCGGATTACCGTTTGAAAGACAAATCCGTTTATGAGCAATGGTACGAAACAGAACATAAAAGCGAAGAGCTTCTCAAGGAAGCCGTTTACGGGTTATGTGA
Organism: uncultured Gammaproteobacteria bacterium; assembly: GCA_964643065.1. Lineage (GTDB taxonomy): Bacteria > Cyanobacteriota > Vampirovibrionia > Gastranaerophilales > CAZEDP01 > CAZEDP01. Next base: position 50,337 of record CAZXPD010000012.1, on the reverse strand, counting down.
AATTAAAAGAGACAGCATCAAAAATGCAAGGCTTATTGCAAATCCCGGTTGTTATGCAACATGCAGCATTTTAACAATGATGCCGCTTCTTAAAGCGGGTGTTATTGATAAAAATTCTGTCATCATAGACGCAAAATCCGGCGTTTCCGGTGCGGGAAGGACATTAAATCTCGGCGTTCATTTCAATGAATGCAACGAATCGGTTAAAGCCTATAAAGTAGCCTCACACAGACATACTCCCGAAATCGAACAGGAATTATCCGAAATTGCCGGAGCTGAAATAAAACTGACATTTACTCCTCATCTAATTCCGATGAACAGGGGTATATTGGTAACGGCATATGCGAACTTAAACGACAACCTGACCGTTGAGGAAATTGAGCAAATTTATCAAAAATATTACGGGAATGAATATTTTATCCGCCTGTTAAACAGTGGTTTGCAGCCTGAAACAAGATGGGTGAAAGGCTCAAACTTCTGCGATATAGGCTTTGCCCTTGATGAGCGCACGGGTAGAATTATAATTACCGGCGTTATTGACAATTTAGTCAAAGGGGCGGCAGGTCAGGCTGTTCAAAACATGAATATTATGTTCGGGTTTGACGAAAAAGCCGGATTGTCAAATATACCTGTTTTCCCTGCTTAAACTGATAAAGGAATAAAGATGAATAAATTAATATCCGAAATAAAAACAGTAAAGGGCGGAATCAATGCCCCAAAAGGGTATAAATCAGTCGGAATGCACATAGGGCTGAAAAAATCCAAAAAAGACCTCGCTGTTATTTTCAGCGATGCACCCTCAACTGCTGCGGCAGTTTATACTACAAATATTGTTAAAGCTGCGCCAATACTTTGGTGTCAAAAATTAACCGAAAATAAAACCAAAATCAGAGCAATAGTAGTAAACAGCGGTAATGCCAATGCCTGTACCGGATCCCACGGTTACTTGCATACAGAAATTACCGCGGAAGCAGCTGCGAAGTTCCTCGGGATTTTGCCGAACCAAGTAATGGTTGCATCAACGGGTGTAATCGGTGTACCTTTGCCGATAGAAACCATATTGTCAGGACTTAAAAAAGCGTGCCCGCTTATTTCTTCAAGCGAACAAAATGCGATTGACGCCGCAACGGCGATTTTGACAACAGATACATTTCCTAAAGAAATAGCGGTCGAAATTGAAATCGAAGGTAAGCCTGTAAGAATCGGCGGTATTGCAAAGGGTTCCGGTATGATACATCCCAATATGGCAACTATGCTGGCATTTGTCACAACTGATGCAAATATCTCAGAGAATATGCTTAATTGCGCTCTTAAAGAAACAGTTGCCGACACCTATAACATGATTTCCGTTGACGGTGATACCAGTACAAACGATATGGCGGCGGTATTGGCAAACGGCGAAGCCGATAATACCCTGATAGAAAAGGAAGACGAAAATTATTACCGCTTTAGAGATGCACTTTATCTCGTGAACAGACATTTAGCAAGGCAAATTATTAAAGACGGTGAGGGAGCAAGCAAATTTCTTGAAGTTGTTGTAAAAGGGGCGGTATCAAAACCCGATGCACAACTTCTTGCAAAAGCGGTTATTTCCTCAAACCTCGTAAAAACGGCTTTTTTCGGCGAGGATGCCAACTGGGGGAGAATTCTCTGCGCCATGGGCTATTCCGGAGGATATTTTGACCAGAGTAAGACTGACATTTCTTTTGAAAGTTCTGCCGGCTCAATAACTCTGATGAGAGAAGGATTACCCATTAAATTTGATGAAGCTCTTGCAAAGAAAATATTAAAAGAAAACGAAATCAGAATACTGATTAATCTTGCTGACGGCGATGCTCAGGCAACCGCATGGGGATGTGATTTGAGCTATGAATACGTAAAAATTAACGGAGAATACCGGACATAATGGAAGAATATATTAAAAAAGCAAAGGTTTTAATTGAAGCGCTGCCTTATATCAGAGAGTTTTACGGCAAAACAGTTGTAATCAAGTACGGCGGCAGCGCTATGACCGATGAAAAAATTAAAAAAGCGGTCATTCAGGATATTGTCCTGATGAAACTGGTCGGAATTAATGTAGTAATAGTTCACGGCGGCGGTCCCGAAATTAACAAACTGCTAAATCAAATCGGCAAAAAATCCGAATTTATTGACGGTCTGAGAGCCACTGATGCCGAAACAATGGACATTGTCCAAATGGTTTTGGCAGGCAAAATCAATAAAGACATTGTCGGATACATCCAGGCAAACGGGCTGAAAGCCGCAGGAATTTGCGGTAAAGACGGCAATATGCTCAGAACCGAAAAATTGCTGATAAACGGCAAAGATGCAGGATTCATCGGTGATATTGTTTCGGTTGACGTTTCAATAATTGAAACTATGATAAACAGTGACTTTATTCCGGTGATTGCCCCTATCGGCTCTGATGAGCAAGGGAATTCTTATAACATTAACGCTGACTCTGCTGCGGTTGCAATTGCAGGAGCTCTAAAAGCACAAAAACTGGTATTTTTAACCGACGTTGAAGGAGTCTATAGGGACGTAAACGACAAGTCGTCATTGATTTCCCTGCTGAAAGTATCGGATGTTCCTGAACTGATTGATAAGAAAATAATATCAGGCGGTATGGCAGTGAAAGTCAACAGCTGTGTTGAAGGAATCAAAAAAGGAGTAAAAACTGTCCATATTCTCGACGGCAGTGTCGAACACAGCCTGCTGTTGGAGATTTTCACGCAAGGCGGTATCGGAACAATGGTGGAGGAGTAAAAATGATAACTCTCGATATTATTGAAACCGGCTCTAAATACCTTATGAATACTTACAAGTATTTTCCGATTGTTATTGACAGAGGCGAAGGATGCTATCTTTGGGATAGTGACGGTAAAAAATATCTGGATTTTGTTTCAGGGATTGCCGTAAACAGCCTGGGATACGCAAATAATGAATATATTGAAAACCTGAGCAGCCAATTAAAGAAATTTTCGCATTGTTCAAATTTGTACTACAATCAGCCGCAAATTGAACTTGCTAAAACACTTGCGCAAAACAGCGCCTTTGATAAAGTGTTTTTCTGCAACAGCGGAGCCGAAGCCGTTGAAGCATCTTTGAAGCTGGCAAGAAAGTACGGCAAAAAATCTCACGGTGACCATTGCCGTGAAGTAATCTCATTCAAAAATTCCTTCCACGGAAGAACCTACGGCGCAGTATCGCTGACCGGTCAGGAAAAATATCAAAAGGGATTTGAACCTTTAGTCCCTGACATTAAATTTGCGGAATTTAATAATATTCAATCCGTAAAAGAACTTATTTCCGACAATACCTGTGCCGTGATTGTTGAGCCGATTCAGGGAGAGGGAGGAATTAATCCTGCTCGAAAAGAATTTCTCTCTGAGCTCAGAAGTATTTGCAGCGAAAACGATATCGTTTTGATTTTTGACGAAGTACAATGCGGAATCGGCAGAACGGGATATCTGTTTGCGTATGAATATTTCGATGTACAGCCTGATGTCATAGCTCTGGCTAAAGGATTGGGCGGAGGTTTTCCGATAGGTGCAATGTTAGCCGTTGAAAGTATTGCAAATGCATTTGAACCCGGTTCACATGCTTCGACTTTCGGCGGAAATCCTCTTGCATGCACTGCAGGTCTGACGGTTTTAGACAATTTATTAAACCAAAATCTTCTTCAAAACGTAAAAAATCAAGGTGAATACCTTGCTAAAAGACTTTACGAAACTTATGAACAACTTGAATATGTTAAAGAAGTCCGAGGGATAGGGTTAATGCAGGGTATGGAACTTGACATTCCGGTTGCGGACTTGATAAAAAAATGCATGGATAAAGGGCTCTTTTTAATAGGTGCCGGAAATAACGTCTTGAGATTTGTTCCACCTTTGATAGTCGGGAAAAATGAGATAGATGAAGCTGTAAAGATACTTCACGAGGCGATGAGGGAAGTTAATAATGGAAGCTAAAATATTGCTGAAAGACGGGACATTATTTACGGGTAAATCAGATTTCCCTGTTGATTGCGTGTTCGGCGAAATTGTTTTTAATACCGGAATGACAGGATATCAGGAGATTTTGACAGACCCGTCTTATGCAGGGCAGATTGTTGTCATGACTTATCCGCTTATCGGAAACTATGGCGTAAATGATGAAGACGTGGAATCAAATCGCATTCAACCCAGCGGATTTATAGTAAAAGAATTTTCGCAGATTGCAAGCAATTGGAAAAGTAAAGAAACAGTCAGTCAATATTTGCACAAAAACAATACTCCCGCAGTTTATGACGTGGATACAAGAATGCTGACAAAGAAAATCAGAACCACCGGAGCTATGAACTGTGTCATAACAACAGGCGAAATTACGGAGGAGCTCAAAAATCGCCTTAATAAGTTTGAGTTTCCCAAAAATATAGTTTCTCTCGTTTCGAGACAAAAACCTGATTTAATAAAAGGAAACGGGCATAAAATTGCTCTGATTGATTTGGGTGTTAAAACCGGAATTGTTAAACAGCTATCTGCGGTGGGCGCTCAGGTGCAGATTTTTCCCTGGAATACTTCAGCAGAAACTATATTGGGCTCGGGATGCGATGCCGTTTTATTATCTAACGGTCCCGGAGATCCTAAGGATGTTAAAGAAGTTATTAAAACCGCACAAAACCTGCTCGGCAAGACAACTGTCTTTGGAATTTGTCTCGGTCACCAAATTCTGGCGCTTGCGCTCGGAGCAGATACTTACAAAATGAAATTTGGGCACAGGGGCAGCAATCATCCCGTAATTGATTTAAGAACAAATAAAGTTCAAATAACTGCGCAGAACCACGGCTATGCGGTAAATCAGGATTCGCTTCCCGCAGGCTCGAATATTACTCATATTAATATTAATGATGGAACGATAGAGGGTTTGTATTGTGAGCAATACAAAGTTGAAACAATTCAGTTCCATCCTGAAGCGGGTCCCGGTCCTAGAGACTGCAGTTATATATTCCGCGAATGGATAGAGGGGTTGGATAATATTAAGGAAAACGAGGGCAGATATGCCAAAAGATAAAACTATAAGTAAGGTTCTGGTTATAGGTTCGGGTCCGATAATTATCGGGCAGGCTGCCGAATTTGATTATGCAGGAACTCAGGCGTGCAGATCGCTTAAAGAAGAGAATATTGAGGTGGTACTTGTAAACAGCAACCCTGCAACAATTATGACAGATGATAATATTGCCGATAAAGTCTATATACAGCCGCTGACAGTTGAAGCCCTTGATTATATTATTGATAAAGAAAGACCCGACGGGCTTTTGGCAACGCTCGGGGGACAGACAGCTTTGAATCTTGCAGTTGAGCTTCAGGAAGAAGGGATTCTCGGCAAATATAACGTCAGGCTTTTGGGTACTTCTCTTGATGCCATCAAAAATGCCGAAGACAGAGAACTGTTCAAAAAACTTATGGAAGATATCGGCGAACCCGTTCCTGCCAGCAGAATTGTTAACAGCATTGATCAGGGACTTGAGTTTGCAAAAGAAACCGGTTACCCGATAATAGTCAGACCCGCATTTACGCTCGGCGGAACCGGCGGGGGAATTGCCAAAAACGAAAAAGAGCTTAAGGAAATACTTCACAAAGGATTGTTTCACAGCAGAATTAATCAGGCAATTCTCGAAGTAAGCGTCGAAGGCTGGAAAGAGATAGAATACGAAGTTATGCGCGATGCTAACGATACCTGCATTGTCGTATGTAATATGGAAAATCTTGATCCCGTCGGAATTCATACCGGAGACAGCATTGTTGTTGCCCCTTCTCAGACTTTGAGAGACGAGGAATATCATCTTTTAAGGACATCCTCTCTCAAAATTATCAGGGCTCTTAAAATTGAAGGCGGATGCAATGTTCAGTTTGCTTTGAATCCCAATAACATGCAGTATGTGGTTATTGAAGTAAACCCCAGAGTCAGTCGTTCCTCAGCCCTGGCTTCAAAAGCGGCAGGCTATCCGATTGCCAAAATTGCCGCAAAAATAGCAATAGGACTTCATCTGCACGAAATCCCGAACTACGTCACCAAAAAGACCAAAGCATCTTTTGAGCCTGCTTTAGACTATGTTGTTACGAAAATTCCCAAGTGGCCCTTTGATAAATTTCCTTATGCCGACAGAACTCTCGGTACTCAAATGAAGGCTACCGGCGAAGTAATGGCGATTGACAGGAATTTTGAAAGCTCCTTTTTAAAAGCGCTTTTCTCTCTCGAAGGTAAAGAAACAGGCTTGAGAAAATCCAATCTCGAAAAACTTTCAAAAAAGGATGTGGCAGACAAACTTAAAGTTTGCGATGACCAAAGGATTTTTGTTGTGGCTGAAGCCCTGCGTAAGGGCGTTTCAACGGATGAGATTCATTCAATAACCAAAATTGACAAGTGGTTTTTGAGCAAAATAAACAATATTATAAATATCGAAAACAGGCTAAAGTCGGAGAAATTGACCGTAGAGCTTTTGCATGAAGCAGAGCATATGGGCTTTACCGATGTCGAGATTATGGAATTATCAAAGAAATCCGACTCATCGCTTGATACTTTAAGAAGAGTTCATAATATTTATCCGGTTTACAAAATGGTAGATACATGCGCGGCTGAATTTTCGGCTGAAACGCCCTACTATTACTCTACATACGAGATTGAAGAAGAAAACGTAATAAGCAAAAAAGACAAAATTATTGTTATCGGTTCAGGTCCAATCCGAATCGGACAGGGGATAGAATTTGATTACTGCTCTGTTCATGCCGTTTGGGGTATTCAAAAGGCAGGATATGAATCCATTATCATTAACAATAACCCCGAAACAGTCAGTACGGATTTCGACACGGCGGACAAACTTTATTTTGAACCGCTGTACATCGAAGATGTTTATAACGTAGTCAGAAAAGAACTGCCCAGAGGTGTAATCGTTCAGTTCGGAGGACAGACCGCCATTAATCTTGCACCAAAACTGCTCAAAAGAGGGGTGCAGATACTCGGAACCTCTGTTGAGTCAATAAATGTTGCCGAAGACAGGAAACTTTTTGAAAAACTGTTAAGCGAGCTGCATATTGAACAGCCGGAAGGCTGCGCAGTTAAAACTGTTGATGAAGCCGTAAACGCCGCAAATAAAATCGGCTACCCTGTTCTGGTCAGACCTTCGTATGTTATCGGGGGCAGAGGCATGCAGGTAGTTCACGATGAAAAAGAGCTTGTTGCCTATGTAAGCGAAGCGGTGGCATATTCTTCAGAATATCCCGTTCTAATAGACAAGTATATTAAAGCAAAAGAAGTAGAAATTGATGCTATTTCCGACGGTGATGACGTGCTTATACCCGGTATTATGGAACATATTGAGAGAACGGGTGTTCATTCCGGCGACAGCATTTCGGTTTATCCTTCTCAAAGGCTTTCAAAGAAAGTTATTAACACAATCGTTGATCATACAAAAAAACTTGCCAGGGCTCTTCAGGTAGTCGGTTTGATGAACATTCAGTTTGCGGTGTCTGATGAGAAAGTCTATATTATTGAAGTAAACCCCAGAGCTTCCAGAACTGTCCCCATTCTGAGCAAAATTACAAAAATCCCTATGACTGACATAGCAATTAAAGTCATTTTAGGCGACAAATTAAAAGATTTAGGTTACGGCATCGGTCTATTACCGAGCAGTTCATTGATTGCGGTTAAAATGCCGGTATTTTCATTCCAGAAACTAATCAACGTTGATGCTGCATTAGGTCCGGAGATGAAATCAACGGGCGAAGTTCTCGGAATTGACAGTAATTATGAAAAAGCATTAGCTAAAGCATTTCTTGCGGGTAATTACAATTTTCCGAAAACAGGCAATATTTATGCTTCCGTCAATGAAAGATTTAAGCCGGAATGTCTCGAACTTTTAAAAATAACGGCAAATATGGGATTTGGCATATATGCAAGTAAAGGAACAGCCGATTATTGCAATAAATTCGGTTTGGATGTAAAAATACTTGATAAATCGGAATTGGAAACCATAAATGAAAAAATGAAAACAGGCGATATTTCTCTTGTTCTTAATATTCCAACTCATAATAACAAACCTGAAAATTTGGGATTCCAAATCAGATGTGCAGCGCAGCAGTACAAAGTAGCATGTTTTACCTCACCCGATACATTCAATGCTTATTTGACCGCAATGAAAACATTGCTGCATTCGGGCGAATTGACATACGGTACAATTGACGGGTATTTTTATCAAAAAGAGACGATATTAAAATAAAAGGATAATATATGAAGAAAAAAGTTGTTTTAGCTTACTCCGGCGGACTTGATACCACTGTAATAATTCCATGGCTTCAGGAAAATTATGATTATGATGTTATTGCCGTTTGCGTTGATGTGGGACAGGGCAAGGAAACTGAAGGGCTTGAGCAAAAGGCTCTATCAACCGGCGCGGTTAAATTCTTTAATGTTGATGCCCGTGAGGAGTTTGTAAAAGAGTATATTTTCCCCACATTAAAAGCTCAGGCGGTCTATGAAGGAAAATATCTTCTCGGAACATCTATGGCAAGACCTTTAATTGCAAAGAAACTTGTTGAAATAGCTTATCAGGAAGGCGCAACTGCAATTTGCCACGGAGCAACCGGAAAAGGCAACGATCAGGTGAGATTTGAACTGACTGTCAAAGCACTTGCTCCTGAATTTGAAATAATTGCTCCATGGAGAATTTGGGATATTCAATCCCGCGAGGAAGAAATTGAATATCTCGAAAAAAGAGGTCTTCCCGTCCCTGTCAAAAAAGACGACAGTTACAGCAGAGACAGAAATATTTGGCACCTCAGCCATGAAGGGCTTGAACTCGAAGACCCCGCAAACGAACCGAATTATAAAAAACTGCTTCAAATAGCTTCTACACCTGAAGAAGCTCCCGATAAGCCCGCATATGTCGAGCTTGAATATATTGAAGGTATTCCCGTTGCTCTTAACGGAGCAAAGAAAGAACCTGTTGAAATTATTGAAATCCTTAACAAAATCGGCGGAGAAAATGGTATTGGTATTACCGATATTGTTGAAAACAGAGTCGTAGGGCTAAAATCCAGAGGAGTTTATGAAAATCCTGCCGGTTCGATTTTATTCGCCGCACACAGGGAACTTGAGCATATTTGTTTGGATAAACAGACTTTTGCATATAAGCAAATGATTGGAATTAAATTTGCCGAGCTGGTTTACAGCGGTGAATGGTTTACGCCTTTAAGAGAGGCATTATCTGCATTTGTCGATTCGACACAGCAAACCGTTACCGGAAAAGTCAGGATGAAGCTCTATAAGGGTAATATCATACCTGCCGGAGTAACTTCGCCTTATTCCTTATATAACGAGTCATTGGCAAGTTTCACAACCGGTGAGCTTTATAATCATAAAGACGCCGAAGGGTTTATTAATCTTTTCGGGTTGCCGTTAAAAGTCAGGGCATTAATGAAAAAACAAGCGAAAGGGATAAAAAATGAAACTTTGGAGCGGACGTTTTGAAAAAGACACGGACGAAGCGGTAAATGATTTTAATTCGTCTTTAAGATTTGACAAGAGGCTTTATAAACAGGATATTACCGGAAGTATTGCCCATGTAAAAATGCTTGCAAAGCAGAATATCGTTTCAGCGGAAGATTCTGCTCTTATTGTGAAAACTTTGAAACAGATTTTAACCGATATTGAAAATGGAAAAATAGATTTTAATGTGGATGATGAAGATATTCACATGTTTATTGAAACTCTTTTGACATCGCGCATAGGCAATGCGGGCAAGAAGCTCCATACAGGCAGAAGCAGGAACGATCAGGTCGCGCTTGATTTAAGAATGTATGTTAAGGATGAAATAATCAATATAATTAATTCAATCAGCGAGCTTCAGCAGGTACTTCTTGATATTTCCAAAAATCATACACAAACAATAATGCCCGGTTATACTCATTTACAAAGGGCTCAGCCTGTTACTCTTGCCCATCATCTCGGGGCTTATTTTGAAATGTTCAAACGAGACAAAATCAGACTCGAAAATACATATAAATTAACCGACTCAATGCCCCTCGGTTCGGGTGCTCTGGCTGCAACAACCTATCCGCTGGACAGGGAATTTACCGCAAACGAGTTGAACTTTGCCGATATTACCTACAACAGCCTCGACGGAGTTTCAGACAGGGATTATTGCATAGATTTTTTAAGTAATTTATCCGTACTTATGATGCATTTGAGCAGATTTAGCGAAGAAATTATTCTCTGGAGTTCACATGAATTTTTGTTCATTGAGCTGGATGACGCATACAGCACAGGTAGCAGTATTATGCCTCAAAAGAAAAATCCCGATATTGCGGAGTTGGTTAGAGGCAAAACCGGAAGGGTTTACGGAAGCCTCGTCAGCATGCTCACTATGATGAAATCGCTCCCTCTTTCCTACAATAAAGATATGCAGGAAGATAAAGAATCTCTCTTTGATGCTATTGATACGGTTAAAGCCTGTTTGTACGTTTTCACGCCGATGATTAAAACCATGAAAATCAGACGTGAAAACATGTTAAAAGCCTGCCGGCAAGGCTTTATAAACGCTACTGATGTTGCAGATTATCTTGTCGGTAAAGGGGTTTCTTTCAGAGATGCTCATGAAATAACGGGCAAACTTGTCCGTTATTGTATTGAAAATGAGAAAACACTTGAAAGTTTAACTTTAGCCGAATACGGAAAGTTTTCAAACTTGTTTGACGAGAGCGTGTACAAGGCTATTTCCCTTGAAGAGTGCGTTAACCGAAGAAACATTATCGGCGGACCTTCCGAGGAAATGATTCTCAAGGTTATTGAAATGAATGAGAAGTATCTGAAATCACCTGTACTGATTTAACAAGCTTTGTTAACCAAAATTTTTTAAAAGAAAGAATGAATGATTTTTATTATTCATTCTTTTTACTATTTTGGTTTATAACCATTACAGAAGTCATCATGAATGAATTATTACATATGTAAAATGTAAAGATTATGTAACAAATATATTAATATTCAATAATATGATATATTTGATAACAGTAAGTATATAAATCCGTTTTTTATAATATATATTGTAAAAAGTTTTGTATTGGGAGGAACAATTCTATGTCCAGTTATGAGTATCAGCAAAATCAAAAAGTAAAGTCTGGAGTTCTCGACAAAATCAGTATTAAGAACAAACTGGTATTGTTGATAATACTCGTAAGTGTGATACTGGTCACGGTATCATCAATTGTAATGTACCAGAAAACAGGTCAATTATTATCCCAACAAAAGGAAAATCAGGTGGCTTACCTGACAGAAGCAGCTGCTACGGTTGCACAAAATTTTGAAGAAAAAGTCGCACAAGGTTTGATGACAGAAGAACAAGCAAAAGAAGAAACGAAGAAAACAGTTTCGGCTATCAGGTTTGATAACGGAAACTACTTTTTTGTGACTGACGGTGACGGATTTATACAAGCACACGGAGCAAATCCGAAGCTTATCGGAACCGACTTCAAACTTATTCAGGATAAAAAGACCGGATTAAAATTTATGCCCGAGCTGATTGCTTCGGCTAAATCAAAAGGCGTAGGTAACGTCAGTTACTGGTGGACAAAACCGGGGTAGCCTGAAACGGCATTATTTAAGAAAATTACCGTTGCGAAAAGCTTTGAAAAATGGGGATGGATGATATCAGCAGGCGTTTACATGGATGACGTTGAAAAAACTAACACCGAAACCTTAGCCATTATTCTTGTTGTTGATGCCATTGCCGTAATTGTTATCATTATCTTAAGCTACTTCACTATCGGAAGAAGCATCATCAATCCTATCGACAAATTGTCTGAAATCAGCAATAAACTTGCAAATAATGAGCTTAACGTATTTATACCCGATGATGACAGTAACACTGAAATAGGAAATCTTAACAGATCGTTCAAGAAGTTTGTCGGTAATCTGAGAGGTTTAATCGGAGAACTTATGAATACCGTTGCCGAAATTTCATCAGGATCAGAACAGGTAAGCGCAGCAGCCGAGCAAACTGCACAGGGTTCACAGCAAGTGGCTAAGAGCGTATCGCAGTTAGCATCAGGTTCGCAGAATCAGGCAGTTAGCGTAAATAAGAGCCTTGAAGAAATCAATCAGGTTAACAAAATTGTACAAAAGATATTTGCTAATGCCGAACAGGTTGTATCTCTTGCTAAATCTGCACACGACAATGCAGGCAAAGGTGAAACTCAGTCAGAAAAAGCAACGGATAAGTTAAATCAGATTAAAAACACATCAGCAGAAACATCTAAAACAATCAACGAATTAGGTCAGTTGGGAACTGAAATCGGTCAAATTGTTGATTTAATCAAAAATATTGCCGGTCAAACAAACCTTCTTGCTCTTAACGCCGCAATTGAAGCAGCAAGAGCAGGCGAGCACGGTAGAGGTTTCGCGGTTGTTGCAGACGAAGTTAAAAAACTTGCAGAACAATCAGCAGAAGCAACCGACAAAATTACAGATATTATTAAACAAGTACAGCACAAAACAGATACAGCCGTGGTTGCAATGGAAAACGGAGTTAGAGAAATCAACGAAGGCGCAGAAACAGTTCAAATACTCGGTACCTCTTTAAGAGAAATTCTTACTGCCTCTGCACAGGTAACAAATCAGGCTCAGGAAGTATCGGTAGAAACCAACAATTTGGGTAAAAATGCAGATAATGTACTCAAAATGATGGAAAATATCGCATCGATTTCCGAAGAAGCAGCTGCAAGCTCAGAAGAAATCTCAAGCGTAACTGAAGAGCAGACTGCAAGCTTGGAAGAAATAACCGCAAGTTCACAGACGATGTCCAAAATTGCCGAAAAATTAAAAGATATCGTTGCTGTATTCAAGTTATAGTCGAACCCATAAATCGACTTTTCTACGAGACAAAGGATTTCTCCTTTGTCTCGTTTATTAAATTTTATCCATCCTTCAATATAATGTTGTCAATTTTTTAAAAATAAATTATCGTTATTATGTATATCAAAGGCAAGAGAAATGAGCAGTAATTCCGAAAATTCATTAACTGATGATATTAATGTCTGGATTAAGCAGTATAAAGAAACTCAGGACCCTGAACAGAAAAAACAGTTGAGAAATATTATCGTTCTTGCAAGCCTGCCTTTAGTAAAAAAAATATCTCACGGCTTGGCACGTAGAAGCTCTGACCCTGTTGAGGATTTGATTCAGGTCGGGAGCATGGGATTGCTGAAAGCAATTGACCAGTTTGATTTAAACGTGGGGGCGAATTTTAAAACTTATTCATCATATCTCATTACAGGCGAAATCAGACATTATCTGAGAGATAAAGCTAATATGATCAGAGCGCCGAGGGAGCTTCAGGAATTATCTTTCAGAATAAATCAAATAATTGAAAGATTGACTGAGAAACTTGGTAAATCACCAAGTGATGTTGAGATTGCCGGTGAACTTTCTTTATCCGTTGAAAAAGTAAACGAAATCACTCAGATAGACAGACGAAAACAGACCCTCTCTCTGGATCAGGTAATTTATTCATCGGGAGACTGCGAACAAACTTACAGTGATAAGCTTGCTGATGACAAATATCAAGAGTATTTAAGACTGAGAGAAGACAGGATAATGCTGGAAGAAGCCGTTAATACACTCTCTGCGCCGTTGAGCGAAGTAGTGAAGCTGAGTTTTTTTGAAGATCTAAGCCAAAATGAAATAGCTAAAAGGTTAAACATATCTCAGATGCAGGTAAGCAGAAGGCTTAAAAAAGCCATATCAGAGCTCTTTGTTATAATTACGAAACGCTCAAAAAGAAGTTGACAGATGAATAAGGATTTTTTGAATGGATAAAGTGTTGGACAGCCCGTATTTTTTACCGTGTTATATTTCTTCAATAGTTTTTCTCGTCGGGCTAATGATTGGCAGTTTTCTAAATGTCGTTGCTCTCAGGCTGCTGTGGGACGAGTCTTTCGTTTTGCCGCGATCAAAATGTCCAAAATGTAAAACCGAAATAAAGTGGTATGACAATATTCCGGTCTTAAGCTATATTATTTTAAAGGCTAAATGCAGGCACTGCAAAGAGCATATAAGTATTCAGTACCCTATTGTTGAACTTTTTACCGGTATTATGTTTCTTTTGGTATATTTAACCTGGGGGCTGACTTTCAAGTCATTGTTTCTTATAGTTCTTGTCTGTTTATTAATTGTTTCAACAATAACAGATTTTAAGGAACAGGTTATTTATGATATCGTATCCTACCCTTTGGTTCCGTTGGGGCTTTTGTACAATTATTTTGACATAGGAAATGCCGGAGGAAGTATGCTTAGAATTCCGTTAAACGGATTAGGTTTTACTGTCAATTTTCAGGAAGCATTTGTGTCGGCGTTAATCGGGACTATTATTGGGGCATCAATATTTACCAGTCTTACTTTTATTTTTAAACATATTATAAAAGAGCAGGAAGCATTCGGGCTGGGCGATTCAATATTAATGGCAGGGTTGGGAGCTTGGTTCGGGTGGAAACTGCTGCTCGTGATTCTTGTTTTAAGTTTATTAGTTCAATTTGCGGTCGGACTTCCCTGCATTGTCTATAACATGTATAAAGATAAAGATTTCAAATCACTTGTATATCTTGGTTTACTTCTTTTTTCCGCAGCATTGCCTCCTTTGGGAACGGTACTGAAGATTACTCAGAACCCTTTTGGGGCTTTATTTGTTACCCTTCTTGCATTTGGAGTGGCAATCAAATCAATTTTGGTTATTTTTGAAAGAATGAAAGAACGGCAAAGATTTACCGTTTTGCCTCTGGGTCCTGCAATAGTGCTTGCGGGTTTTGTGGTAATGTTTTTCGGTCAGCAAATTCTGAGTAAATATCTGAGTTTTATATAGAATGAGAATTTTTTACGCATCGGATACAACGCCATGTTCGTTTTTTAAGTCGAATTTGTGGCGAAATAATCTTTATATGCCTCTGTGTGATTTAGGACACGAAATTATCGAGTTTGATTATGATTTGTCGCAAACTTTTAAACATCTCGATATGACAAACCCAAAGCACTATAAGTTCATTAAGGCAAATCGCCCGAAACTCTCCAATGAACTGTTAAAGCAAATTAATAAAGCTCATGCCGAAAACAAAATTGATTTATTTTTCAGTTATTTTTATGATGCCTGCATTTTGCCGGAAACAGTCGATGAAATCAAAAAGCTCGGAATTAAAACAGTTAATTGGTACTGCAACGGATCTTATCAGCTTTATTTAGTAAAAGAAATTTCGCCTCATTATGATTATTGTCTTGTGCCGGAAAAATTCCGAATCGATGATTACAAAAAAATGGGCGCAAATCCGATTTATTGTCAGGAAGCCGCAAATCCAAATATTTACAAGCCGTATGATATTCCTTACGAATATGATGTGTCTTTTATAGGGCAGGCTTACGGTGAGAGACCTTACATTATTAAACACCTTATTGATAACAACATTGAAGTAAAAGTTTTCGGTTGGGGATGGGATAAATACACAGACAGAAAGTTTGATTTTGATATAATCGGCAGGTTTATCGGCAGTCAGAAAGTGAAAATTCCGGCTAAATTTTCAGGAAGTGTTCTATCCGACGAAGAAATGATTAAAACTTACAGTAAATCAAAAATCAATCTCGGATTTTCTTCCTGCGGAGAAACTCATAATACCGGTGAGAGAATAGTTCAAGTCCGGCTCAGAGATTTTGAAGTTCCTATGAGCGGAGGCTTTTATATGGTCGAATATATGGAAGAACTGCAGGAATTTTTTGAAATTGAAAAAGAAATAGTTTGCTATCGAAACGCAGACGAACTGGCGGACAAAATTAAATATTATTTGTCGCACGACTCTGAACGCGAGCAAATACGTAAAGCCGGTCATGAAAGATGCCTGAAAGACCATACGTGGCACAGACGCTTTGAAAAAGTATTTGAACAAATCCTAATTGCCGATAATTCAGTTACCCTGCAATAGCAACCATAGGTCCTTCTCTGCTCGCTGTGAAAAACTGAGTAGCATAAGGGTCTTTAGTGTACATCAATTCAACGGGACTTCCTTGCCAGACTATATTGCCTTCATAAATCATTACTACTCTGTCTGCCGTTCTCTTTATTGTGGAGATTTGATGAGTAACCACAATAGATGCAGCATTAAGCTCTCTTTTAAGATGAACGATATAGTCCTCGATAACGGTAGAAGACACCGGATCCAAACCCGCTGTCGGTTCATCGTAAAGGATAATCCGCGGTTCTGTAACAATAGCTCTCGCAAAGCTGACACGTTTTTGCATACCGCCCGACAGTTCACCCGGGTATTTGTCTTCGATTCCCGTCAAGCCAACGAGCCTGAGCTTTTCAGCAACGATTTTTTTGATTTGAGCTTCAGTGTATCTCTTTTTAAAATCGTCTCTTTCTTTCAATGCAAATGCAATGTTTTCGTACACGGTCAAAGAGTCAAAAAGCGCCGAATACTGAAAAACCATGCCTATATTATAGTCGCCGAGTATTACTTCTCCCGAATCTGCTTTTACAAGTCCGCTTATAATTTTTAATATGGTACTTTTACCTGAACCGCTGAATCCGACAACAGCAAGAATTTCACCCGCATTAACTTCAAGGCTGATATTATTAAGCACTTGTTTATTATCAAATGTTTTAGATATGTTTTTGAGTTCAATCAACATTGGTATTTTTCCTTACTATTGTAATTATTATAAATTGAGATTTATTAAATTTTATCATCACTGCAATTTATTTTTTCACCTGAACAAACACGCGGATATTTATATACAAAAGTAAATGTTATAATTAACCCAAAACACGTGAGAAAAATGATAATTGAAGGACCCGTCAGTTCGGGCAAAACGGAAAAGCTAATTCAAACCTACACGGAACTAATCATGTCAGGGGTTTCAACTTCTGAAATACTTGTTATAACTGCAAATAAGCACAAACAAAAGTTTTTTACGGACAGAATTAAAGCAAACCTTAAAAACTCAGAACAATCCGGTTTTGGCGGCTTTCTAATCCATACTTTCAATGGTATTGTTTATAACTCCATGATTAATAATTGGCCTCTTTTTGAGAAAGAATTAATTCAAAGATTCAATAATCCCGTTATCATTCCGAATCTTTGCGGTCTTGAACTCACTGAATACATACTCAGAAAGTCGATTGACGAAATAAATAAGGACAGCAATATCGAATTGACTTTTAATGACTACCCGTCAAATTCAAATCTTATTCATCAGCTGTTAAGAAGGCAAAGGCTGATTATAGAAAACAGTCTTAATGAAGATGAAATTCAGCAAAAATCAGGATTTCTTAACGAAAGATTTTCAAAACCCGCCCGAAGAACACTTAAATTGCTTGAAGAAAAATCCAAAAAACTCAGAGCTTTTGATTTCTTAAGGCAGACACAAATGTTTCTCGAAATATACGGACAGGGACAAATAAAGGATTACCATAACATCAAGTATTTATTGGCTGATGACTTTGATGAGCTGACATACAGCGCCCAATCATTCGTTAAATCTTTATTGCAAGAAGTTTCGCAATGGTATATAGCAGGTGATGCGCAGGGCGGTGCCAGACGCGGATACCTGTGCGCATATCCGCAGGGGTTTGATGAACTTTTGCATGAATACAAAGAAACGGTTGTTTCTTTGGCGAACACTTCAAACATTTACAAGTCGGCGGAAGAAATCTTTAACTCTTTAAATGAGGAAAAAGCCTCTACTCCGGAGAGTTTTGAAATTGAAAGCTTTGTAAAACGGATTGAAATGCTTGATGCAGTTAAGGATAAAATCTATGCTCTCCTTAATAACGGTACAAAAGCTGACGATATAATGATTATCAATCCCTTTATTGAGGAAGGGTTGAAATTTTCTCTGATTGAATTTTTTGATTTGCACAAAATTCAATACCAGTTTTTAACCGGCACACGCAGAATTATCGAAAATTCTGCTGTACATGGGACGTTAATTACTCTTCAGCTGATAAACGATAAGTGGAAATATAAACCGAATCAGCAGGAAATAAGAATATTGCTTACGGATTTTCTGAATATCCCGCTTTCTATATGCCAAAATATCCTTGAATATTATAAAAAACATAAAAAATTAACTCCTGCGCTTGAATGCGGAATTGAGGAATTTGACCAGAAATACAAAAACTATTTGGGAATGATTAATTCGCTAAAAGAAACCAAAAAGCCTTTTGCCAAACAGCTTGATAAAATCTTTTTCAATCTCATATTGCCCGCTTTAACGAAGGATGATGATTTGACGGATTTTAACACGGCTTTTAATTCGTATCAAAATTTTATGAGCCTTGTTAATTCCATGCCCGATGATGAAAAGCCCGATAATCCCGAACGTGAATGGCTCGTCCAGCTCAAAAATACTGTTGTTACCGACAATCCCCCGCAAGCGCCTGAACTTACACCCGATGCCGTAAAAATTGCAACGCCGCAAAGAGCAGTTGATCTGGAGCTGAAATCCAAATATCAAATATGGACCGATATTTCAGAAAACTACTGGATAAAAGACGACACCGGTCCTTTATACAACTCATGGGTTTTTCAGAAAAACTCCGAAATTAATGAATATACCCCCGAAATCCATAATCGGCTGACTCTCAACAAAACAGCTCATTTATTGAGGAAGCTTGTACTTCTGGCGGGTGAAAAAGTAATTGCATACCGGAGCGAGACTGACAGCTTAGGAAACGAGAACACCGGAGAACTGGCAGATTATCTTCTAAATGCAGGAATAATAACCCAATCTGCCTGCTCGCCGATTATTCCCAGAGATGACCAAAAGCCAGTGATTGATTATGAAAAAGGCAGGCTTGCCGTTGCGGCTGTACCCGGTGCAGGAAAAACAACCGTATTGATGGAATTGATTAAAAAACTTATTTGCAGCGGAATTAAACCGCACGAAATTCTGGTTTTGACTTATATGCAGTCTGCCGCAATAAATATTCAGGATAAGCTCAAAAATAAATGGGGATTGGTTGAACTGCCGTATGTGAATACAATTCACGGACTTGCAAGCAAAATTATTAGAGATGAGGACAATTTTGTTCTTTTAGGGCTTAGTTCCGATTTTGGAATTTGTGATGACGTTATAAAAACGAGAATTATCGGTGAAGTAAGCAAGAAATCCTTTCCTGACGCAGATGAAGCTAAAAAATGGATTGACTTGGGTGTAAGAGCCGTATCACGGGCAAAAGTCAATAATCTTAAACCGCAGGATATTGAGAAATTCATAAAGAACAATCCCAACGGTTTTCTAAGCGAATTTTTGCCTATATTTACGCAGTATGAAGAGATAATTCGAGAAAAGAATCTTCTGGACTACGACGATTTGCTCGTTAAAGCCGTCGAACTGCTTAAAAACCACATAGCTGTCAGGAAATTTTACCAAAAAAGGTATAAATACATAATAGAAGATGAAGCTCAGGACTCTTCAAAAATTCAGCAGGAGCTCCTCGGAATAATTTCGGCAAGGCATGGCAATTTCGTCAGATGCGGTGATGTGAATCAGGCAATTATGGGGACTTTTACAAATGCCGATGCTGAAGGTTTCAGAGATTTTATCAGAAACAATCCTCTGGTTGAAATGACAGGCTCCCAACGATCATCAAAAGAGATTATCAACCTTGCAAACGATATTGTTGAGTGGAGCAGTAAACAGCCTGAGCTGAAAAATGCATTTTTTGATATAAAAATACAGCCTGTTGAAGGTCAAAACCCTAAAAACGAGAATTGTGTAAAATTTAATGTTTATGATAATCAGTTCAGGGAAAAAGAAGCAGTCGCATCGGCTGTCAAAAAACTTATTGAAGAAAATCCCGATTATTCGATAGGTGTGCTGCTAAGAACAAATCCGCGCGTTAACGAGTGGACTTCATATTTTAAAAAGTCCGGCATAAATGCTTTATGTGTGGGTGATACTCTTAATCAAAAAAAAGTTTTCCGCTTCTTGCTCAAATTTCTTGAGGTCATTGAGAATCCGTGGGACAACAAACTGATTATTCAGTTGTATGAGGAATTTGACACCTGCGGGATTATTAACAAAGATTATGACAGTTTTACTATGCTAAACAGCCTTGGTTCACCTTTTATCTCTTTTGATCCAATGTCATTCAATACCCAAAATCTTGTCAGGCTTTGGTGGGATATTGATTATTGGCTGACCAATTCTTCGCTTCAGGCTGAAGAATTGATTCACAAAATCGGTTCTTACTATTTTGAAACCAACATCGATATATCAAACGTCCATCTGTTTGCCGGTGTTATCAAACGTTTTAGAACAGGTTTTACGGATTATTCTGATGAAACAGGAATTATAACCCTCCCTGACATAATCGCGCATTTGAAAGAAATCAGCTCTAAGAAACTGGGCGGGGTAAGATTCTTCTCCGAAGAGGAAGATGAAGGATTAAACGGGGATTTCTTAAAAGGTTACGTTAGGGTAATGACGTTACATAAATCCAAGGGACTGGAGTTTGACGCTGTGTTTATTCCTGAAATGCAGGAGGAAAAGAAATTTTCTTATGCAATAACGCCTGATATTGTTGAAATCGACGAAAATGAGCTTTTCGAAAAACTCAACGAAGCGGCAGGCATTGAAAAAAAATCCGATTCGGAAATTAAACACGAAATTATTGAGGAGACTTTAAGATTAATTTACGTCGGAATTACCAGAGCCAAGAAATTTTTAAGCCTCAGTGCATACAACAATCGTATCGGATTGTACGGAAAATCAAAACCCTCAGCTGTATCAAAGATTTTGGCGGTTTTCGAAGGGTGTTCCAAAGTGTGTTGACGAATCCTGTTTGTTATAATGTTGAGAGCAAATTAATTAAATAATAATGAGAAAAATTTTTATATTCATTATATTGTTCTTTTTTAGCCCCTTATGTTTTGCGATGTCAGACAGTGAGTATTTGTCCGTATTGGAAAATAACCTTTTCGGTCTGCACTATGACAGAGATACTGTTGCAGTAAGACTTAAGCGCATTGAAAACAATGTTTACGGAAAAAGCGTTGCAGGAAGCGAACAGTCCAGAATACTCAAACTTAAAAAAAATTATCCTTATCCCGTAAGTGAAATTAACTTAAATCAGTCTTATTCCGTGCCAAAAACAGAGACTTACAGCAGCTATCCTGCGTTAGAAAAGCTGGAGATGAAAGTTTTCGGAAAAAGTTTCTCCGATGAAAATATTTATTCAAGGTTGGATAAGCTCGAAATGCAGGTTTTTCAGATGAAATATTCAGATGAGCTAAACAACAGGGTAACTCGTCTCTCGGAAAAAATTTTGGGAATTAACACGGAAAGCCGCATTGCCACAGATGCTGATAACATTCAATCCGGTTCGGATATCATGCAAATGATAAATCAGCTTGAAATGCAGTCTTTTAAAAGGACATTTGACGGGGATACGATTGACTCAAGAATTTCCAGACTGGAAAATTTTGTTTTCAGCGAACCTTTCCCCGACGCTTCTCCGAGGGAAAGGCTGGACAGGCTTAGTACTGTCATGGAAGCGCAAAAGTCAAGCGGACTTTATGATGATAATGCGGCAAATCAGCTTTCAGCGCAAAATGCTCCGCTTACTATATCTGCTATGATTCTGCTGCTTTTGAAAATATTTTTAGGCATTTGAAAAATGCTGAAAGAGAGACATTTCAAAATACGTTTTGTACATGATTAACGCAAGACGATTATTAAGCTAAAATTATGCTGAATGTGCCGTAATAAACAGGAAAAATATAATGCAGAACACTGACAACCTTGTCATAAGACCGCTTAACAATGAAACTGTGCTTGATATTAAAGATGCATACGAGAATTTTCTTGACAGATGTCATGATGATTATAAATTTGAGCTGACTCCGCTTGATTATGAAAATTTTATTAATATTATCGCAATTGATGTTATTAAAGGTTATGTGCTGTATGAAAACAATCAGCCGAAGGGTTTTCTTTTATATGTGCTTGAGCAGCACGGCGCTGTTGAAATCAATATAATTCATTTTATTGATAATACCGATAAACAAAAGGATTTACAGCGAAGAAAAGCACTTTTGAAAGCTCTGCTGGAAGATTTAACCCCGAGAAGCGATTGGAAAGTCATCAGCTATGCAATGCTTGGTTTGCAGGAGACATTTGTGCGCGATATTACTCAACTGGGATTTAGTCTTATCGGACAGGCTATTGTAAACTTTAAGTTTGACGATATCATTAACTACCAGATATTGCTCAAATCGGCAAATGATATGCTTCCTGAAGGCTACAGCGTCACAGACTGGAAGGATGAGTATTTTGACGATGTTTCAGGAGTTATCTATGAAACATTCAAAGATGCCAGCGATTCGAACTTTGACCCGAGATTCACAAGTTTTGAAGGGGCAAAAGATGTTGTAGGCAAAATAGTAACCGGCGTTTTCGGCATGTTTGTTCCTGAAGCTACTTCGGTGCTATTCCATAACGGAAATATCGAAGGTATCGCATTTGTTTGTATTCCTACAATTAAACTTGCAAATATTCCGCTTATCGGAGTAACAAAAAATAACAGAAATCTGGGAATTGGAAAGTATCTGTTAAAAAATTGCCTGAACGGAATAATCGAACAGTTGAAAAATAAAAATATTTTCGTTAATTCAGTAAATGCGGCAGTTGAAACCGATAATTTTCCTGCGCTGAAGATGTATCGCAAAATAGGTTTCCGCGAAGATATGATATATTCCCACGCTTATCTCAAAAATCCTAATTACAAAGATGCTGATTGAGGCGGCTGTTGCATTCTATTTATTCGCAATCTTAAATCCGGCTGATCCGTCGGAAAAGACTATTTACCCTTCAGGAACTAAAGATTGCGATACAAATTTTTTTAACGCTCCTCCATCAAGCAAGTATCCTCTGGTTAAGTTGGTTTTTCCGTTATATGACGAAGAGGGCAATGTTATAAATCCGGGTTATTATTCTGCTATTTATCAGGAAGAGTCAAATCAAATCAGACTCATAGAAGGCGGCAAAACTGTTGCGGTTCTTAATGTCAAATATTCAAAATTTCTTTCCGAGCCGCACAGCGTCGAAAGCGCAAGAATAGAACCTCTCAGTCAAAATAAAGTTCTTTTCGTTTACATAAAAGACGACAAAGAACTTTATTCGGAGTTGTTTTTGAAAGATTAGCAAAAGGCAGCTGTCCTTAGACTGTCGCCGGGCGCGGTTAATTTAAGAATATAAACATAGCTATCATTCAAAATTAACGGGTACATTATTTCAGATAAATGAGTACGTCCTGAAGGGCATTTTCTGAATTATTTCAAGCAGAAAATTTTACATTTTTATTATTTATATTTTTTTCGTAGAATAAAAGAAATAATTCTGGAATAAAAAAATGACATCTGATGATTATGATCTGAAATACAAAAGGATATTGCTAAAAATAAGCGGTGAAGCGTTAATGGGGAATCAGGGTTTCGGGATAGACCCTGAAATAGCAAACAAAGTTGCAAAAGAAATTAAACATATTCATGATATGGGGGTTCAGGTAGCTATTGTTGTAGGCGGGGGCAATATTTTCCGCGGAATTCAAAACAGTATGAAACTTGGCATAGACCAAGCGTCTGCTGATTATATCGGTATGATTGCAACTGTTATGAACGCGCTTGCATTGCAAAGCATCCTTAAAAAAATCGGTATTTCCACAAGGGTACAAACTGCTATTGCTATGAATGCCATTGCAGAGCCTTATGTGAGATTAAGAGCGATTAGACACCTTGAAAAAGGAAGAGTCGTGATTTTTGCCGCCGGAACGGGAAGTCCCTTCTTTACCACTGACTCCGCCGCCGCATTAAGAGCGGCTGAAATAGACGCTGATATTATGCTTATGGCTAAAAATAAAGTTGACGGCGTCTATGACAAAGACCCGAGAAAACATAAAGACGCTAAAAAATATGAACATCTTACTTACGACGATTTACTGATCAAGGATTTGAAAGTAATAGACAATACAGCCGTTTCGCTTTGCAAAAACAGCAAAATACCCATTTATGTTTTCGATTTTGATGATGACGGCATTATTGAAAAAATAATTAGAGGTAATCATAAAGGAACACTTATCGGAGGGGAAAACAATGCCTGTAAATGAATTAATGAATTCCGGCGAAGAAAGAATGAAAAAAACCATAGCCGAAACTAAAAAAGAATTGGTTAACATCAGAACAGGAAGAGCAAATCCGATGATTCTCGACAAAATCAGTGTTGATTATTACGGTGCGGCTACACCGCTCAGACAGATTGCCAACGTTTCGGTTCAGGACGGGCAAACTTTAGTTATTCAGCCTTTTGACAAAAGCGTTATGGGCGGCATTGAAAAAGCTATTTTGAAATCCGATCTCGGAATGACACCTAACAATGACGGGGTTAATATCAGGATTACTTTCCCTGCCTTAACCGAAGAAAGAAGAAAAGAGCTAGTTAAAACCGTAAGAAAAATCGGTGAAGACAACAAAGTTGCGGTGAGAAACATCAGAAGAGATATGACTGAAGGTTTGAAAAAACTCGAAAAATCAGCCGGTATCTCAGAAGACGAAATTAAAAAAGAACAGGAACATGTCCAAAAATTAACAGATAAATATATCAAGGAAATTGATGTTGTTATAGCGGAGAAAGAAAAAGAGGTTTTATCAGTTTAGTGGGAATTTTAAGATTTTTTTCCAATAAAAGGGTTTATGTGGCAACCATATTCCTTTCAATTACATTAGCATGTATTTTGCTCGGAGGATTTGCCCTTGCACTGTTTCTTGGAGTGCTGATTTTTTTCGGATCTAAAGAACTGGTGAGCTTTACTAAAGCAAAAGGATTGAACCCTGATTTCAGATTTATAATCATTATAAATTTTATGCTTCTTCTTGCCGCAACTTTATATAAATACGTTTATTTCAGTTTAATAATGACTGTTGCCGTAATAGGGGCTTTTATACTTATTTTGTTCAGAGGGCAAAAGGCAACCATAAATGATTTGTCAGCAACACTACTGGGAATTCTCTACGGTGGCTGGCTTCCTATGCATATTATGCTCCTTAGAAACATCGACAGTCAGGGATTTACTTTTCTGAACTGGAATGTTCCGGACGGATTGGGCTTTATAGTTTTAATCTTCTTGGTAATAACAGCATCAGATATTGCGGCATACTATATTGGTTCTGCCTACGGCAAAACTAAACTCTGGCCAGAAGTAAGCCCGAAGAAAACAGTTAAAGGAGCCATTGCAGCAACAGTCGGCGGTATTTCGGTATCGATGATATTCGGTCATTTTATCGGACTTCCGTTACATCACGCCCTGGTAGCCGGATTTTTGCTATCGCTTGCCGCTCAGTTAGGTGACCTGTGCGAATCGATGTTGAAAAGAGACGCCGGTTTCAAAGATTCGGGCAATGTTCTTCCCGGGCACGGCGGTATTTTAGACAGGGCAGACAGTTATATTTTCACCGGAGCAGTGGCTTATTATTATTTCAGTATTTTTGTAATCGGTAACTATTCATTGTTAGGGATACTGTTTTAAAATCAGTTATTATGGACGATGTAGCAGAAAAATCTAATATTAGTGAACTTTTAAACAAAATCGGCATAAAGTGTGACGACTATGGCATAATCCATCAAAGCCTCACTCACAGTTCATTTACATTTGAACAAAAACTGCCTTCTCTGCTGAGCAACGAAAGGCTTGAGTTTTTGGGCGATTCGGTTCTGAAACTCATCTCCAGCGAATATCTCTACAACAGGTTTGAAGCGTATTCCGAGGGCGATTTGACTAAAATAAGAGCCAATCTCGTCAGCGACAAAACTCTGGTAAAATTCGCAAAAAAAATAAACCTCGGCAAGTATTTGATTTTGGGGTTTCATGAAGAAAAATTAGGCGGAAGAGAAAGAAATTCCACTCTGGCATGCGCTTTTGAAGCTTTGCTTGGAGCATTGTATTTAAACGCCGAATTCACTGAATTGCAGAAATTTTTGTATAAAATATTCGACGAAGAAGTGGCCAAGATTGACCAAAGCTTTACAAAAAGCAATTATAAGGCAGTCCTTCAGGAACACGTTCAATCAGATTCAACAGAACTGCCTTATTATAAGGTAACAAAGGAAACAGGTCCCGCGCATAACAAAGTCTTTCATGTAGATGTTTATATCAGGGAAACCCTGCAAGGCGAAGGAAGCGGCAAATCAAAAAAAGAAGCCGAACAAAATGCCGCAAAAAATGCATTAATTAATTTAGGAATAATCGAGGATTCAACAGATGTCTGAAACTTTGGTAGCCCCGTCCATACTGTCGGCTGATTTTTCAAACCTTGCCGACGAAATCGAAAAAGCTGAGAAAGCAGGAGCGGACTGGATACATGTTGATGTCATGGACGGGCATTTTGTGCCAAATATTACTATCGGCGCACCGGTTGTAAAATCTATAAGAAAAACTACCGACCTGCCGCTTGATGTTCATTTAATGATAGAAAATCCCGAAAAATATATAGCTGATTTTGCTGCCGCAGGGGCAGATTTGATAACAGTTCACTATGAGGCATGCGAAGAAAATCTGTTGGATTTATTAAATTTAATCAAATCATACGGAATTAAAGCCGGAATATCCATTAAACCCTCCACTCAGGTTGATGTTCTGGAAAATTATTTGCCCTATATTGACCTGGTCCTGATAATGTCGGTTGAACCCGGTTTTGGCGGTCAGGAATTTATTTATGACAGCCTCATTAAGATTACCGAACTCAGGGCAATACTTGCAGAAAATCATTCTGAGAATATTAAAATTTCCGTTGACGGGGGCATAAACGAAAAAACTGCGGAATATGCCGTTTCAGCAGGAGCCGATGTGCTTATTTCGGGGAATTATTTGTTTAAAGCCCAGGATATGAAGAAAATTATAGAGAAATTTAAATCTTTTTAACGTAGTCCTGACGGGCAAAGTAATTTGCAATTTCCTTTGCGGGTATAACATGTGCTATAACCCTGCCATGGGGACAAGTTCGGTTATTAGGCGTATTTTGCCAATCATTAATAAGAGTTTCCATTTCAGATAATGAGAGCCTGTGATTTACTTTTACAGCAGCCTTACAGGACATTGAAATAAGAATTTTGTTCTCAATATCCTCCGGCGAACCTTTTAATTCTTCCAAAATATCTTTGATAAGTTTTTCTCTGTCGCATGATGATAGAATCATCGGGGCTTTTTTGATGAAAACCGTCCTGGGCTTCTCAAAGGAAAATTCCCAACCGTATTTTGAAAGCAAATCTGAATTTTCTTCTATAATCGTAAGTTCGGAAGGCTCTGTATCTATGCCGGAACAATCAAGAAAAAGTTGGGAAGATAAATCATGCCGGTTTTTAAGATTTTCGAAAATCACTCTTTCATGTGCAATGTGCTGATCAATAATCATCAGTCCTTCCTGAGTTTCGGCAAGAATAAAACTCTCGAACAGCTGACCTATTATTCGGAAGGTGCTCAAATCTCTCTTTATCTCTGCTATATCGATTTGATTTTGAGAAACCGGTTTATAAAATTCCATTCTTGCTTCATGAACTGCAAGTTTGTTTGAAGAATAAGAAGCAGCAGAGGGAAAAACATAATTTTTACGTTCGTTATGCGGAACAGATTCATTATTCACGTCGAATTTGAATTTATTCACGTCGTCATTAAATATTTTTATGTCTTCATCAGGCATATCAGAAAACGGAAGATAATATTTACCGCTGGATTCAAGTGCAGATTTTATTGAGGTCAAGATAAAATTAAAAACCAAATTGGGATTGGTGTAGCGTATTTCCTTTTTTGTCGGGTGGACATTAACGTCTATTTTGTCGGCAGGTAAATTGATTTTCAGCACAACAAAGGGGTATCTTCCGGAAGGTATTAGTTCCTTGCAGGCTGTATCTATTGATTTGAGAAGAATTGGACATTTGACAACTCTGCCGTTGACAAAAAGATACATCGCTTTTTTGTTAGATTTTGTAAACTCCGGGCTGCTTATATATCCTTGAATAGACAGATTTTCCGATTCGTCGGTATTATGAATTTCCAAAAGCTCGTTAATAATGTTCCCGCCGTAAATTTCTGACACCGCAACGGCTGTATCATTCGAGCCTGAAGTCTTAAGCAAGGTTTTGCCGTTGTTAATCAAGTTAAATGAAATTT
Organism: uncultured Gammaproteobacteria bacterium; assembly: GCA_964643065.1. Classification (GTDB taxonomy): domain Bacteria; phylum Cyanobacteriota; class Vampirovibrionia; order Gastranaerophilales; family CAZEDP01; genus CAZEDP01. The sequence goes on along the minus strand of CAZXPD010000012.1, from coordinate 22,100 downwards.
CAGGTCTCGATATTGCAAGGCTCTGCGCTAGCTCAAGAATATGGGACATTTCAGCTCTGGCGGATTTTAAAAATTTCAGCCTTGCAGGAACATTATAAAAAAGTTCTCTGATATCCATTGTTGTTCCGACGGCACATCCGGTTTCGGAAACGGAAATTTTTGAATTTTTGCACTCAGCCTTAATTCCCGATGCACTCTCTGGAGTTCGGGTTATACAAACGAGCTTTGAAATTGATATTATGCTTGCTAACGCTTCCCCTCTGAACCCCAAGGATGAAAGATCCCATAAATCATTTATTTTTGAAATTTTGCTTGTGGCGTGTCTTGAAAATGCCAATTCTATGTCATCTCTGCCTATACCCAATCCGTTATCAGAAATACGTATATTTTTGCATTCGTTTGAGATTTCGATTTCGATTTTTGACGCACCTGCGTCAATGGAATTTTCAACAAGCTCTTTTACAATGTTAGCTGGACGCTCTATGACTTCGCCTGCTGAAATCTGGTTTATTAAATTTTCGGGAAGAATTTTGATTTTTTTCATAAATAAACGATTTTTGGTGTTGCTTAAAATTATAGCATTTCAATATGAAAGACGAGGCTTTTGTAATGCCTCGTCTTCAATGCTTGCGTTAATATTTGTTTTAAATTGTGAATGCCGCAATTTGCCGCTGGAGATTTTCTACAATCTTCGCAACGGTTTGTGATGTAGCATTAATTTCTTCAAGGCTTGCCGTCTGCTCCTCAGTAACACTGGATATTTCCTGTGCAGAAGCCGCCGATTCCTCAGTAATGGCAGAAACATTTTCCATCATTTTGACAATGTTTTCTGAGGTTTTTACAAGATTATCGGCAACTTTTGATACATCAGCAGCTTGAATCGTAACTTGAGCCGATGCGCTGACAATCTCTTTTAATGCTCGACCAACAGTTCCGATTATAACAACTCCTTCTTCAATCTCTTTTGTTCCGTCCTGCATAGCATGAACCGCAACAGTAGTTTTACCCTGAACTTCCTTAATCATCCCGGTTATTTGATCTGAAGCCGTTGCTGCCTGTTCAGCCAGTTTCTTAACTTCTTCCGCAACAACCGCAAATCCTCTTCCGTGTTCGCCTGCCCTGGCAGACTCAATTGTAGCGTTCAACGCCAACAGATTCGTTTGCCCCGCAATATTTTTTATAAGGTCAACGATTTGTCCGATATTCGCACCTAAATCACTAAGTTCATTAATTGTTTTTGCCGTCTCACCGGAAGTGTGCTTAATATCATTAATTTTTTGAATGGCTTTGTCCGCTTGTTCACCTCCGCTTGTTGCATTTGTATTCGCAGATTGTGCCAGTTTTACCACATTTTCTGCATTATGATAAACTCTCTGGACATCCCCATTCATATCTGTAAGGCTAATAACACTGAGATTAATATCTTTAGCCTGATCTTGCGCTCCGATTGCCATTTGAGAAATACTGCCCGCAACCTGTTCTGCTCCCATTGAAGTTTGCTCAGCGGCAGCGCTGACCTCTTGTGCACCCGCCGACACCTCTATTGCAGATGTACTTACAGCTTTAACCAATTGATACAAATTGTGAAGCATAGTGTCAAAAACTGCACACATATCTCCAATACAGCTTTTATCCACTCTTCCTATGCCGGTGATTGTCAAATTGCCGTCAGCCATAGCTTTCATCTTATTTCCCAAATTTGTCAGCACGCCGTAAATTCTAAAACCTGTCAGCATAGATAGCCATGCACACAGAATAGTACCTATGATTGAAACAAAAATTATAATCAGATTTGCTTTCTCTTTTTCCTTAAGATTATATTTATAGCTCTCTTCAGCTTGCCCGGAAATTAACTGCGCACATTCGTCAACATTGTTGTAAATTTCCTGCGCAAGCGGGGCTGACTTCTTAAAATATGCATAAGCCTCGTCTTTTTTGCCTTCAATAGATAACCTGACAATTTCGGCTCTTGCCTTTTGGTATTTAGAACGGTTATCTCTGAGCTCTGATAAATATTCAAGAGCTTTTTCGTTTTTAGTAGCTTCCATTGAAGCCTGAAAATCGTCAAGATATTGATTGTTATTTTTACTTCTTTGTTTGAGCTCATCTAATGTTGCATTTATGACTTTAATATCTTTTTCCAGTATAATACTCAACTCGGCTATTCTGTTAGCGTTCAAAGCTGCTTTATATGAATTAATCCATGCAATCGGTTTTAACTCGTCGTTATATGTTATTTCCAGTGCCTTATTAGTTTTTTCATTGAAATAATATCCGGTATACCCAACTATAATCAATGATATAACAGTGATTGCGGTTAACAAAATCATCTTGTGAATAGTTTTCAAATCGTAAAACCATTGCATAACCTAATGCCTCCCCAATATACTTACTAATTTCTTAAAAATAACTTTTATATCTTCAAAAATGTCCTCTAATATTACATTTTTCTATATTCAAAATATGTACTTTGTATAAGAACAATATACTTAATATTATTTTCGGATGTTTGATTGTTAAGATGTTGTAATACAATGAAAAATCAGAATTGAATAACAAGTTAAATTAATCTTTCGTCAATTTTGTGTATATGTGACTTAATTGCTGTTTTTATCAAACAAAAGAGCCCTGAATATTCAGAGCTCTTTCTTTTAAATTGTTTTATTTTTTATACGGTAAAGGCAGCTATTTGCTTCTGAAGATTTTCAGCAACCTTTGCAACTGCCTGTGATGTTGCATTGATTTCTTCCAGACTTGCAGTCTGCTCTTCGGTCACGCTGGAAATTTCTTCTGCCGATGCAGCGGATTCTTCGGTAATTGCAGAGACATTCTCCATCATCCTTACAACGTTGTCGGAAGATTTTACAAGACCGTCTGCAATTTGTGTAACTTCACCGGATTGATCAGTTACTTGAGAAGAAGCCTTCACGATTTCTTTTAAGGACTTACCTACTGTTTCTACAAGGATAACGCCGTCCTCAATTTCTCTTGTTCCGCTCTGCATGGCTTGAACGGCATTATTTGTTTTGCCCTGGATTTCTTTAATCATTCCGGTAATTTGCTCTGTTGCAGCACCGGTTTGTTCGGCAAGTTTCTTAACTTCTTCGGCAACAACCGCAAATCCTCTGCCGTGTTCGCCTGCTCTCGCTGCTTCAATCGCAGCGTTCAATGCCAACAGGTTTGTTTGACCTGCTACATTCTTAATAAGATCAACGATTTGTCCGATATTTGAACTTAAAACACCAAGTTCATTAACTGTTTTTGCCGTTTCATCGGAAGTATGTTTAATTTCGTTAATTTTGCTGATAGCTTTGTCTGCCTGCTGACCACCGTCAGTTGCATTGGATGTAGCTGATTTGGCGAGTTTGACAACGTTTTCGGCATTCTGATAAATTCTCTGAACAACAGCATTCATTTCGTTTAAATTCTTAACACTGGCGTTTACGTTCTTTGCCTGTTCCTGAGTGCCGGCTGCCATCTGAGAAACGCTGCCTGCAACCTGCTGTGCGCCTTGTGATGTTTGTTCTGCCGCCGCACTGACTTCTTCTGCGCCTGATGATACTTCATCAACAGATTTGATTACTTCTTTGACAAGATTTTGCAGACTGTCAGTCATTGCGTTAAATGCTTTTGCGCATTGCCCCACTTCATCCGTTGACTGTACTTTAATTCTTTCAACTGCCAGATTTCCTTTTGCCACTTCGGTAACCTTAGCAAGCACTTCATTGATAGGACGAGCAATCATATTGGCAATTAATAAACCGAGAGTAATAGCAACAATTACAATTACCACCAACGTAACTATCATAATATTTCTTACGTTAACGGCGTCACTTTTGCTCTGTTCGTTTATTAATTTCGCCTGTTCTGTTTTGTACTTTGACATATCTTCAATTGAACTTACAACGGCCTCAAACTTTGATTCGCTGGTTTTATAAATTGCGTATGCTTCCGCTTGTCTGCCCGCAAAGCTAAGTTCAACGATTTTAGTCCTGTCAACTTTATAGATAGCAAGTGTATCTTTTAAACTTTGAAGCAGAGTTTTCTCTTTATCATCCAGATTTCTAGTTTCATATGCTTTTATCAAATCAAGTCCTTCAACTGCTCTTCGTTTTAAGTCATCAACAGCTGCCTGTTTGACTTTTACATCGGGGTCAAAAATAATCTGCAAAACATTTGCTTTGTTTGCGTTCATATGAATTCTGAAAAGGTCAATCTGCTCCTGCGGTATCAGATAATTTACATAAAGATTGTCTGTTCCCTGAGCCATTTTTGTAGAATAATACTGACCTGTAATTCCCACAAAGACAATAAAAACTGTCATTAACATAGCCAAACCCAGAATCTTGTAAACTGTTTTGAGATTTCTAAACCATTGCATTTAATGTTCCTCCCACAAATCTAATAAACAAAATATAGACACGATAATTTTTAATCAAATATATACAAATACAATATATAATGCATATTATATGCATACTATTAAAATAATTGAGATAGCATTTGTTTGGCAAACAATTTTTTTAACAATTTAAATTTCGTAAAATTTCCAAAAATATTACTAATTTAATAACGCTTTGCCAGCAAGGGTTTGAGGATATGAGAAAATATAGTTATTGTTTTTATGTAGAATATCTCTTCTTAATATTTCATAAAAAATGCCCGAGAATTAATTCTCGGGCATTTATGACAGTTAATATACTATAATTTGAATGCTGCAACCTGTTTTTGAAGGTTTTCAGCAACCTTAGATACTGCCTGTGACGTTGCATTGATTTCTTGGAGACTTGCCGTCTGTTCTTCAGTAACACTGGAAATCTCTTCAGCTGCAGCTGCCGATTCCTCGGTAATAGCCGATACATTTTCCATCATTCTGACAACATTATCGGATGTTTTTACAAGTTCATTGGCAATCTGCGTAACTTCACTGGATTGATCCGTAACCTGAGAGGATGCACCAACGATTTCTTTTAATGATTTTCCGACTGTTTCTACTAAAATAACACCGTCTTCGATTTCTTTTGTGCCCGCTTCCATTGCATGTACGGCATTATTAGTTTTACCCTGAATTTCTTTAATCATGCCTGTAATTTGTTCTGTTGCTGCTCCGGTTTGCTCGGCAAGTTTTTTAACTTCTTCTGCAACAACCGCAAATCCTCTTCCATGTTCGCCTGCTCTTGCAGCTTCAATCGCGGCGTTAAGAGCAAGGAGGTTGGTTTGACCTGCAACGTTCTTAATAAGGTCAACAATTTGTCCGATATCTGAACTTAATACACCCAGTTCATTAATGGTTTTTGCTGTTTCGCCTGATGTATGTTTGATTTCGTTAATTTTGCTGATGGCTTTATCTGCTTGCTGTCCGCCGTCAGTAGCATTTGCCGTTGCTGATTTTGCAAGTCTAACAACATTTTCTGCATTTTGGAAAATTCTTTGAACGACGCCGTTCATAGTAGTTATGTCTTTAACGCTTGCATTAACATTCTTTGCCTGTTCTTGCGTACCGGCTGCCATTTGAGAAACGCTGCCTGCAACCTGCTGTGCGCCTTGTGATGTTTGTTCTGCCGCTGAGCAAACTCCCGTTGCTCCGTCTGTAACTTCCTTAACCGAGCTGCTGACTGCTTTAACAAGCTCATAAAGGTTTTTAAGCATTGTGTCAAATACAATGCACATATCGCCAATACAACTCTTGTCAACTCTGCCCATTCCGTCAATTGTCAAATCACCGTTTGCCATTGATGTCATTTTTGCCCCAAGGTTAGATAATACGCCGAAAATTCTGTACCCTGCAACCATTGCTAACCAAGCGCAAAGAACCGTACCAAGGATTGATGCGAAAATTATTATGAAGTTTGCCTGCTGCTCTTTTGCCAGACTTTCTTTATAGCTTTCTTCAGCCTTGTCGGATATCAATGTTGCAACATCGCCGACATCTTTGAATATCTTTTGAGCTAAGGGTCCATCTTTTTTAAACATTGCAAAAGCTTCTTCATCTTTGCCTGCTTGTGCTAATTTAATTGTTTCTGCTCTTCCTTCCTGATAAAGCTTCAGGTTTTCTTCGATATCGGCTAAAAGTTCAAGAGCCTTTTTCTCACCAAGTTCATCCATTGCTTTTTTAAAATCTGCCAAATGCTGATCGTTTTCCGCACCGCGTTTATGAATGTCTTCAATGTCAGCTTTAATTGCATCCGGATTATGTTCGAGAATTATACTGAGTTCGTTTGTCCTGTTAGCATTCAGGTTAATTCTGAATAGGTTAATCCATCTGATAGGTTTCAACTCATCATTGTACATTGCACCCAATGCTTTGTTTGTTTCGGTATTGAAGTAATAGCCGGTATATCCGACAATTACAAGCGATACCGCTGTGATGACAGCTAACACCATCATCTTGTGGACTGTCTTAAGATCGTAAAACCATTGCATTCGAATACCTCCCATAAATCTAAAAACGTTAACTCCAAACACGAGTTGATGAAATTATATTCAATTTTAATATGCTACATATATATAGTCTTAATATTTACAGCATACTAATAACATACTAAATATTTGATATTTATGGCAAATTGTTAAGTTTTCGTAACATAAAAATTTCAAATGGAATCATCAAAATATGGCGAAAAATTCAATAAAAGCATTTGAGGGAAAAATTCTGATTTTTTGGAAAAATCGAATTTTTCAAACCCGACCTTAAGAAAGGTAAAAGGCAATAGCGACGGCTCCTCGCCGTCGCTATTGCCTTGTCACTAGATCATGGAAGATGCGAAATAAATGTAATTTTTCCGCATTTTCTTTAGTGACATTATCAAGAGTTAAGATGCAGAAAAATCAGAATCATAGACCAATTTCAAAATTCCGATATGAAAAAAAATTAAAATTTACAGCAGGTACCAAAATCAAAAAAGCTAAGAAGCTATCCATTTAATTTAAAAATTCAAAATTAAGTTAATATTCCCCATAAGTCTCTTTTAAAAATATTAATCTTAAATTATCGTTTTTAATAATCAAAAAAGGGGTAAATTATGCAGGAAAAAGTTATTCTTTTAAAAGAAATTTTTTGCAAGACTTTTGTAGTTAGCCTTATTTATTACATTCTGATAACAATTCTATACCTGTATAAAATTGATTGGTTTGTACACATTCTGAATACATATTACAGAGTCAATGTTCAGGATGCCTATATGCTTTGCGGACAATATATGTCCGCAGTGGAGATAATCACAATGAATCTTCTTTTAATTCCCGCAATAGGTTTGTATTGGGTTTCAAAAACATTTAAAAAAGAAGATAAAGAATAATGAAATAAAAAAACCGTCAATCTCAACGATAACGGTTTTATGGTGGGCGTTGAGAGACTCGAACTCCCGACATCTTCGGTGTAAACGAAGCGCTCTACCAACTGAGCTAAACGCCCTGATTACTTTGTTTTAATAAATTATCACGGTGGTGCTTTTCCGTCAAGTTTTATGCTCGGATAATGATTTTAGAATGGTTTCAAATAACGGCAATTTTGCCGATAATCAATTTAGTCTTGAATTTGGATGTTTAATTAATACAATATTAATGTAGCTATTTGAGGAGACGTCTTATGAAAAAAACCGTCAGAGACTTAAAGGATATCAAAGGAAAAAAAGCTTTAGTAAGAGTTGATTTTAACGTTCCGCTTGATGAAAACCGTAACATCACAGACGATACAAGAATTAGGGCAGCGCTGCCGACAATTAATTATTTAAGAGAGAAAGGCGCAAAAGTTATACTTGTTTCACATATGGGAAGACCAAAAGGACAGGTAAAAGAAGAACTAAGGTTAAACCCAGTTGCAAAAAGATTATCCGAATTAATTAATTCACATGTTATGAAACTAGACGACTGCATAGGTCAAGATGTAATACATCACCTCTCATCCCTTAACGACGGTGATGTTGCTCTTTTGGAAAATATAAGATTTTATGCCGAAGAAGAAAAAAACGAACCTAATTTTGCAAAAAATCTCGCCGAACTTGCCGATTTTTATGTTAATGACGCTTTCGGAGCCGCACACAGAGCTCATGCTTCCACGGAAGGGGTTACAAAATATCTCTCCCCCTGCGTATCCGGTCTTTTGATGGAAAAAGAACTTAACATGCTCGGCAAATTGCTCGAGAACCCTGAAAGACCTTTCGTAGCCGTTATAGGCGGGAGCAAAGTCAGCACAAAAATCGGAGTTCTTGAGAACCTTCTGAGCAAAGTCGATGTTTTGATATTAGGCGGCGGAATGACTTATACATTCCTTAAAGCTCAAGGGTATGAAATAGGTAATTCAATAGTCGAAAACGATAAGTTTGACATTGCTTTGAATCTCATTAAAAAGGCACAGGAAATGAATGTCAGATTAGTTATTTCTAAAGATGTCATTGTATCAGATGCATTTAGCGAAAGCGCAAACATACAGGTTGTCTCTACAAAACAAATGCCTCAGGGTTGGGAAGGTGTTGATATAGGACCTGACAGCAGAGAAGAAATCGCCGAGGTACTTAGAAAAGCCAAAACTATTCTTTGGAACGGTCCTGTAGGCGTATTTGAAATCGATAAATTCTCCGGCGGAACAAAAAGCGTTGCATTAAACATAGCAGACGCTACAAGCCACGGAGCTGTCAGTGTTCTCGGAGGCGGCGACACCGTTGCGGCTGTGGAAAAATTCAAAATTCCGACAGAATCTTATTCGCACATCAGCACAGGCGGCGGAGCAAGCCTTGAATTTATTGAAGGCAAAGTCCTTCCCGGCGTAGCGGCTCTTGATGATGTCTCAAATGTTGCGTGCAGCCGATAGAAATATTTAATAACAATAAAAAGAGATAAGAGTTTCCTCTTATCTCTTTTTACATATAATCAGAATTTAAAAATTTGGATCATTCGGATCAAAGTTTTCCTGCTTCAAAAAACCCAGTATTCCGTAAGCTGCGCTTCGCTGGAGCTTAGTCGGAGCCATTCTCAATGTTTCAACCGCTTCTGACAAAATCGGGTCTAAATCATACCATCTTCGCCGCTGATTGTCGAAATTATGTTCATGGAAAAACCACTCTACAGGCTTGTTATAAAATTCGGCAAGTTTAATCAGTTCAAAAACATCTATTTTTCTGACCCCGGACTCAATAACCGAAATTGCAGAAACCGGAAGATTCATGTATTTTGCCACTTCTTCCTGCTTTAAGCCTGATTCTGCTCTTGCCCTTTTAAGTTTTTGGCAGAATTTTTTTCTATCCATAAATACTCCTGTCTTTGTTTTTTCATATTTTTAGTATAGTATATTTTCTGAAAAAACAAAACTTCTTTCTTTATTTTCAAATAATTAAGCAGGATTTATGACGGAGCAAGAAAAAATCAAACTTAGAAAATATGCTTTCTCCCTCAGAGAAAAGATTGTTGATAAAGCTCGCTTAAGTGCAAATATATGCGGCAATATCAAAAATCTCAAAGAATATATTGAAGCTAAGATTGTTCTTGCATTTTATCCTTTCGGAGAAGAACCGGATATCAGAGAATTATTTCAACACAAAACCAAGACATATTTTTTGCCCAGAGTAGAGAACGATACTATTGCATTTTATGAATTCAATGAAAAGACTGAATTGAGGAAAAATAAATGGGGAATTTTAGAACCTGCTCCGGTAAATAAATTAATTGAACTGTCTAAAGCGGAACTTATTATAGTACCAGCTCTGGCAGTTGACAGGAAGGGATTTAGACTCGGCTACGGCGGAGGATATTATGACAAATTTCTCCCCGGTTTGGAAAAAGAATGTCTAAAAATTTGTCCCGTCTTTTCCGAACTTTTGTTTGAAAATATTCCTCATGAGAAATTTGACATAAGGGTTGATAAAATTATCACGGAATAAAATATGGTAACTTCGTAATATTTCTTAATTAAACATGCGATAATTTTAAAATATTACAATTTATTAATAAACAAATGTAAAACTAAAATTTAATCTATATACAATTATTATATTTCTTTTAAAGAAACTCTGTATAAACAAGCTAGAATAAGGTCTAAGCTATTTAAATATTTATAAAAACAGTCTTGAAAACAGTTTAAAAAAAATATTATACTTTAATTATTAAAAAACAAAAGAGATAACGGGAAGGCTAAAAATTTTTTTAAGACTAACGGAAGGGTCAAGTTTAGGAAGGGTTTTTTTTGATGAATGACAAAACATCCAGAATGATTGATCTTGCTATTGACAAGAAACTCAATTCAGGAAGAATTGCCGAATTTACAAAAGATCAGCTTTTTCAGTTTACGAAATATTCGACCAGACCGGCAGGAATTTTGGAACAAATCGCGGGATTGCACAGTGTCAGAGCTTATAAAGACAGCTTTGGCAACATTAAGTACGATTTTCTGAATGTTGCTTCAACAAAATCTCACAGAAAGTTCAATTTGATTAAAATGTTCAAGCCGGGTGAAATTTTAGATACCTTAACCAACGGTTAAAAAATTATTTTCTCGAGCCAAACTGCTTATGTATTCCTCTGATCTTAGGGCATGCATTTCTTTTTTGACTTGCTTGGGTATTTTCTTCTTTTGAAAGGTTTCGACAGGTTTTAAAATTCCAAAATTACTGTTTATGGGCTGAAAATTCTTATTTTCGGATGTTATATACATGCACAAAGCACCGAGCATAGAAGTATTTTCAAGCTCAATCAGCGGTCTGTTTTGTATTAAATTGGCTGCATTCATGCCTGCCAGAAGTCCCGTGGCGATTGATTCGGTATATCCTTCAACTCCGCTAATCTGACCCGCAAAAAATAAATCGGGTCTTTTTTGAGCCTGAAGAGTTTGTTTGAGAACTTTTGGCGCATTAATAAAAGTATTCCTATGCATTACACCGTATCTTGCTATAGAGGCATTTTCCAAGCCGGGTACCGAATTAATAAGCTCTTTTTGGGAGCTCCATTTTAAGTTTGTCTGAAACCCTACCATATTATAGAGTGTGCCTTGAATATTGTCCTGTCTTAGCTGGATTAAAGCATGAGGCTGTGAATTTGTCCGTTTATCAATAAATCCTACGGGTTTTAGAGGTCCATATCTTAATGTGTCTTTGCCCCGTGAAGCTAAGACTTCAACGGGCAAACACGATTCGAAAAATTTAGCGTTTTTTTCAAAGTCTTTGAGTTCAATTTTTGGCGAATTAATCAGTATGTCATAAAATTTATCATATTCTTGCTCATTCATCGGACAGTTTATATAAGCCGCTTCTCCTTTGTCGTATCTGTTTGCCGTAAAAGCGATATCAAAATTGATTGATTCTTTTTCAATAATCGGAGCTGCGGCATCAAAGAAATACAGATTGTCTTCTCCGGTAAATTCCTGAATTTTGCCGGTCAGAACTTTGCTTGTTAGAGGACCTGAAGCAATGATAACAGGACAATCATCAGGTATCTCCTTAATTTCTTCTCTGATAATTTTAATATTGGGATGAGATTCAATAATTTCGGTTATTTCTTGTGCAAACAACTCTCTGTCAACGGCAAGAGAATTGCCTGCCGGAACGCTTATTGAATCGGCAATTTTTATTAATTGAGAATTGAGGATCCTGAGCTCATTCTTTAATATTCCGCTGGCTGAAATTTTATCATTAGAGCCCAGACTGTTGCTGCAAACCAATTCACCGAAATTATCAGTTTTATGTGCGCCGGTTTGAACCAAAGGACGCATTTCATAAAGCAGCACTTGAATTCCCCTTTCTGCAATTTGAAGAGCTGCTTCAGAACCTGCAAGTCCGCCGCCTATTATTGTTATTTTCATTGTTTACCTTTTTAAATTTTGACAAAATGTCCGATAATATTTAATAATTTTAAAGTAACAAAAGCGGATAGATAAGTGAAGTATTCAAAAATCAGTATTTTAGTTCCCGTTTATAATGAAATTAATTCCTTAAAACAGGTTTTGGATAAGCTGGAAAAGACAGATATATGCTCTCTTGAAAAAGAAATAGTAGTAGTTGATGACGGTTCAAAAGACGGTACGAGAGAGCTTCTCCAAGAAATGGAAAAGAATCCTTTGTCGGATAAAATAAAAATTTATTATCATTCCAAAAACATGGGCAAGGGCGCAGCTTTAAGAACAGCTCTAAATTATGCCACCGGAGATATAATTGCCATACAAGATGCGGACCTTGAATATGATCCGGAAGAATACGCATCTTTAATAAGCCTGATAATTGAGAACAAAGCTGATGTCGTTTACGGTTCAAGACTTTCCGGCGGAAAGCCAACGAGGTCATTTAAATTTACTCATTTATTGGGCAATAAGTTTTTGACGTTCGTGACCAATCTGCTCTATGATACCACCTTAACTGACATGGAAACTTGTTATAAGGCTTTTCGCTCCGACGTAATAAAAAACATATCCATAAAGTCTAACAGATTTGACTTTGAGCCCGAAATTACGGCTAAGGTTCTTAAACGCAGATATCATCTGTACGAAACGTCCATATCATATTATGGACGGGATTATGCAGAAGGCAAAAAAATAACATGGAAAGACGGATTTGCCGCTCTTGCGGCGTTGGTTAAGTACAGATTTATTGATTGACAACAAAATAGAACAAACTTTTACTTGGCTCTTTTTTGTTTTACTTCTTTATAATCTTCGGGAAGATAAATATTACCTTCCAATGGTTCTTCGTTCAAAAGGATATCTATATCTTTTCCGCCGTTAACGGTGAATGTTATTACCTTTTCGTGCAACCAGTCAACCTTTGCTTTAGTGTCTTTCTCAATTGTTATAATTTTATTTGTTAAATTTTCCTTATACTTTGAGCCTTCGGTTAATATTACCACATCACCCACATGCAGTCTGACATCATGTTTTTTTACCGTTTCTGTTTCGGTATAATAAACCAAATCATCCCCGTATCTTGAACATTCGCCCTTTTTAAAAGGACACCCCTGCTCATCATGAAAAGCTTTACAATATTTAACTTTCAGGTCAGTCAATCTTCCTGAAAAACCTGTTTTAGTTCTGCTTAAAACGGCTATTTGCATAATTTACTCCATAAATATGATTATTGAATTTAATGATATAAAAAACCTAAAGAATAATTTATGCTATTTTGTTCGTATTATGTTACGAAATATTTACATGCGTTACATTGTTTTATAAAAAGGGTTAAATATTTAATATGATTTAACAGTTTTGGATGATAACGGCATTGTCCAAATATGTCATCATATCGAGTATACTTAAGTAAAAAAGAAAAGAATACAAATGATAAAAATAACGGGTAAGAAAGCCGCATTGTCATTTTTGTTTATTGCAGCGGGTATTTTGTTTTCATTATTAAGTTTTTTTGTACCTGTCAGCGTCATTAATGCGCCTGTTCCTATGATAGTGACCGGCTCATTAATTACATTTCTTATTCTAAACACTCTCGTACTTAGCAAAGCCACTGCAAGACAGCTGATAGTTCTTTCTATTCTTAATTTTATATTCTTCAATATTTCATACATACCTGCACTGTATATTGCAGGCAATTTGCAAATTGTGAAAGACGCTTTTATTAGTAATAACGCTGCCGTTAATTTTATAGCCGTCATATTTTCTCTGCTGAGCGGTTATTTTGCGGCAAGCATATACTATGCCCCTCCAAAAAAGAAACAAATTATCTCAAAACAACAGGCAATCCTACAATCCGGCGAACAGACCATTCAAGCTGTTCCTGACTCACCCAAAGAAGATGTGCAATTGCAGTCAGCAACTGTTGAAGTTGCCAGTTCAGCCAAGCCCGCATATAGTCAAGAGCAGATTATTCCTCCCGTTAAAGAAATTGAACCGGAACCAAAACCGGAACTTGAACAATTATACGGTTCAGTGGCAAAAGCTGATATCGATGAAAATAAAGAAGAGCCTGAGATAATCCTTTCTTTAAACAACTCAAGTAAATCAGAGGAAAAAAAAGCAGGCATTTATGAACCGATTGAGGAAGATATTCCCGAAGATATTCAAATCAAAACTGAGGATAATACGAATATCAACGAACTGCCGAACATTAATCTGGCTGATATTGAAGAACCGGCTAAAACATTAAATCAACAACCGAAAAAAGAAATACCGCCGGAACCGGTAAACAAAGAATTTATTTCACGAAAAATACGCCTTATTGAAGATGATTCATCGTCGAAAAAAGAAACATCATCAACAGGAAAAATATCATCCATAAGCAATCTTCTCGTTAACACAAGAGACTTTGAAAATATTATTGAAATCAATGAACTGTTCATGCAAATGGGCTGCGATATTTCGGACAGTAATGTTGTTTCATTTGCTGACGGATTGAAGATTTATGAAAAGTTTAACAAGATTCTCGCCGAGCATAACAGTGTTCAGGATATAGCTCTTATTAACTACAAGGGCTACATAATTGCAGGGGTATTTGACAACAAAGAAAAACAGGAAAATATCGCTGCAATAATAGCCTGTATGTTCTTTGCCGTAAAGAATTTCCTGCTTCAGATTAAAATTCCAGAACCGGTTAAAATTATCTTTGAAGCGGACGATATCAGCTATGTAATCACCAAATATATGAATAATGTTTTCTTTTATTCGTTAAGGGACAACGAAATACCATCTCAAGACGGGATTCTGTCAGAATTACTTAACCAGAAAACTTTCACAAACAGTGAAATTGATGCGATAAAAGCTTCAGACGGTGTAAAAACTGCATTAATGACTGATGAAGAAGGCAATCTTATTTATCAAAGAGCTTGTATTTCGCCTGAAGAATATTCCGGTGTTGCATCAGCATTATTTGAAAACCTTAGAATTGTAATCAAAAACATTCAACCAACCAAGCTAAAAAGAATAGTTATTTCTGAAACAGACAAAATCATTACAATTCAAAAATTTACCGACAAATTGATTATGATTATTTCCGATTTAAGCGGACCGATAAAAATTTCCGGAAAATTAACAGAAATAGAAAATTTATTAAATTAGAATATTTTGAAATTAATAGGATATAAACAATGCAAACTGTAAATGATAATATTTCGGAAATATTGCTTAATGCAGGGATAATCAACGAAGATCAGCTTAAAATTGCATTAGATGAGAAAAAAGCCACAAGAAAATCACTCCTTGACATTATTTGCGAAAAAGAATTTGTAGAAAAAGCAAATTTGCGAAGCGAATTAAGGACAGCCCTCGAATTAAATTACGGTGTCAGTTTTTGTGACCTTGAAGTAACATCCCCTGATTTAGAACTCTTAAATATTTTTTCAAAAGATACTATCCTGTCGAATAAATTTATTCCTGTTAAAAAAAGCGGGAACGTAATCACAATAGGTTTTGTTCAGCCGGATAATATGGTGATAGAACAAGATATCAAATACAGATTAAAAGACCTCAAAGACGTAGTTATAAAAAAAGTCGTTATTCTGGAAGACGATTTCTATTCATTTATCAAGAAAGTTTATCCCGAAGAAGAAAAAACTGTTGAAGTTATAGAACAGGATACAGATGAACTGATTCTTTCTTTGGGTATTGATGTAATAGATACAGATGAAGCTGACAGCCTTGATATTGCTGATTTAACGGATTCAGCCCAGGAAGCCCCAATAATTCAGCTGGCAAACAGCATACTGGGGGTTGCAATCAAAAGGGGCGTAAGTGATATCCATATAGAACCACGGGAAAAAGAAGTTATTGTCAGATACAGAATGGACGGCGTATTAAGCATTTATAAAAGTTTTCCAAAAAAAATTCAAAATGCGTTGATTTCCCGTTATAAAATTATGTCTGAACTCGATATTTCTGAAAGAAGACTTCCTCAGGACGGAAGAATCAGAGTCAGGCTTGCAAATAAATTCATTGATTTTCGTGTATCAACCCTACCCAGCAAATTCGGCGAAAAAATTGTAATGAGAATACTGGATAAATCAAATATATCATTGGGGTTGGACTGTCTAATAACCGATGAGGATACGCTTAAAACTGTCAGAGAAATGATAAGCCGTCCGTACGGAATAATATTTGTCACAGGACCGACAGGAAGCGGAAAAACTACAACTTTATACAGCGCATTAAAAGAGCGAAATACCCCCGATGTAAATATTTCCACTGCTGAAGATCCGATTGAGTACGACCTAGACGGAATTACACAGGCAGAAGTAAACAAAACAATCGGCATGGATTTTGCGAAAATTTTAAGGGCATTTTTGAGACAAGACCCTGACATTATGCTCGTCGGAGAAACGAGGGATAAGGAAACAGCAAAAATTGCCGTTGAAGCAGCACTAACAGGACATTTAGTATTCACAACGCTGCATACAAACGATGCGCCGGGCTCTGTAACCAGACTTCACGAAATGGGAATTGAACCTTTTCTAATATCGAGTTCAACTATCGGAATCATCGCGCAAAGGCTTTTAAGAAGGCTTTGTTCCAACTGCAAAGAAGAATATATTGCTGATAACAACGTTTTAAAATTCTTGGGCATCGATAAGGGCGGGAACAAAACATTTTATAAAGGAAAAGGATGCGATAAGTGTAACCATACCGGCTATAAAGGCCGTGTCGGCGCATATGAGGTTATGAAACTTAACGACAATCTCAGAGAACTTATCGCTCGCGGAGAAAATTCAGCAATATTGAAATTCTCTGCCCAGCAATCCGGTATGAAAACCTTGTTGGAATACAGCATTGACTTAGCGGCAAAGGGTTTGACAACTCTCGATGAAGTTATCCGTGTGACTTTTTCGAGTGAGGGTATGTCTTCACTTTGTCCCGGCTGCGGAAAACCTATCGGAGAAGAATTTTTCAAATGCCCGTTCTGTCAATTTGAACTCAAGAAAACTTGTCCGCGCTGTAATGTTATCATCGAAGACGACTGGATTTCCTGTGCAAAATGCGGTTTTAATCTCTCGGAAGCAAAACAGGAATCCGTTTGCAGTTACTGCAGCGGCAGCATAACATCAGGAATGACCGAGTGCCCATGGTGTTATAAACGCCTTAATGATTAAGAAAATACGATTTTAGAGGGTATTAATATGAATTTAGAGGAATTATTAACAATAGTACATCAGCGAAATGCAAGCGACTTGCATATTTCTACCGGGCTGCCGCCTGTAATAAGGGTTGACGGGAAACTTATCAGAACTGATTATCCGCCAATGACAAATGATGAAATACAAAAGCTGATTTTCAGCATTTTAAATAACGAACAGAGAAGAAATCTCGAGCAAAACTGGGAATTAGACTGCAGTTACGGTTTTAAAGACATGGGACGTTTCAGAGTAAACGTTTATAAAGAAAAAGGCAATTATGCAGCAGCATTTAGAACAATTACGTCAGATATTCCTTCATTTGACCAGTTGGGACTGCCGGAAATCGTAAGGGAAGTTGCTGAAAGACCCCGCGGTTTAATATTGGTAACAGGACCTACCGGAAGCGGTAAATCCACAACACTTGCCACAATGATTGATCATATCAACATGACACGTTCTGAACATATTTTGACAATCGAAGACCCCGTCGAGTTTGTACACAAATCAAAACGAAGCATTGTACATCAAAGAGAGCTAAATCAGGACACCAGAAGTTTTAGTAATGCTCTTAGAGCCGCATTGAGAGAAGACCCCGATATCATACTCGTTGGAGAGTTAAGAGACCTAGAAACCATTCAGCTTGCAATAACAGCAGCAGAAACCGGACACTTAGTACTTGGAACACTGCATACTTCATCCGCAAGCCAAACAATTGACAGAATTGTCGACGTTTTTCCGTCAGGTCAACAACAACAGGTGAGAATACAGTTATCCAACAGTTTAATCGCTGTTTTCAGTCAGACATTACTGGCTAGAGTCGGTCCTGACGGTCAAAAGAAAGGCAGAATTCTTGCACAGGAGATTATGATTGTAACACCTGCTATCGCAAACCTTGTGAGAGAAGGTAAAACTGCTCAAGTATACTCTGCAATCCAAACAGGCGCGAGCCATAAAATGGTTACACTTGAAGCCGCCCTAACCGAACTCTACAGAAAAAGGCTAGTTACTTACGATGACGCATTAAGTAAAACCAGCCGCATTGACGACCTTAAACGGACCCTTGATGCAATACCCAAATGGGATTAGATTATTTGTAAAAAATTATAAATAATTATTTCTTATTATCATAAATCTATTTCTTTTTTTCGAAATTATCTGATATAATTTTATAAATAATAAAGGATAAAAATTCATGCCGCAGTATAAATATAAAGCCAGGGACGAAAAAGGAAAACCAGTTGAAAATATCATTATAGCTGACGATGAAGTTGCAGCCAGAACGCTTCTTGCAGAAAAAGGACTCTGGATTATAAATATTCACGATGCAAGTGAAAGAAAAAAAGGAATTCTTGATATACAACTCGACGGAATATTCGGTTTTCTTAATGCGGTCAGATTGCGTGACCTTGTTGTATTTTGCAGACAATTCGCAGCGCTTGTGAATTCCGGCGTAGCCATGATGAAAACTCTGACAATTTTGTCCGAGCAAGCTGAAAATCCGGCATTTGCCAAAATATTAAAATCCATAAAATCCGATATCGAACAAGGTTTGAACTTATCAGATTCTTTCGGGAAATACCCGACTGTTTTTGATAATCTGTTCGTCAATATGTTAAAAGCAGGCGAAACCGGCGGTGTTTTGGATGAAGTCTTGAACAGGCTGGCAAAGTTTCTGGAAGACAAAGCCCGGCTAACCAACAAAATCAAATCAGCAATGGCTTATCCCGTTGTGGTTGCAGTTCTTGCAGTAATTATTTTCTTTGTAATGCTGACGGTTATACTGCCTAAATTCTCGGAAATATTCTCGAGACTTGGCAGCGAACTCCCTGCTTATACACAGACTCTCATTAATATCAGCGAAGTTCTGCGCTCAGCTTGGCTTATTCTAATTATATTTACACTCGGTCTTATTGTATTTGCTTTTAAGAATTTTTACTCATCGAAAAACGGAAAGTACATTGTCGATAAATTGTCACTCAATGTCCCTGTTTTAGGTTCTTTAATCAGAAAAGTATCAGTCGCAAGGTTTTCACGTACATTCGGAACTCTGGTCAAAAGCGGCGTACCGATTTTGACTTCCCTTGACATTGTTGAGGAATCTTCAGGAAATGCTGTTCTGGCAAGGGCTGTAAGAAGTGTCAAAGAAGAAGTAAAGCAGGGCGGACTTATCAGCACACAATTGGATAAATCCAAATTATTCCCGCCAATGGTTGTTTCTATGATAGCAGTTGGTGAAGAAACAGGGGAGCTTGATTCCATGCTTACCAAAGTTGCCGATTTTTATGATGATGAAGTAGAAGCAGCGGTTGATGCGTTAACATCTCTTCTGGAACCTATAATGATGGTATTTCTTGGTGGTATGATAGGCGCTGTTATTATCGGAATGTATCTCCCGATGTTCAAGATTTTCGAAGCAATCAAATAAATTTCTTTAACTTCAAAATATTCATTCAAAAAGAAAAAACCTCCAAGGGGGTTAGAGGTTTTTAAGTCCAAAATAGAGAGTTAGAGGTCATATCTTTTTCTATTAAATATTATATGACTCGTCAAAAAAGATTCCTACATTTTTTAATGTAAAATTTACACTTATTTACAATATTGTAATAAATACACTTATTCTCTGATTTTCTTAAAACATAAAAAACTTCTTTTTAGCCTTTCCAACAAGGGTTTATAGCTTTTCGGGGCGAATTTAGGATTTATTTAAATTCTTGTACTATATTTAAATTTAATTTTTAATCAGTTAAATCAAATTCGATTCTCAAAATCTCATAGCTGAATAATCCAATAAATTTAAATAGTTGCAAAACTTTTATTATGTTAAAATTTAGATACAAAAAAGAGAACAAACATAGAAAAAATCTTTTTAAAAAAGTTCTTGTAGTTAAAGTAAAGTTTTAGTATTATTTATTCACACAACTTAAACATTCTTAAAATAAATTTAATTGGCACTTAATAAATAAACAAGGGCGAAAAAAAATGGCGCATAACTTTGAATCTCAGAACGATTTTCAAGACAAAGAGAGAGTTCTCATTGTTGATGACGAAGCAAGCATCCGAAGAATTCTCGAAACCAGACTTAAAATGGTTGGGTATGATGTAATCACGGCAGCAGACGGGGAAGAGGCTTTGGAGTCATTTTCAAAGTATTCGCCCGATTTAATTATCCTCGACGTTATGATGCCGAAACTTGACGGCTATGGAGTCACAAGAGAAGTCAGAAAGACTTCCGAAGTTCCGATAATCATTCTCACAGCATTGGGAGATGTATCGGAAAGAATCACAGGTCTTGAATTAGGCGCTGACGATTATGTTATAAAACCCTTCAGTCCAAAAGAACTCGAAGCAAGAGTTAAAGCTGTTTTAAGAAGAACAAGCCAAAGAGAAGCAGGCTCGCTCGGAAAATCAACCAAAAATGTTATTACTACCGGCAATTTGAGAATAGATACAAGCAGGCGCCAGGTTTACAGAAAAAATGAAAGAATCAGACTTACAGGTATGGAATTCAGTCTTCTTGAACTTTTAGTAAGTAATTCAGGTCAAGCATTCTCGAGAAATGAAATACTGCAATACGTATGGTCATATCCTGCTGATCACAGAATAGACACGAGAGTTGTCGATGTCCATATCAGCAGACTCAGAGCAAAACTTGAAGTTGATCCTGCCAATCCCGAGCTTATTTTGACAGCTCGCGGAATGGGGTATATGTTCCAAAAAATTAATTAACAGATTTCATAAAATTTCAAAAACTTGCCTTAATCGGCAAGTTTTTTGTTGTTTATTTGCCTTTAGAAAGTATGATTTTAATGTGATGTAATTCAAATTTAGAAAACAGGAGTTTAACCGTGGGCTGTAAAATATTATCCAAAACAAGATTAAGCGAAGACCTATACGAATTGAAAATATTAGCTCCGCATGTCACCAAAAGAGGCGCGGCAGGACAATTTATAATTTTAAGGGTTGAAGAAAAGGGCGAAAGAATTCCCCTTACCATTGCAGATTTAGACAAAGAAAATGGCATTTTGACCATAGTATTTATGGGCGTGGGGTTCACTACCAAAAAACTCGCGCAGCTAAACGAAGGCGATGAAATCCTTGATTTGGTCGGTCCTCTTGGCGTTGCTACCGAAATTAAAAAATACGGAACGGTTGTACTTGTCGCAGGCGGTTACGGCGCAGCGCCATGCTATCTGATTTCAAAAGCTCTTAAAGAAGCCGGCAATAAAGTCTATATGATAGTAGGCGCAAGAAAAGCAGACCTTATCTTTTGGCAGGACAAAATGAAATCAGCCAGTTCCGAACTGTTTATAACCACAGACGACGGCAGTTTAGGCAGAAAAGGTTTCGTAACGGAAGTACTGAAAGAACTTATGCAAAAAGAACAAATAGACATGGTAATGGCTGTTGGTCCGATGCCCATGATGAAAGCCGTTGCCGACCTTACCCGAAACGATAAAATCAAAACAATATGCAGCTTGAACCCGATAATGGTCGATGGTACGGGAATGTGCGGCGCCTGCCGCGTCACGGTCGGCGGAAAAGTTAAATTCGCCTGCGTGGACGGTCCTGATTTTGATGCTCATGAGGTTGACTTTGATGAAGTAACTCAAAGGACAAAGATCTATCGTGAGCACGAATGTAACCTTATGAAGCAGGCAGATGAGGTTAAAAAGCCCTGAGGGACGTATATTTATTCTTCGCGAGCAAGAGTTTAATAATCCATAAATTAACTCAATGCATTTCTCAACAAACGGATTGAATTTTTGAGTTAATGAAGTGATTTGTTAATTTCTTCTTCAAAGATTTTTCGTATGATTTTGCATCCTATTTGCTACCTATTTGCAGCCTTTTTGCAACCTTTTTTGTAAATGTATTATTATTCAAATCGCCCTTGAGGCTGTGTTTATAAGGATATTGGTCTCTTATCATAATTTTTGTAACCTATTATATATATTATTGCAGTTGATACTGCTGATATTGTTATTATAGCAGGTATTTGGGCGTCCAAAGGTCCCCAAATTGTAGCCGTTTGGATACAGTTTTTCATGCCGAAGCATGAATCTGGATTTATT
>CAZXPD010000011.1:0-58546 GCA_964643065.1 uncultured Gammaproteobacteria bacterium | reverse complement strand
AAAGAACAGAAAGCGCAACCCCCAAGCGGCGGGAGGAAGCCAGAAATCAGGGACGAGTCGAGAAAAGCCAGGATTTTAACGCTGCCATCATGCTTGCTGCAGGGCTTTATTTGCTGTTCATATTCATGCCTTATATTTTTAACAAGCTGCAGTATATTGCTGTTGATATTTTTACGCATCTTGACGGTTCGCAAATAACAAATGAAAGTTTTTTAGGATATTTAACTCCTTATATGAATCTCACAATTCAGGCTGTTTTGCCTTTTCTGGTTCTGCTGACAGTTATCGGAATTGCAGTTAATTATTTTCAAATAGGCTTTCTTTTTAGCCTTCAGGCTATAAAACCTGATTTTGGCAAATTGAGTCCTTCAGCCATGATAAAGGGATTTAAGAGATTTTTTGACTTGAATGCGATTGTTGAGCTGCTAAAATCTTCCGCTAAGATGATTATTGTGGGGGGAGTCGCCTACTCCGTCATTCTTGGAGAAAAAGAAAAGATTTTCGGACTTCTTGGTGCTGATATGCAGGTTTCTTTAGCTACAATCAGCGCAATAATATTTAAAATGATTACTCAAATATGCATAATTCTGTTTTTTATCGGCATAATAGATAAAAAATACCAGCATTATGAATTTGAAAAATCCATGAAAATGACAAAACAGGAAGTAAAAGATGAAGCCAAAAACGCTGAAGGCGATCCTCAGGTAAAAGCAAAAATTAAAAGTATACAAATGCAGTTTGCCCTTCAGAGAATGGCATCTAAAGTTCCAAAAGCCGATGTTATTGTTACAAACCCCACACATTACGCCGTAGCTCTTCAATATGACGTCAATGAAGCACCAGCTCCGAGAGTAGTTGCCAAAGGAGTTGATTATGTCGCTTTTAAAATAAAAGAAATTGCAGAAAATAACAAAATTCCGATTATTGAAGATAAACCACTTGCCAGAACACTTTATAAAATAGTCCCCGTGGACGGGATGATACCGGCAGAACTGTATTTAGCCGTTGCAGAAATTCTGGCTTATGTGTACAAACAAAAAAACAGGATGTTGTAAATGCAAAAGCCGCAGTGTTTTGATTAAGCAGATTATTTTTTGCTAAATAGGCAATTGAGGTAAGATAATTACATGGGAAAAATAAAACTTCCGGAAGTTCTTCAAAATAACGATATAATTCTGTCCATAGGTCTCGTGGTAATTATTTCCATGATGCTTATTCCTTTGCCGTCGCCTATTTTAGATATTTTGCTTACGATAAATCTTTCGCTTTCTGTAATAATTCTTCTCGTTTGTCTTTATACCACAGAACCTCTGAAATATTCCTCTTTCCCAACCATTTTGCTTGTTACAACTTTGTTCAGGCTGGGTTTGAACGTCAGCTCGACAAGACTCATTCTTCTTCATGCACAAGCGGGACAGGTTATTCACGCATTCGGAACGTTTGTTGTAGGAGGCAACTATGTTGTAGGTGCGGTAATATTTGTTATTCTTGTAATTATTAACTACATGGTTATTACAAACGGTGCAGGCAGAGTGGCAGAGGTCGCTGCAAGGTTCACTTTAGACGCAATGCCCGGAAAACAGTTGAGTATCGATGCCGATTTAAACTCCGGTTTAATTAACGAAGCTGAAGCAAAAGAAAAAAGACGCAAAATTGAAAGAGAATCCGATTTTTACGGAACCATGGACGGTGCCTCGAAATTTGTTAAAGGTGATGCAACTGCCGGTATTGTTATTGTTTTCATTAACATCATTGGCGGCTTGATTATCGGTATGTGGCAGCAGGGAATGGATTTTAAAACAGCCGCGGCAACTTTCACCATATTAACCGTCGGGGAAGGTTTAGTTGCCCAATTGCCCGCCTTAATTATATCAACCGCAACCGGTCTTCTTGTAACAAGGGCAAGCGGTCAGGAAAAATCCCTGAGCAGTGATATTGACGAAGAAATGTTCAATCAGCCTTCTATTTTATATGTGGTGGGGGGACTTTTACTGGCTATGGCAATCGTACCGGGAATGCCCAGCCTTCCGTTCCTGACTATTGGAGGAGCAATGGCAGGGTTTGGCTGGTATAAAAGTCAGATGATAAAAGAGAAAAAAATAGAAGAAGAAAAAGCTAAAGAAAAAGAAGTAAAAGTTACTACAAAACAAAAGAAAAAGGCTTCCAAAGAAAGCGTTATGGAACTTCTTAACATCGAAGCAATGGAAGTTGAAATCGGCTATCGGCTTGTTCCGCTGCTGGATATTGAACAAGGCGGTGACTTACTGGAGCGAATTGCCCAGATTAGAAGACAGACAGCTCTGGACTACGGCATAATTCTCCCTTCAATAAGAGTTAGAGACAACCTGCAACTTCCGCCCAATGCTTATCAAATAAAATTAAAAGGCGTTCCGGTTGAAAAAGGTGAAGTTTATCCCGACAGATTTTTGGCAATGAACGCCGGCGCAGGGCAGGAAGATCCTAATTTGCAAGGCATTAACGCCATAGAGCCCGCTTTTGGTCTTCCGGCTTTATGGATAGAGGACAGAGAAAAAGAATACGCCGAGACGCGAGGTTATACGGTCGTAAGCGCCTCCGCCGTAGTATCTACTCATTTAACCGAAGTAATCAAGAAAAATGCCGCCGATATTTTAACCCGCACAGACGTACAAACTCTTATGGAAAATGTTAAAAAACATTCCGAAAAACTTATAGAAGATCTTTCCAAAGATACAAACATAACTCTGCCGGAAATTCAGCTCGTATTACAAAATCTTCTCAGAGAAAGGGTTTCTATAAGGGATTTATCTACCATTCTTGAAACAATCAGCACTTATGCAAGAATAAACAGAAATATTGATTTTTTGACCGAACAATGCAGACACGCACTTTCGAGGAACATCTGTAAGCAAAACCTCAGCGACAGCGGAGAACTTTTGGCGGTAACGCTGACTCCCGAGATAGAAAACATAATAGCTCAGGGCATAAGCGCAGACGGACAAACCCTCAGTCTTGATCCTTCTTTCACAAGAACCTTGATAGACAATCTTAACCATGAAATAGAGAAAGCCCTTACAAGCACAGGAAACCAGCCTGTAATATTATGCAGTTCTCCGATAAGGACGGCATTCAGAAGGCTGATAGAAAGAACATTTCCTCAAATTAGCGTAATGGCTTATACCGAAATTCCGTCCGGAGTTAATGCTCGCTCCGTCGGAGTTGTCAAAATCGAAAGTATTTCAGGAAGGCATTAAGGGAATGGTTACGAATAGTTAAAAAGCTCATTTTTTTCTATTCGTCAACAGTCCGATTAACTTCCTTTTGCTTTATCCTGAAGATTTTTAATGATTTCCTGTATTTCCTGCCAGTTTTTTTCACCCTGTTCTTTAAAACCGCAGGAAGGATTATAAAAAGTTCTTTCATGCGGGATGGGATACATTCTGCAAAGCATGGGACGGTCTTCGTGAATTAAACATTTGTTATCGTCACTGATAAACTTGCAGCAAAAGAATGCCATTTTAGTATCTCTGCCGTATTTTTGAAGAATCATTTCCACAAACTCGGGAGCAGCTTTTTTTGCATCTTCTGTCGAAGGGTAAGGTTTAAAAATTGACAGAAAATTTCGCGCCCCGTCAACCTGAGAATACTCTTCAGTTGTGCTTCGCGAAAGTTCCAGAACTTCTTCGTAGGATAATCCGCCTTTAAAAGTAGCTATCCTGCAACACATTCCGCACATTTTGCACAGATGCTGCGGAAGTTTAAGAAGTTCTTGGACTTTATTTACCGAATCCGACATATGTTTTACCAAAATAATGCGCCAAAGCGTTCCCATGGTTTAATTTTAGCATCAATAATTGCTTTGAGCTCTTCGATCGTCTGGTCTTTACCGGGTACTTTTCCGTCTTTCGAAAGGCTTTCGATGGTGTAAAAATATTCTTTGATAGACCTTATCATTCTTTTGTGTTTTTCCCTTTGTTCAAACTGCCATCCTTCAAAACCGCATCCCGGCGGCATAGCCGACCAGCCATGGCTGGGAGCTCTTCTGCAGCAGTTTGGTCTTCGCTCATAAATAGTGCATTTATTATCTTCGTTAATAAAAGGACAGTAATAAAAGGTAACCTTTTCTATATTAAATCCGCTTTCATTTTTCAGAATTTTCAAAACCTGATCAATTTGTTCCGGAACGACTTTTCTCGCTTCTTCAATGCTTGGAAAAGGCTTGAAAGTTTCAACAAATTCTATTGCTTCTGTACTTCCTTGTTCAGCAAGGACTTTCAGCTCCTCAAAAGTGCGGTTTGTTGTTATGGATTTACAGCATTTTCCGCACATTTTGCATAAATACTGCGGAAATGGCTCCTGCGCCGTTTCTTCTTCAAACTGCTCAATTTCGTTTTTTATACTGTCGTCTAATTCCAATTTTCCGCTCCGATAATTTTCGGCAATATATTCTATACTAAACGCATTAAATAAATTGACACCGTCATTCTGAGGCTCAGCCGAAGAATCTCTATGACGCAAACCTTGAGATGTTTCGTTGCACTCAACATGACGAAACTAATATTGCGTTTAGTATAGCATGTTACAAACATCGGTAAATCAAATATTAAACCGAATTTTTGAAACTTTTTGCGCTGTCAGTTCTCTTTTATCGTTCCGGTATAGGGATTAATGTATATAGAATGAGAAAGCAATGCATCTGTACTGTTGCCGAAATACCCGATTGTGATTTTATTCGCCGTATCGGTAAAATTTGACGCAACTCCAGAAGAATCAACAGGCTCGCCCTTAAAGTTGAAATATACTTTGTCATTGGCAATATTACTGTCGCTGCTGAAAAGGATATTCTTTGAAAGACTTACCTGCGAAATCAAGTTATTGTCAACATCGACTATTTTTATCAGTCCGCCGTTATCTCCCTGATTTTCCTGAGCGTCCGTGAAGTCTATAATTATATTTTGGGATTTTTTTATGGCATAACTCCTTGCATCTTTTATAGATTGTTTTACAAGATCAATATTCTGATCCAGCTGGTGGTTTTTTAACCTCAAAAAAATATCGGGAATGGCAATAGAAGCTATTACTCCTATTATAAATAAAGTAACAAGCAGTTCAAATAAAGTAAAACCCGTTTTTTTTCTTTCGTTTTTCGTAATCATGCTGAATTTTTCTCTCAATCGTTAATTGAAATTTGCTCTACCGAAGAAATATAAGCAACTTTTGTCACTCCGTCATTCGGCGCTACGCCGCCGGAATCATAAAGCTGAAAGTTTCCGTTCAAAGTCAGGTTGCCCTGAGATATAACAACTCCTTTTGAAACTGACGAATTACCGTTCTGGCGGAATGTTCCGTTCGTCCAGAAGAATATATCTTCAAAATCTCTTGCGCCGTTGAAGTTCACATCTCCATTACACGCAATTATTACGTCCAATTTGCCGCTATGAGCCGTTCCTATGTCGCCCGAGCCGTTAATCGATAAACTTCCGCTTGAAACAACCATAACGTTTTGCAATTGGCTTATACTTCCTATGTCAAGGGTATAATCACCGTTTATGTAAATCACCATCCCATGCATATCCCCACGAAGACTTAGTGATGGGGTTGTAGTTGTTGTTGTAGTTGTTGTTTCATCAGTTTTTGCATAGGCAACAAACGGGTTGGGATGTAAAGCAGTTCTGCTGGGGCTTACATAGATATATTTTATCCCTTCTTCATATGCCGTCATAATGTCAGTGTATAAATCTGTCGTTTCATCAAGATATATTATTCTGCCGCCCGATGCAAGATCGGCAAGATCTTCAACGGGGACTTTAGGAACATTGACAGTTGGCACATAGTCGAAAGCGGTATTATTCGGGTCGCTTGATTGTGTGCCGACAGCTCCCGCAAGCCAATCCGGATTACCTGCAATTGAGAGTCCCTGATTTCCGTGAATACTTTTTTCAAACTTTTTTGCGCCTGATATAGAAATTGTTCCGTTTGACAACAACCCGTAATCCCCGAAAATATCAGGCATCTTGAAGCTTATTCTCGCCCTGAGTTTTCTGTATGTATTGCCGTATTTCCCGACGACTTTTATTTTTGCGATATCAATATCACCATAAGCGCTTTCCGAAGTGTATTCGATTGAATCTACCCAGTACTGCGCACCGTTTAATTCTTCGGCATTAGTTTCGCTATCGGGCAAATAAAGCTGTGTTGCCGTTTTTTGCCAGTTTGTCGGACTTGTGTTATAAATATTTTTTACTTTTTCCAATGCCGCTTCGGCAGCGTAATAGGCTTTTTGTCCCTCGCTGTTATCCGTTATTATGCTTGTGTTGCTTGTTGAAATCGACATCAGCGTTATTGACAAAATTGCTCCGATAACAGACAGAAAAATTGCTATTATCAATGCGGAACCTTTTTATTGTTTCTGTTTTTTGCTCGCATGTAAATGCCTCCCGTTAATAGGAAGTATATCTCCAGTTTCTTAATGCAACGCTCGTCAAATAGGGCGATTCATCAAGTGTGTCAGAACCTTGATCAGAAGGGAAGTATGTTTTGTCTCCCTTCGGGTAAAAGGCAAATTTAATTTCATTCCTGTCGGTATTAATATTAAAGGCGCTTGTTCCCATATAAGTAAATGTAGTGGGATAAAAATTCTCTCCCATAACATATGACTCCCCGTTAGACCAGTTAGCCGGAGGAGAGCTTTCTATGCTTAATTTATCGTCCGAACTGACATTTAAATTCAAATCAGTTCCCTCATATACTGTTTCCACAAAAACATATCCGTCAGAGGCGCTGCCGTTCCAACTTGAAGCCGGTATAATCGAAAATGCGATTCCTTTAAAAACAGTGTCTGAACCGGAAACTGATATATTACCGTTAGAATCAAACGTCGGCAGCAAAACAGCAATACTGTTCGTTCCGATTGTCACGTCTGTTGAAGAGGTTTCAGTAGGTATTGTCAAAGATGTTCCCGAATTATAAACATAAACCGCTTCTTTCAATTCTGAAACCACACGTTCTGAAACGGAAATTTTTTTCTGTTTTGAATAAATGCCGCTTAGTACTTTTGTTTGGGCATCGAATGATTTTGAAAGAACATCAACGGTGGGAGCAACTATAAGAGCCAGTAATACAAAGGCTATTAAAAGTTCAATCAGTCCAAGAGCTTTCTTTTTGGATAAAATCATAAAGCTTGCCTTATTCAATAGGTCTTGCGATTTCGGTTGTAAAACTCGCAAGAGAAGTATCATTACCTGTTTTGTAATAGGTTACGGCAATTTTTTTGAGCGTTACAAGCTCCGTTGTTAATCCCGTATCTTCATCAACGACATTTTCGGTAACAGTATTGTTTACATTGGTTGAAACGGAAAAAGTTCCGTTATCGGTATAATCAAAGCCCGAATCGCTTTCGCTCAATGGTAAGGGTGGGCTGTCCCCTTCCGTTATACTGTCGTAAGACAAAGCACCGGAGTTTACCGATGCCTTGAGATTTTCCACGTATTTTTGGGCTAAATCTGATGCTTTAGCAATGTCTTCGGTTTCTTTTGTTATCAGCAGCGCTGTCGGCATCATTACCGCAATATAAAGAGCGACTATCGCCAGAATAAGTGTTGCTACAACAAGCTCTACAAACGTAAAACCTTTGTTTTTCAAACCTGCCTTAATTAAATCTCTTTTCAAATTACTGCCCGAAAATTACCTAAACCCATAATACAACATAAAACTGATTTTAATTATATCATATATATATATAAAATCGTTAGTTAAGTTCTGATTTTCGGAAAAAATGTAAATAATTGAAATGATTAAGCGGATTTAAAAATTGTTGTGATTTATGTTTATAATCAATTTGCCTGATGCAGGCTATTTCCTGTCATAATCCATGTAAATATCGGTCAGATTTTTTCCGTCTTTGTCTTTGAAGGCTATTCTTACTCTTCTGACAACTGTTTCCCCTGTATCATTGGTAGAAAGATCTTGTATATATGCTTTAACCTCAAATACACCATCGTCTGTATATTCAGTACTTGTTACATCATGTTCTCCCGATGAAACCGAACTATTGTCCGAATCCGGTAAAATTGAGCCGTCATAATTACTTTTTGTATTCCATAATATTTCAGTATCTTTTAAATAAAGCCTTGCAAGATTGTTTGCTCTCACAATATTCTGATTATTTGCCGTTAAATATATGCTCTCACAGACAGGTAGGCTTAAACTGATTGTAACAATGCCGAATATGAGCATCGAAACCAATATTTCAACCAAAGTGTAACCCTTAACAGCACGCGCAGGTACTATTGTTTTGGTTCTAAATAATTTGCTGAATAAATCTTGGAACATTTCTTGAAATCCCTTTAACTTTAACTAAACTGTCCGTGTTTTTGTGAAAAAGTAAGTCCCAATCTATCCCCTGAATAAGAGCGGTTGTGCTGTTTGCAGTAACATTTGTTACTGAACCTTTCAAAACAGAATCGGTTATACCGTTGTCATAATTGATTATGTAGTTTAAAGAAGTCCCGTCTGTCTTGATATCGGATGCTACAAAAGAAACAGAACCGGTAAAGCTTTTCATTGCAGAAGCCGGTGAAGTGTTTGAAGTCCAAGAAAAATTAGTATCACTGCAAAACTGGTATAAGTCTGATATGTTATCATCTTGTCCCGACAGATAAAAAGCCTTAAAAATATATTTGCGGCTGCCGCTTTCATAACCGTCATCAATTAATACAGCCACGCTGCTGTTTGTATTAATATTTAGAGATGTAAAATTATCTCCTGATAAGGCTATTTGCTGACCGGCAGGATAAATATATGCCGCTTTCGAGATTTCGTCACTTATAGCCGCAACTGAAACCCTGTTCTGATTTACATTTTCAACCTGTCTGGATTGATCAAAATATACATGAAAAAGACTTACCGAGAAATCTGCCAATGCCAGCATTATAACCCCAAGAACACTCAGTGCGATTAATACTTCAACAAAATTGAATGCTTTTTTATCCATCTGATATGCTACCGTTGTTTCTGTTTATAATAAGCGTTCTTTGCGGACCGTTGTTATACCCGACTGTTATGCTGCAAATATTAGGAGCGTTTGCTTCATCAGAAAGAATTCTTCCGTCAATGTAGTAATACATGCTTCCGCAGTTGTTTTGAATAATTTCGGTTTCATCGGGCAAAACCCCTGAAGTCGCATCAAAATTATCTGCCTGAGTTATTGTTTTATCATTGCAAATCAGGCTGTATGTACGGCTGCCTTGATTGAATTCCATATCAACAGACATTCCTTTAGCTCTTGCATAATATTTAGCTTTTTCCATTGCATAGTTTATCTGAAGTGCGGCTTCATTTGCATATTGAGTATTGGTCGAGTTTGTAAAAGCCGTTAATCCCATAACCAGCAAAAAAGCCGCTAAAGACATTGAAACCAGCAGTTCCAACAGAGTAAAGCCTTTTTTATTCGGCAATGTTCTATTCATCATATGTTTCATTTAGTGTAGCCTCATCTTTACTTATCGGCTTCCATGCCGAATAAATAATTCCGAAATTGGTACTGGGGAAAAGGTTTGCAAATTCCGGAGGTAAGCTGCTTAAATCTGAGAATCTTGATTCGGAAGACCACATCCTGTTGGGCGGACTGTAACATCCGCTCCCCCAAGCTCCTGTTGCATATTTGCTTCTGTAAAGCTGGATGAAGCCGCCTTTAACAGTTTGATTAACTCCGGACCAGTTCTCCAGCATTCTGGGAAAATTTTCGAGTCCCCCGTTATACTTTCCTTCAACCGTTTTAACGTTTCCGGTAACTATTGCTAAGTTGTACTGAGTAGCGGTTGCTGTTTTCAGGGTAGAGCTGTTGCTGTTTGCATTAGTCCAAGCATTTGAAAGAAGTGTTAAAGCATCGGAGATAATAGCACACGGTTTCCATGTATCCGTACCGGAGGTATGTTTATTAAAATCACCTTTTATGTAAGCCGGTAAATCAGTAACAAAAGTAGTTGCTTGCGGCAGTGTAGCGCCATTTTTAAGCATAAAACCGCTTACTACCCTGTTTGGGTCCGTTTGAGAATCATTTTCGTCGGCATCAGCAACTGCATCGGTCCTTGTCATATAAACAAGTCCGTTTTGGGGATTTGGACACAGCAAAGACATTTTTGAAACATCTAATTGAGTAAGTTTAACTGATTTGTTTGTATATTCACGCCTGTCATAAAATTTTTGGTTCTCGGCAGTGCTTGAAGATTCGCTTTCAGTTAATGCTGAACCGAAGTTATTAACCATCTGCGTTTTTGTATAATTGTTAACACTGCCGTTACACGTTACTTTGTAAGGGGTTGAACTTGAAGGATTAACTTCGATATCCAGAGCAGCTTCCTGCTGATAATAACCTCCGGGCTCAAATGATTGAAGACGAGGCGCTTCTAATCTGACCGCACCAAGATTTTTATCTCTAACTGTTCCTTTCCACTTATCTATTGCAATATTATTCCAGTTATCATTATTTGAATCATCTCTGCTACCTTCAGTGCCGGAATTCATGGTTGTCATAGTTCCGGATTGATTCCCTGATGAAATACTAACAGTTCCGTTAGCTTTGTCAGGATCATCAAGTCTGTTTCTGAATATTTCTCCGGCAGAAGTCATGCTGTCAGTATGCACATTTAGTGTACTGCCGTCAGAAGTCAGATAAAGATTTTCGTTTGTGTGAATAAGTCCGGTCAAATCAAAAGGTTTTCCGGGATTTATTTCAAGGTCGTTTTCAAAGAAAATTTGATAAGTAAAAAGAGTCGTTCGTCTTGCGGAAGATTTTTCTGTCAGTCCAACCCAACCGTAATCTTTTGCATACGCAACAGATTCGATTTTCATGTTATATGCCGTATAGTTTTGTGTTTTTAGCCATCCCGGGTTAGGTTCTGTACTTTCGTTGTTATCAATGTCATCATCATCAGTAATTGAATATTTGACATAAATATCAAGATTATCGGCATCAGAATGATAATTAAACATATATGAATTGTCCGATTCATCAAAAACCTCATCGCTGAAAGCCTTATCTGCCGCTGTATTGCCGGTATCATCCTCCGAATTTCCGGAAAAAGTTATATAAGGCTCAAGAAAATCCAAAGAGGCACTGTTGTATGACTCTTGTATTTTAGCCTGAGCTCTCTTCAATCCTGATTCTGCGGCAAATTCTAGGCGGGTTTTGATTTTTTCTTCGTTGGACAACCCGACGTCAGAAGCCGAATTAATAGAGGACATTAGTGCTGTTAATAATAGCAGTCCTGCAAGCGTTGACACCATTATCAACGCTGATCCCCGTTGATTATCCATAATCAACTCCAATAATTTTAAAAGCTCTTATCTAAATCTATTTTAATTATAGCACTTATATATAAAAATCGAAAATACATTTCTTATTTTACGAAATAGTGTAAACAATTGAAATGATTAAGAATTTCCTTTAGCCGTTAAAATTACATCAACTATTTTATTATTCGGCATTATCATGGTAAAAGTATAATAAAAAGCATCGAGTTTTGAACAACCCTTTAGTTCACAATCGGAGAGAACAGAGAAATAATGTTTTTTATTGACGTTTTAACCCTTCCGGTTTTATTATTTCTTGTTTATTATGTTTTGCTGACTTTTTTTATTGTCCAAAAGTCAGCTTCCGGAAAAATTAAAGACATTGAAAAACGCAATTATCTGGCAAAATTTCAACAGCATATTACGGTTATTGTTTATTCTCAAAATAATTCTTCAACCGTTACGGGACTTGTCGAGAATTTAAGAAAACAAGAATATTCGCCTGAAAAATATTCGATAAATGTTATTCTTGATAACTGCACCGATGACAGCTCAAAACTGCTTGAAATAATAGGCGGATGCAGATTATGGAGAATAAATACCGAAAACAAGCCTCTGGGAAGAAACAAATCTTTTGCGTGGCTTTTAGAGCGGATTCTTACCTCCGAAAATACTAACCTTTTTGTGTTTATGAACGGGGATTGCAGCATAAATCCGGATTTTTTGAGCAAAATCAATGACTCTTCCTTTGACAATCCCGTTGTTTTGGGTGAAATACAGCCACAGGATGAAAAGCAGAATATTTTCGGAAGAATTTCTTTCTTAAACAAAAAAATAAACAACAGAGTTTTTAAGCACGGAAGATATTATGCCAAACTTTCAAATGTTCTGGATAATGAACTTTTTGCAATCAGGCAGGATATTTTGGAAAAAATCAATTTTGACATTTCAGACAATGGTTTCGAAGAATATGATTATTCCGTTAAACTTGCCAAAGCAAAAATTTTTGTATCTTCTTCATCGGCGTTTTGTGCTTATACAAATGCCGAAGAAAATCTGTTTTCCCTCGCAGGAAAGGATTACCTCAAAAGATACAAAAGTTTTGTTACATTTAAGAATAATTGTTTGATTTTCTTCGTTAAAAGAAGAACTAAAGCAAAAGAACTTGTTTTATCGATGATTTATCCGTCTGCAACTACTTTTGTTATTAACCTCTGCGTTTTATTCGTGATTTCAAATATTTACAGGGAAACGCTTTTAGCTTCTTTGTTAAACCTGCAGCTATTTTTGGCTGTTCTCGGAGCTTATGCCGCAGAAAGAGTTTTGACGCTCAGCGTGGCTCGTTTATCCTTTAAAGAATACAAAACCTCAATTGAAGCAATGCTTTTTGCCCCAATAATTTACCTGTTCTCTGTTTTGGAAGGATTTAAAATAAAATTAAACTTTAATATTCAACTGCCTAAAATCAAAATAAACAAAAAACCTAAAAAAAGAGAGAGCTACGATATAGTTGTAACTGACGGCGCAAAAGAACTTGCCTGCAAGTTGGAAACCCTTGAAACAAGCAAGTATGCTCAGACGTTCTTTGTGTTTAAAAACAAAAAATTGGCTTCTTCTAAACAGCCCCGCCTGGATTTTGCCTTGAATGAATTGATAGAAAAATTAAAAGGGCACGGTTTTGCTATTAAAATTTGTCAAAACTGCGGTTATTTTAAATTTTCACATGAAGATGCGCAAAAATATGAAGGCAAACAGGGATTGTGCTTGTATGACAATATTAATAACGGCTCCGAAGCCTCCGAATATACATATATTTGGAATACTTGCCGCAATATCGTACCGGCTCAGGCAAGAGATTATATTATGAAACAAATGGAAAAAAAGAAGCCTAAATCCTAGCTGGCTATGTATTTGTTCCAATGCTCCAGAATGTCTTCAGATTGTTTTGTAAGTTCGAATTTAATATAATTTGACGGTCTTTCAGGTTTTTTTAAGAGCTTCATACCTGCTTCCTGCGGTGTTTTATTAGCTTTTTTGTTGTTGCAAATAAAACATGCGGCAACTACGTTTTCCCAACTGCTCTGTCCGCCTTTTGATTTCGGGACAACGTGGTCGGTTGAGAGGTTAGATTCTTTTTTTCCGCAGTACTGGCATGTGTGATTATCTCTGTGCAGTACGTTTTTCTTGTTAAAAGGCAGTTCCTTATAAGGAACTGCCGCATAATAACGTAATTTTATGACCAGCGGAGCCGGAATTGAATTATTTATCAGGCATCCGTTGTGTTCTATTTCTTCTGCTTTGCCTTTTATTATAAGTATAATTGCTCTGCGCCAGCTGCAAATGTTCAAGGGTTCATACGATGCATTTAAAAGCAAAACCTTATCCACTTTTACCTCAGCAATGTTTAGAGTTCTACTACATATGTATTATTCCCTGAAAGCTGTCTTTTAAATCAAAAAATCACTTAATTAGCCGTAAATATTACAAAAAATACCCATGATGATTTTTTTTACCCCTTATATTATACTTTAAGAGCGTTAGGGTGTCTAATGCATGCAAAAACTGATTTGGTCTGACTGAGACTAAGTTGGGAATAGCCTCTAACATTACAGAATCTGAAGAGAACTTTCTTTTTTTGTCTCTTTCGGTTACATGTAAGTTTTGTTAGCGTTTTATTTTCTTTATGTTATTATTTTCATGATTTTTAATCTTTTTAAGGATAAGATAACAAAGTAAAGATAAAGGAGAAGGATTAAGTTATGCCCGTAGCTTCAATGCTGGAATTATTAGAGGCCGGTGTACACTTCGGCCACCAGACCCGCCGCTGGAACCCAAAGATGAAACAATACATCTACGGCGAAAGAAACGGAATTTACATTATCAACCTGCAAATGACAAGTGAACTTCTTGACAAAGCCTATGAGGTAGTCAGGGATTATGCCGCAAGAGGCAAAAATATAGTTTTTGTAGGCACAAAAAAACAGGCTTGCGAAATTATAGAGCAGGAAGCTAAAAGATGCGGCGGCTATTATGTTAATAGACGTTGGCTCGGCGGTATGCTTACCAATTTCGAAACAATCAGGTCAAGGATTAACAAATTAAGAGAATTGGAAGACTTTAAAAACAGCGGTCATTTTGACAGACTGCCCAAAAAAGAAGTTTCGGCTTTGACCAGACAACTTACCAAGCTTTCTAAAACTCTCGGCGGAATCAAAGAAATGAGAGGGATGCCCGATCTTATCTTTATTATTGACCAAAAGAGAGAGCTTATAGCAATTAAAGAAGCAAACAAAATCGGTATTCCGATTGTCGGTATTGTTGATACAAATTGTGACCCCAATGACATTGACTATGTAATACCCGGAAATGACGATGCCATTAGAGCCATAAAACTTATAACCGAAAAAATCGCGGATGCCGTCCTTGAAGGTAAACAAAGAAGAGAATCCATGGGCAAAGATGTCCTTCCGCAAAAAATCAAGGATGTCAAACCGGAAGATGCCGGCGTGAGTGTTGAAGCTCCTGTTGAAAAAGCAGAAGCCGAAGCAGCTCCTGCGGCAGAAATGAAAGTTGAGAAAGCTGCCGAAGAAATAGTTGTTGAGGCTAAGGAAGAAGCAGCTTCAGAAGTTGAAAAAACCGAAGAATAATTATTGGAGGAATATAAATGTCCGTAAGCGCTGATCAAGTTAAAGAACTAAGAGAAAAAACAGGCGCCGGGATTATGGATGCTAAAAAAGCCCTAATTGAAACCGGCGGCAGTGTTGAAAAAGCAATAGAGTTTTTAAGACAAAAAGGTCTTGCTTCCGCAGATAAAAAGATGAGCCGTATTGCCGCAGAAGGCTTAATAGGTTCATACGTTCATAACGGCAAAATAGGCGTTCTGTTAGAAGTTAACTGCGAAACAGATTTCGTTGCAAAAACAGACGAATTCAAAGAACTCGTTAAAGATATCTGCCTTCAGATAGCAAGTGCGGCTCCTGAATTTGTTTCAAGAGATGAAATACCTCAATCTGTTATAGAAGAAGAAAAAAGAATAGAATCAGGCAAAGCCGATTTAGCCGGCAAACCTGCCGAAATCATTGACAAAATCGTAACCGGCAGAGTTGACAAACTTCTTGCAACAAAAATTCTTCTCGAACAGGCTTTTATAAAAGATCCTTCGATGACCATAGAAGACCTTATCAAGTCAAAGATTGCTAAAATCGGCGAAAAAATCTCTATCAGAAGATTCACAAGGTTTGTTATGGGTGAAGGACTTGAAAAGAGAAAAGATGATTTTTGCGGCGAAGTTATGAGCCAGGTAAAGACAAATTAGATTAATTTAAAATATTAACAAATTTCTTATATTAAAGAGTCTCAATAAGAGGCTCTTTATATTTTGTATTGAATAATAGAGTTTATGAAACAATCAAAAAAATAAACACTTTCCCCAATCCTCTCGTTTAAATTAATTTTATATATTTTATCTTTAATTCCTAAATATCAATAATAGCCTGATTTTTTGCATTTTTTCCGTTAAGCAACAATAATCTTTGTAAAGATTTTGTAAAAAATGGACTTTTTCATGGCAACTTTTTATATGTGGCGGTTTATGGCATGAAAGACATATCTATAAATGTGTGTAAAAAAAGGAGACAAAAGATGCAGTTAACAGGGGTCACAGTCGAAAACGGTCTGGTAAGGAATAATGTTTCTTTTACAGGCAGAGAGAGAAAAGAGTATTTAGCAAATTTATTCACAGGTGAAGACCACTTCGTAAGAAATTCGGCATTAGCCGCAGGTACAGGCGCAGCGGCGGCAGGAGCTTACACAAAAAATCTCAAGCTTGCAGCACTCGGTGCAGCGGCAACCACAGCTACTTATTGGGCTGCAAGAACTTTGGCAGGACAGTTGAACAAAAAATCCGAAGTAAAAACTGCCGAAATAAAAACTTCAGCAGTAAAAGAAAAAGAAAAACCCGTAGATCCGAAACTTATACAAGAAGTATATGTATTCGGCGAAGGCGGCGGCTTAGGCATCAAGGAAGGAAAGAAACTTCAGGGCGGTAAAGGTTATTACCTCGGCGAAATGACCAGAATGGGAATTCCGGTTCCTCCGGGTTTGACAATTACCACTGCAATGTGCAATGAGTACATGAAGAACAATAACACAATGCCTAAAGGCTTATTAGACAAGACTTATGCCGCATTAGCCCAAGTAGAAAAGAAAATGGACAAAAAATACGGCGACGTAAATAACCCGTTATTACTGTCAGTAAGATCCGGCGCACCTATCAGTATGCCCGGCATGATGGATACGGTTATGGATTTAGGCTTGAACGACGAAATCGTTGAAGGTTTCTCAAAAAAGACCAACAATCCGAGATTAGCTCAGGACAACTACCGCAGATTGATTCAAATGTACGGTAAAGTTGTTCTTGAAATTAATGAACACAAATTTGAACACGTTCTTGACTCCGTAAAAGCAAAATACGGCGCAAAGACAGACCAGGATTTATCCGTCGAAGCATTGAAAGAAGTAGTAGCCGGCTATAAAGAACTCGTAAAACAGGAAACAGGCAAAGACTTCCCGCAGGATCCCAAAGTACAGCTTGAACAATCAATCGAAGCAGTATTCAGATCCTGGAATACACCGAGAGCTATTGCATACAGAAAAGACCAAAAAATCGACAACACCATGGGAACCGCAGTAAACGTTCAGGCAATGGTATTCGGTAACGTGGGTGACAATTCCGGCAGCGGCGTTGTACTGAGCCGTAACAACGGAACAGGAAAAGACGAACTTGTCGGTGACTATGTCATCAACGGTCAAGGCGAAGAAGTTGTTTCCGGCACAAGAAACACCAAACCGATAGCAGAACTCGAAAAAGAAATGCCTGAAATTTATGCACAGCTTCATAAGATTGTAAAAAATCTTGAATCTCATAACAAAGACGCTCAGGACTGCGAATTCACAATTGAACAGAATTCCAAAGGCGAACCCGTATTATGGATTCTTCAGACCAGAGCAGCAAAAAGAACAGCTCAGGCAAGTTTGAAAATTGCCATAAATCTCGTTAATGACGGAATAGTCAGCAAAGAAGACGCTCTGTTAAATCTCGTGGATGCAAACAGAGTTAAAGAACTTCTCCTTCCGATATTTGACGTCAGCGCAAAGAAAGCCGCTCTCAAAGAAGGCAGACTTCTCGGCAAAGGAATAAATGCTTCTCCGGGCGCAGGAACAGGTATGATAGTATTCAGCGCAGACGAAGCCGCTAAACTCGGAAGCGAACCGGTTGATCCGAACAAACCTGAAGGAGCAAAAAAGAGCATAATCCTTGTACGTCCTGAAACATCACCGGATGATGTACACGGTATGTTAGTATCCAAAGGTATCCTTACATCACGCGGTGGCAAAACCAGTCACGCAGCACTCGTAGCAACAGCTAAAGGTCTGCCTTGCGTAGCAGGATGTGATGATCTTGACATAAGCCTTAAAAATGAAACCGTAACCGTCAAAAAGACAGGTCAGGTATTCAAAAAAGGCGATATCATATCAATCGACGGAACAACAGGTGAAGTAATCTCCGGCGCTGTTAAGACAATTCCGCCGGAAATCAGCGATGACCTCAAAACAATAATCAGTTGGGCGAAAGAATACAAGCAAATTCAAGCAAGAGCCAATGCCGATACACCGTCGGATGCTCAAAAAGCACTCGATCTCGGCGCAGAAGGCATCGGATTATGCAGAACAGAACGTATGTTCAATGATGCAGACCGTCTGCCCGTATTCCAGAGCATGATTATGGCAGATACTCCTGAAGCAAGAAAAGCAGTTCTTGACCAGTTAGAACCAATTCAAAGAAAAGATTTCTACGAAATCCTCAAGGTTATGCAGGGTAAACCTGTTACGGTCAGACTCTTAGACCCGCCGCTTCATGAATTCGTAGCTCCGCTTGAAGCTCCTCTGAATCAAGAAAAAGCTGAACTTAAATCACAGATTCAGGCAAAAGGCAGCTCTCCGGAATTAACGGCTAAACTGGAAGATGTTGAGAAAAAGCTTGCAAGAGTTGAATCTCTCAGAGAAGCCAACCCGATGATAGGAACAAGAGGCGCAAGACTGCTTCTGACATATCCCGAAATCGGAAGAATGCAGGTCAGAGCTCTTATCGAAGCCGCTTGCGATCTCAAGAAAGAAGGCATCGACGCAAGACCGGAAATCATGATCCCGAACGTCAGCTTTGCCAATGAACTTGTAAAAATCAAGGAAGATGTTGATAATACCGCTAAACAGGTCATGAAAGACAAAGGCGTTCAAGTTGACTACAAATTCGGAACAATGATTGAAAGCCCGAGAGCCGCATTTGTTGCTGACCAGCTTGCCACAATACCGGGAGTTGTATTCTCAAGCTTCGGTACAAACGATCTTACACAGGCAACCTGCGCAATGAGCAGAGACGATTGTTTGGAAATAATCGGCAAGTACACAAATGACGGAATTATTCCTGCCGATCCGACAGAAACTATCGACAAAGAAGGCGTCGGAGAAGTCATGAAGGTCGCCGTTAAGAAAGCCAAAGCCGCTCACCCGGGCTTCCATATGAGTATCTGCGGTGAACACGGCGGAGAAGAAAAGAGCGTTAAATTCTGTAACGATATAGGCATGGATTGCGCAAGCTCTTCACCGTTCAGAGTTCCTGTTACAATCATATCCGCAGCTCAGGGAGCAATCGCTAAAGCAAAAGAAAATCAGAAATAATTTCTAAAACTCTATTCAGAATAAAGGAACAAGTAAATTTACTTGTTCCTTTTTATATTATTTAAAATGATGTCGAAAAATGTATCAGCTGTATTATGAGCTATACGGACATTTTTTCTTTGAGTTTAAGAGCCGACTCTTCGTAGCCTTTTCTGCCCATTAAAGCATAGGTATAATTTTTTGCCTGCTCAACGCCGGGCTGATTGAATGTGTCTATTCCGTATAAGCCGCCTGCAATCGCGGTCTGAACTTCTAGCATGTAAAGCACCTGAGCAAGGTAATATCCGTTAACTTTCGGCAGGGTAATCGTTACGTTCGGTCTGTTGAAATCATTCAATGCCACTCTGGTCGAGTCGGCTTCCGCGTCCATCAGGTCGTTGACGGTTCTGCCGCAAAGGTATGACAGAGAAGTCTTCTCAAACACGTTAGGGATTTTAAGCTCTGTATCAAACTCTTTAACACGGATGAAATTAATAACCTTATCGTTAGGTCCTTCGTTATAGAGCTGTATTTGCGAATGCTGGTCGGTTGCACCGAGAGCTTTTAAGGGTGTAGGTCCTATATTAACCGTGTTGCCTTTGAGGTCTTTTTCTTTGCCCAGAGATTCTGCCCAGAGCTGAACATACCAGTCGGAAATATATTTTAATCTGCTTGAATAAGGCATCATAACTGAGAGATTTTTGCCTTTTTTATCCATCAGCCAGTGAATAAGTGCGTTCTGCGCGGCAATGTTTTGGCTGATGTCTGTGTTGGAGAGGGATTTATCAATATCTCTTACTCCCTTGAGCATCTCTGCAATGTCGATGCCTACAAGTGCGAACGGCAAAAGTCCGACAGCCGAAAAGACCGAAAATCTTCCGCCTACGTCATCAGGGACAACAAAGGTTTTATAGCCTTCCTGAGAGGCGATGTCTCTTAGAATACCTTTTTCTTTATCGGTTGTTGCAACTATATTGTCTTTATAGTCTGAGCCGAGCTCTTTTTCGAGCCTGTCTTTTATTATCATAAAGGCTGACATGGTCTCAGCCGTACTGCCTGATTTTGTTATTACGTTTACGAGAGTATTTTTCAGGTCCAAAACATTCAGCATGCCGTTAATCTGGTCGGGGTCAATATTGTCACAGAAGAATATTCTCGGATAGCCACTTCTTGCGCCCTTATCGAGCAAGTTCCAATAAGGCTTGAGCAAGGCTTCGGTTACCGCAATGCCTCCCAGAGCTGAGCCTCCTATGCCCAAAACAAGCAGGTTTTCGAATTTGCCCTTCACGGTTGAGGCATAATCGTTTATTTCTTTAACCAGTTCGGTATTGTAACCGAGATTCAGCCACGCAAGCCATCTATCCTTAGTATTTTTGTTGGCATAAATATCCGAAACTATTTCAGCTACTTTATCTTTGTAACTTTCAAATTCTCTTTTGAGCTCTAAGCCGTGTTCTTTTCCGATAACGGCGCAGTCAGCATTGGCAGGATTGAATTCTATCATTTTTTCTCCTTTTAGCTTTTACATTAGTAAAATTTTACCTAAAAAGAGAAAAGTGATAAATATACAGTTTAGTTTTAAAATTCTCATAAAATAATTCAAAATATGGTTGTTTAGTTTTTTTATTAGAATAAAATATGAGAGGGAAAAACTATCCAAAGGAAGAAAAATTGACATTAAAAGAAAAAATAGTCAAGAAAACAGTTGAATACGTGTTTTCAGCTCAAGTTCAGATTTCGGCAATTTTCATAATAACAATTGTACTGCTCTCTGCACTGCTTTCCAGCCGGTATTATTTTGTGCAGAATATTATGGATAACGGAATAAGCAAACGAAATATATATGCGCCCAAAACCATTCAGGTAGTTGACACCGAAAAAACGGAAAGACGCAAACGCGAGCTCGCGGAAAAAATTCAGCCAATACTTACACCGGCTCAGGACAAAATTAATGATGATATCAAAAAAGAATTCGAGGATAATGTCAATTCAATTTTGCATATAAGAAAATCCGGGATGAGCGCTGACAATCAATTGCAAGAAATTAAAGATATATTTGAATTTATTGATCAACCTTTTCAATCTGATGCCGCAATAAGATTTTTGTTAAAATCTTCCGACAGTCAGTTCTCAAGAACCTTTACAAATGCACAGAAAACGTTGGATAAAATTCTGGATAGAGGTATATCCGAAGAAGAAGTCAATAAAAATAGTTTAAACATAATCAAACAAAACATATCGGGAAGCCTTTCAAACACACAGAGGGAAACAATTATTCTTCTGGTCAGGAAGGTTCTTCGTCATAATCTCGTGATTGACGATATTGCTACCGAAATAGCCCGTAAAAATACAATGGACACGGTAAGAGCAGTTATTGTTACTTTTAACAAGGGCGACAAGATAGTTTCTGAAGGTGATTATGTAACCAAACTTCAAAAAAGCGCTCTGAAAAAGCTGGGATATAATTTCTCGCAGCTCGATTTTATGGGGATTTTCGGAATATTTTTGCTTGTTGCCATTTGTATTAAAACTTTATCCTACTATATAGCAAAATTTGAACAGCAATACTGGCAGCCGTCCTATTTGGCTTTAATAGGACTTTTATTCCTTTCCATTGTAAGTTTCGCGGTTTTTCTGCCTCTCAGTATTCCTGTATATATAATTCCCATTCCGGCTGTTATTATATTGCTCACGATTTTTACCAACTCAAGAATATCTCTTCTGGCAGGTACTTTAATTCTTATAATGATCGGCATTTCACTCCAGTACAAAGTTGAGGCTATGTCAGTGTTCTTATTGGGCGCTGTAATTGCGGCTTTTACTTCCAGTACCGTTAACTATTACAAACGCCTTGACATGGTAAAAGCCGGTTTTGACGTCGGGTTAGTTCAAATAGTTGTTATTTTATCCATTTATCTTATTCAGAGCGGAA
Organism: uncultured Gammaproteobacteria bacterium; assembly: GCA_964643065.1. Taxonomy (GTDB): domain Bacteria; phylum Cyanobacteriota; class Vampirovibrionia; order Gastranaerophilales; family CAZEDP01; genus CAZEDP01. Next base: position 36,627 of record CAZXPD010000011.1, on the reverse strand, counting down.
TTGAAGATTTAAAAATAGCAGCGGCATTCACAGATGCTTCTCTGGGTTTTGTAAGCGGTCTTATGAGCGGTATCATAGCACTCGGTACTCTGCCCTTAATTGAAAGCACCTTTAAAATTATCACTTCATACGGACTTGCCGAACTTGCCGACCATAACCAGGTACTGCTCAAAAGACTTCAGTTTGAAGCTCCGGGTACATACCACCACAGCTTAATGGTCAGTAACCTTGCAGAAGCTGCCGCCGAAACAATTGGGTTGAACCCCGTTCTCGTCAGAGTCGGCGCTTTCTACCACGATATCGGCAAATTAAAACGTCCTCTTTTCTTTGTTGAAAATCAGTCATATTTCGGAATAGAAAATCCGCACGAAAAACTGAACCCGCGTTTAAGCAAAATGGTCGTTACGGCTCATCCGAAAGACGGGCTTGAACTTGCAAAAGAATATAAACTGCCTAACATTATTAAACAATTTATAATACAGCATCACGGAAACGGAGTAGCCGCATATTTCTATCAACAGGCAGTTGAAGAAGAAGGCGCCGAAAATATAACCAAAGAACAGTTCAGATATTCCTGCCCAAGACCCACGTCAAAGGAAGCTGCCATTCTTATGCTTGCCGATGCGGTTGAGTCTGCCGTTAGGTCTTTGAAAAATCCAACCGCTTCAGAAATTGAAGAAATCATCGACAAAATTATCAGGGAAAGACTCTTTGACGGTCAGCTCAGCGAAACACCTTTGACACAAAAGGATTTGAAAAATATCGCGCTTGCATTTAACCGTGTATTAAGGGGCATGCAGCATCACAGGATTAAATACCACGAAAACGTTCTTGAAGAACTCGGACAGAAAAACAACGGTAATCTCAAACTTTATCAATCCATTCTGGAAAAAGAACAGGAGCTTGCGGCTAAAAAAGAAACCGCGAAAATTCAAACGGATTCACAGCCGGCTGTAAAGGAAGAAAATGGTCAGGCATAACATTTCTTTAGCTTTTGATGAAGGTGTTATCGGTTTAAACAAAGCTTTATACAAAAAATTTGCCTTGAGGGCATTGAAGTACCTGTTTGACAATGTTATCGGGATTTCTCCGCTTAAAGAATATAAGGACTGCCGTTTTAACTTTGATGTTCTAATCTGCAATGATGAAAAGATAAAAGAGCTTAACAAAGACTTCAGAAAAAAAAATAAACCCACAGATGTGCTGACTTTTGCGCTTTTTGCCGATAATCCCGAAATGCGAACCGCAGTCGGAGGAAATATTTTTCTCGGAGAGATTATAATTTCCGCAGAAACGGCAAAAAAACAGGCTGAAGAGAACAATAAAAAAATTGACGAAGAAATTTGCTTTTTAATAAGTCATGGGATTTTGCATCTGTTTGGTTTCACTCACGACGATGAAGAATCTTACAATTTTATGATTGAAACTCAAAACAGGATGTTGGCTTTAAACTGATTTCGGGTATTTAATCGGACAAGTATGCGATTTTTTAAAAAATTTTTTTCGATTAAATATAAATGGGCAACCGAAGGAGAAAATTATGAACGAGACGATAAATGCCATTCGAAACAGACGAAGCGTCAGAAATTATCTGAACAAACAAATAAGAGAAGATGAACTTAATCTAATACTGGATGCGGGATTGCATGCCCCAAGCGCACATAATCAGCAGTCCTGGCACTTTACGGTGGTTCAGAACAGACAAATTATAAATGATTTGAATATAGCCGCAAAAGAAGCCATGCTGAAACTTCAGGACGAGAGTCTGATGAAGTATGCGGCAGATAAGGATTTTAATATTTTTTACAACGCGCCTTCAATAATTGTTATTTCGGGTGAAAAATCAGCAATCCTCCCAACTATTGATTGTGCAGCAGCTACGCAAAATATGATTATAGCCGCTGAGTCTTTAAATATTGGCAGCTGCTGGATTGGTCTTGTGTCTTACCTTTTCAGGAGCAAGGAAGTCGAAAAGTATATTAAACTGCTTCAAATACCTCAAGGTTATGAGCCTTATTACGCAATTACTTTAGGTTATAAAGCTCAACCAAATCAGGAAGCCCCGCCAAGACGCGCTAAGCCCGTTAACTTCATCAGAGGGTAAAGAACGGTTATCCTCTCGCACAAACGGCTCTGCCCGCAAGAACGCCCGATGCGGAAGCCTGAATAAGCCCTCTCGTTACGCCTGCTCCGTCTCCGATTGCAAACAGGTTTTTTATACCTTGTGTTTCAAGTTCATTAGTCAGCGGAACCCTTGAGCTGTAAAATTTGACTTCAACTCCGTAAAGCAGGGTATATCTCGATGCAACGCCGGGAGCAATTTTATCGAGCGCCATCAGCATTTCCACGATACTTGTTAAGTGACGGTAAGGAAGCACTAAACTCAAATCTCCGGGTGTAGCTGCCTTTAATGTCGGCTGAACGGTCCCCTGAGCGATTTTTTTGGAAGTTGACCTTCTTCCCGAAAGTAAATCGCCGAGTCTTTGAACTAAAACCCCGCCCGCAAGCATGTTAGCAAGACTCGCAACATGCTGTCCGTATTTAATAGGCTCATTAAAAGGCTCTGTGAAGCGTTTACTGACAAGCAGCGCAAAGTTTGTGTTTTCTGTCTTGATATCGGCATAACTGTGACCGTTAACAGTCATGATACCCTGATAATTTTCACAAACCACTTCTCCATAAGGATTCATACAGAAGGTTCTGACTTCGTCCCCGAAGCTGGGTGCATTATATATGAGCTTGCACTCATAGAGCTTGCTTGTAAGCTCTTCCATGACAGTTGCAGGAAGTTCAACTCTGACGCCTACATCAACGGCATTGTTTTCCAGCGTAATCCCCAGTCTTTGAAATTCTTTGGTCAGCCAGCCGGCGCCTTCTCTCCCCGGAGCTATAATAACGTATTGTGCCTTTATTTCATTGCCTTTGTTTGTTACGAAACCTTTAACAACTCCCTCTTCGACAATAATAGATTCAGCCATTTCATCGGTAATTATGTCTATTTTTGAAGACAAATCATCCTGCATGGCTTTAAGAACCGCCACGCTTCTGTCAGTTCCCAGATGTCTAATCGGAGAATAAACAAGTTTCAGCTCGGCAATGGTAGCTCTGCGGCTAATTTCGGAGACTACATCTGAATCCGCACCCCAAATCTGTTCGGTTGCGCCGTACTTTAAATAAATGTCATCAGTATATGAAATAAGTTTTTCGAGTTCGTTTCTTTTCAAAAAGTCCGACAAATGTCCGCCTACATCCGGGGAAAGCGTTAATTTACCGTCAGAAAACGCCCCTGCTCCGCCCCAGCCGCAAAGCAAATTACAGTTTTTGCACGGGGGGCATTTAGTGCCTCCTCTGACAAGGCATTTTCTTTTCTCTATTCTCGCGCCTTTTTCTATTACGGCGATTTTCCAGTCAGGCTTGAGTTTTAATATTTCCAGCGCAGAAAATATTCCGGCAGGTCCTGCGCCTATAATTGCTACGTTATACAAAATGTTTACCTCATTGTGTGTAGTCAAAACCTTATTAATAATATTATAAACATGCAAAAGTAAACCATCCTTCATCCATTGATTTACAATTGGTTAATTAAATTTTCTTAATAAATATTGCGCTGTGCTGTTAATTTATACTCTTTTGAGGTTTTATTAAATAAGGAAGTAAGGTTGGATTAGTATTTAAATAATGTTTGTAAGTGCAGTACAAAATAATTTTAGTAATAACCGGTGTTACAGAAGCACAAATAAGAGTTTTGGCAGTATTCAGAACGATACGTCGTCCCAAGTTGGTCAAACAAATCCCAATGACACTCTGGAAATTTTTTATGTAAACGATTGGCACAGAAAATTCTCGCCGCTTTATGCTTTAAGCAAAAAAATTGAGGAATTTGACAACGAAAAAACCGATGCCGACAAGCTCAAGATTGCCGCCGGCGACCTCGTTATAGGTGAAAATCAAACAATTAACAAATTTTTCTTTAAGTTTTTCGGAAGTAAGGTTAAAAATAACAATAACCCTCCCGGCTTGGGTTTTGATGTAATGTGTCTCGGTAATCACGAATTTGACCCGGGAGAAGACACTCTGGCTAAAGAGCTTGATGATGATACATTTCCTACTTATCCTTTTGTTGCCACAAATCTGACAATAAAAAATGACAGTCCTCTTGCAAGGCACAGAGACAAGAAAATCGTCAAATCCTATATCAAAGAAATAAACGGCACCAAATACGGTTTCGTCGGACTTGTTCCCACAACACTTAACGGCGGCAAGTACAGCGCTACTTTCTTCCCCGGATTGTATATTTCAGACCAGAGGGTTGACCACAATAATAATTATATAGGGCATCTCGATAACGATAAAATGCCATGTATATACCTAAAAGAAGATATTGTGGGTTTATTTGCTAAAATTGACAGTCTTTTTAAAGAAACTGAAATGGATGAAAGAAAAGAAAAATTATACAAGATTTTTGACAATATTTCTAAAATTCATGACAAAGCAAAGTCTAATCCGAACTTCAAAGAACAGAACGCTATATTTAACGAAATCGAACAATTAGCCCTGCAGAAAAAAAAGATATTGGACAATCAAACAAGTCACAGCGGCAAAAAAGAACAGATTGAGCTGGCAGCAGGTTTATTAAGACAGAAATTAAAAAAATTAGAGAGGATAAACCAGAATAAACTTTCGGAAGCTGACTTGAAAGAAACCTCTGAGATTTTGGAAAAAGAAATAAAAAATCTGGAAAGCAAAGGAATAAACAGAATTATTTGCGTTTCTCATATGGGGCTTGATGAAAATGATATCCTTGCGAAAAAAGTAGCGGGTATTGACATAATTGTCAGCGGACATAAGCACGACCTGTTCAAAAGACCAAAAGTGAAATTTCACAACAGAAAAACACCAAACGGCAAGGTGGAAGAACCGACAATAATAGTTCAGGCAGGCAGAAACGGAGAAAATTACGGGAAACTAAAAGTTAAGTTTGACGCTAACGGTATTATAGATAAAGACAGTATTTCAAATGAAATCGACAAAAACTGGCTTGAAGACATATATTCAGAAATAAAAAAATTCTATGACGGAATTGATAATCAGATTTATGGTGAAGAGGTTCTGGTACTCGGCAATCTTACCAAGCCTTACTATCCCGTAATGAATAAAATAGAGGAAAATCCCGTTGTGTCGTTTATTGCAGATGCCGTAAGATTTGAAACAAATGCTGATGCTGTAATGATGATAAATCAATACGATTACAGAACTTTCGGTTTAGATAAAGGACCCGTAACCGAAAGGGATATTGAAGATCTTGCAACATACGACGATAAGCTCTATAAAGTCAAACTTACGGGAAATCAAATAAAAGCAATTCTCGCATGGGGACTCGATTCTCTGGGACCAATCGGCTACGGTAAGAAAAAATCAGGTACCGTTCAGGTTTCGGGAATGAAATATACTATATCGCCAAATGAAGTCAGTAATGTATTTATAACATCGGGAGGCATAGAAAAACCCTTATACAACCACCAAGCATATAATGTTGTAATTGCTTCCTACCTTCCGAAAAGAGCAGCAGCTTCCGATAAGAAAGAAATTTATGATTTGATTCAGTCAAATAACCCTGAAGAATTGCCTTACAAAACAAAATTCGCAATTGCTGACTATATGTTCAGAAACAAAGACAAATTCAGCCAGTTTGCATTCGAACCAACCGGCAGAATTAATGTGGTTGATTATAATATAAACGGCAAAAGTGACTGCTGTGAATAAATATCACTAATCCTTAAATGAAAATATATAAATATTTCTTAATATATTTTGTTCTGTGCTGTTAATTTTTGTTCTTTTGAAGTTTTATTAAATAAGGAATTAAGGTTGGATTAGTATTTAAACAATGTTTGTAAGAAATGCACAGCATAATTTTAGCAGTAACATTTGTTTTAAAAAAACAAATTTAAGCTCAGAGTCTATTGGAACTGGAGAAACACCTGCTGATGCATCGAAAATCAAATCTATTCCAAGCGATACTCTGGAATTATTTTACGTAAATGACTGGCACAGAAAATTAACGCCGCTTTATGCCCTAAGCAAAAAAATTGAGGAATTTGACAACGAAAAAACCGATGCCGACAAGCTCAAAATTGCCGCAGGTGATCTCGTTGTCGGTGAAAATAAAAGAATTAACAAATTCTTCTTTAAGTTTTTCAGCAATAACGGGAAAAATAATAATAAACCTGCCGGGCTGGGTTTTGATGTAATGTGTTTGGGGAATCACGAATTTGACGTTTATGAAGACGGGCTTGCCGAAGAACTGGATGATAAGAAATTTCCTACTTATCCTTTTGTAGCTACAAACTTAACTATAAAAGATAAAAGTCCTCTTGTAAGACACAGAGACAAAAAAATAGTTAAATCATACGTTAAAGAAATTAACGGCACCAAATACGGTTTTGTCGGACTTGTGCCCACAACGCTTAACGGCGGCAAGTACAGCGCTACTTTCTTCCCCGGATTGTATATTTCAGATCAGAGGGTTGATGAAGAAAACAAAGATATGCTAAATTCTGATAATCCGAGAACTGCTTATTTTATCTTAAAATCTGATATCTTCGATTTAATAAATAAATTGGATATTATTTCGGGCAAAAAGAAAATTAATAAACAAATATTTGAACTTGAGCAAATTTATTATCAGATTAATAAAATTCAAGACAATATTAAAGATAAACCTGATTTTAAAGTTCAGGATTTAAAACTGAAAAGAATTAAGCAGATGCTAGAAACAGAAAACAAATTATTAAAAGAAAAGGCCCCTGATAATGACAAAAAACAACAAATTGACAAAATAATTAAAAATTTAAGAGAAGAATTATACAGTCTGCACCGCTTAAATAAACAAAAACTTACGGAAGTATCACTAACTGAAACTGTCGAAACTCTAAATGACGAAATTGCAAAACTGGAAGAACAAAATATTAACAGAATAATCTGCATTTCACACATGGGACCGAAAGAGAATTTAATAATAGCAGAAAAAGTACGGGGAATAGACATAATAGTCAGCGGGCATAAGCATAAACTGTTTTTTGAACCGATACTGATAAAATCAAAAAAAACTGCATCTAAAGAAAAAATTAAAGAGCCGACTCTGATTTTGCAGGCAGGCAGAAACGGTGAATTTTACGGAAAACTGAAGGTTAAATTTGACGCTAACGGAATAATGGATATGTCTTCGATTGAAAACGAAATTCAGCCTAATCTCGTAAAATCTATTTATATCGAATTCAAGAAATTTTATGAAGATGTTGAAATCCAGATTTATGGCAAAAAATCTCACGAATTGGGGTATCTTACCAAATCTTATGAGCCGGTAAAGAATAAAATCGAGGAAAATCCCGTTGTCAGTTTTATCGCAGACGCAATCAAATATAAGACAAACAGCGATATTGTTATGCTTTTAAATCAGTATGACTTCACGAATTTTAAACTCGGCTCGGGAACCGTATCAGAAAGAGATATAGATGACTTGCTTACTTATGACGATAAACTCTATAAACTAAAAATGACAGGCAGTGAAATTATACAGTTACTAAATTGGGGCAGGGATTCTTTAAAAAATAACAGCAAGTTACAAAATACCGGAACAGCGCAAGTTTCAGGACTTAGATACAGCATAAGCCCCAAAATGGTAAAAAATATATTTATAACATCAGACAAAGAGGAAAATGAAATTTCTTTCAACAAAACTTATGAAGTAATTATTGACGAATATATGGTTAACAGAGCAAATGATGAGACCGAATCTTATATTGCAAAGTTTTTAAAATTTAAAAAACCTGAAGTTCTTCCTTTCAGGACTAAATCAGCCGTCATTGAATATATGAGGGAAAATAAAAATCTGTTTAAACAATTCTCGTTTGAACCCTCCGGCAGAATAAATGTCGTTGATTATAAGATAAAAAGCAAAAGTAAAAGCTCTGACTAAATATTCTTTATCTTAATAAATAAAAATATATAAATATTTCTTAATATATTTTGTTCTGCGCTGTTAATTTTTGTTCTTTTGAAGTTTTATTAAATAAGGAAGTAAGGTTGGATTAGTATTTAAACAATGTTTGTAAATTTTTTAACAAAAGATTTTAAAACAAGAGTTTCTTTTGCTAATGGAAATAATTCTAAACGGGAAGAAGGAAAAAGGGCTTTTGAAAAAAAGTTCGGTACTTTAACTGCCGACAATACAAACGATACCTTAGAGATTTTCTATATAAACGACCTTCACAGGAAGTTCGGACCTCTTTTTGCGCTAAACACAGCTGTAAGCAAATTTGACAATTCAAATTCAAAATTTAAACACACTCAATTCCAAACAAAAGAAGTTGATAAATTAAAAGTTGCCGCAGGTGATCTCGTAGTAGGTCCGGACGAAAAATTAAACAGTTTTTTCTTTAAACTTTTCAGTAAAAGAGATGAGAAAAAAAATCCTTTCGGTTTAGGTTTTGATGTTATGTGTCTTGGAAATCACGAATTCGATGCAGGAGAATCCGGACTGGCAAGAGAGCTGGATCAGGATTTATCATATCCCTTTGTTGCAACGAATCTGACTATTAAAGACAGCAGTCCGCTTGCAAGACACAGAGACAGTAAAATCGTTAAATCCTATATCAAAGAAATAAACGGCACAAAATACGGATTTGTAGGTATCTTGCCCAACAATTTAAATGGGAATACCAAAAAAAATAATCGTTTTAAAGGTATAGAAGTTACAGGGCAGAATAATCCCAATTATTGGGAATTTAATGAAACATTGAACGCTGTTAGAGATGAAGTAGCAAAATTATCAGAAAAAAACATCAATAGGATAATTTGTATATCTCACATAGGAGAAGAAAACAACGAATTACTCGCGAAAAAAGTAGACGGGATAGATATCATAATCAGCGGACACAAACATGCAAAGCATTTCAAAAAAATAGTTTCTAACGATGAAAAAGTACATAAAGCTCCGACGATTCTTGTTCAGGCAGGCCGTAACGGTGAACAGTACGGGATTTTAAAAGTAAAATTTGATAAAATCGGGGAAATAATTCCTGAAGAAGCAAGAAATAGAAGACAAGATATAGATATATGGCAAAATACCAACTGCGAAAGAGTGTTTTATGACAAACTCGAACCTCAGATTGAGAATCGGCTTGAAAAATCTACTGAATATGTCGGAGAGTTATCGGAAGATTTCTCACCGAACAGAAGCAAAATGAAAGAGAACCCTGTATTAAGTCTTTTAGCAGATGCAATCAGATGGAAAGCCCTGAATTCCGGAAATGCGGATAAAAAAACAAATCAAACAGACATGGCTTTTTTAATTAATCAGTATGATTATACTCATTTTAAACTCAATAAAGGTCCTATTACCAGAAGACAGATCCAGGATCTTGTAACATATCAGGACAGAGTTTATAAAGTCTGGCTCAAAGGCGATGACGTAATTGAAATTTTAAAATGGGGAAGTGATTCCTTAGACGATAACAACGATAACAAAAAAGGTATCGTTCAGGTTTCAGGTATCAAATACAAAATTTCTCCCAAAGGAGTCGAAGAAATTAGCATATTAGACAAAGAAAATAATGAAACTCCTTTTGATGTTAATCAAAAATATTATGTTGCATATGATACTTATTTTTTAAAAAGAGCAAAGGCTGACGGTAAGGATAAGATTGTAAAAATATTAGAGAAAAATGACTTTAGAAGAAGATTGGATTTTAATTTAGAAGTTGCGCTTGCGGATTATTTGCGTGAAGTTAAAAAAGGTATTCCTTTCGCGATAGATACGGATGACAGAATAATCGTCGAAAGAAATCAGTCAAATAATCCGGAATCCGCAAAAAAATTGAAACCAAAAGATGACGGATATGTTCACAGACAACAGCCAAACGGCTCTTTTAAAGGAAGCCCGGTTGGCATAAAATAATTAGGTTAATAAAAAATAGCTTTAAAGGAGGAGCAAATGAAATTTTGTGCCGTTTTTACAACCACATCCTCAATTGAAGAAGCTAAAAAGATTGCCCGCAATCTTGTTGAATCCAAACTTGCCGCTTGCGTAAGCATTATCCCAAGAGTTATTTCACTCTATGATTGGCAGGATAAAATTAACGAGGAAGAAGAATGCATCCTGTTCATCAAAACAAGAAAAGATTTTTTTAACAGAGTTAAAGAAACAATTTTAAGCACTCATTCCTATGAGCTGCCGGAAATAATTATGCTCTCTATTAAAGACGGACACAAAGAATATCTTGACTGGATTGAGAAGAATACTGCCATTTGATACGGATGAACTTTATAACTATTCGCCGCTATTTCCTTTATAGAAGACTTTTCTTTTCAATATAAAAAATCAGAGGCATTTACTGCCTCTGAAATCTGAACTTACTTTGTGCTTTTTGTGTCGCTAAATTATTTAGCGGTTGTAGCTTTTTTGTTTGTTGCGCCGGGCACATTCTGCCAGTTAGCTGCCATTATCTTTTTGAATGCTTTGAGAGCCGTGTCTTCTAATTCGCCAAGCTCTTCAGCTGCGATAATGAGTTCTCTAAGAGGAAGGAGTGCTCTTGCATCGCGCAGTACACCAAGTGCTGCTGCGGCGCCTGCTCTTACGAGTTCGTTTTCTTTTGTGTTTTTAAGAACATCGATTAATGCAGGAACTGCAACTGTATCACCAAGTTTTCCGAGTGAAGTTACTGCGTAAATTCTGACGTTAACCCATTCGTCTTTGAGCATTTCAATAACGGGTTCTACGGCTGTTGTGCAGTTAAGCTCACCCAGAGCTCTTGTTGCATCGCATCTTACATTAACTTTCTCGTGTCTCAAAGATTCGATAAGAGCATCGACTGCAACTTCACCGATTTCAATAAGTGCATCGGTAGCGGTAATGCATACCTGGCTGTTTTCATCACTGAGAGCTTCTACAAGCGGTTCAACAACTTCTGCTCCGCCCAAACGCCCTAGAGCGCGGGCTGCACGAACTCGAACATCGACATTTCTGTCTTCTCTGAGTGACTCGATGAGAGGCATCGTTGCAACTGTATCACCAAGTTCACCGAGTGCTCTTGCTGCATACAATCTTACGGAACCGTTTTTATCGTTTTTCAAAACATCAATTAACGGATCAACGGCTCTTGAATCGCCCATCTCGCCCAACATCCTGGCGGCATTATACCTAACCTTTTCTGAGTTGCTGTGCTGTAAATCATGAATCAACTCATCAAAAGTCTTTTCTGTTTTCTTCTTCTTGCCGGTCATTTTAACTGTCATTTGGATTTCCTCCGACATTCCCTCGACGTTACATACAGACCACCCTGCCCTTTCAATTAATTAAACAGTTGTTACTTGAAAAATATTCTCTACATTATTTAAAACAAACTGTTTGGATTAATTGCCTTTTAGGGCTGCTAAGTTAAGTTTTTTTAAGCATAAAGTTTCTTGGAATCATTAAGAAGCATTAAGGGTAAATCTAACACTAATTACAATTTAATAATAGCATATTTTCGGGTTCAAAAAGGATGTTTGTAATAAAACTTAATAATTTGATGTGTCTATTTTTATATATTTAAGTAACATTTAATATTAGCTGTTTTTTATGAAACTGACATTTTTGTTACATTTCTTAATTTAATTACATGGAATTTCGATTATAAAAGACGTTCCCCTATTGACTTGACTGTTAACACTGATTCTGCCTTTGTGTTTTTCAATTATTCTGTAAGAAATAGAAAGTCCCAAGCCGGTTCCAACTCCCACACCTTTTGTGGTGAAGCCCGGATCAAATATTTTCTGAAGGTTGTGTTGTTCAATCCCTTTTCCCGTATCTGATATGGTGATTCTAATTTTGTCAGTTTCTTTCAAATATTCTGTTTTTATGGTAATTTCGCCGGACTTGTCTATACTTTGCGAAGCATTCAGCAAAATATTCATAAATACTTGATTTAAAAGATCAGGAAAGCAATTAACTGCCGGCAGTGAAGAATAATCATCAATTATCTTGATTCTGTCTTTAAATTCATGCTGCAAAAGCAGAAGTGTGCTTTTAAGATTTTCATGTAGGTCTGTTTGTTTGTATTCAGCGTCATCAGGATGTAAGAAGTTCTTTAAAGCCTTTACCAGATTACTTACTCTTTTAACAGCTTCCTCGTTTATCCCGTTCAGCTGCATATACAGGTCAATAAATGACTTTAATTCGGCATCGTCAATTATTTTATCGGTCAACGGTATTGACTTTTTTGTTAACAGTTCGCAATTGCTTTTCAGCGCGCCTATGGGGGTATTTATCTCGTGGGCAATTCCCGCAATCAATCTGCCTACCGATGCCATTTTTTCTGACTGTATAAGCTGAACCTGAGCCTCTTTTAATTGAATTAAAGTATCTTCCAATTCGTTTTTCTGCTTGTCAAGTCTTTCAAAAAGCTGTGATTGATATAAAACAGCCGCAAGCTGTGCTGAAATGCCCTCAATAACTGCTGTTTCTTCTTTATGCCATTCTCTTTGAAAATCTTCCCGAGTAAAAACCAGTAAGCCTAAAGTTTCTCCCCTGTAAATGACGTTCACAGCCATAAAAGGTATTTCATCACCGTTTAAAATTCCTTCATGTCTGATTTTTTCAGTATCGGGCAGTTTTCTCAAAAAGTTTTCTATCTTCTCATTTTGAATATTTTTTGCCCATACTTTAGTGTGCTTGTTATAAAAACATCCCTGCACTCCAAGAGTTTCGGCTATTTCGTCAAGAACTGTCTTTATTATTTCTTCTGTGTCAAAAGAGCCTTTTATCAACAAAGAAACTCTGTTAATAAGCGCGGCTCTGATTAAATTTTCCTGAGAAACGTCTTTAAGCCTTACGTTGTCTTCATTTTCTTTAGACAATTTTTCATACTTCTCTTCAATAGATTCAAGAGCTGATTTAAGCTCAGCATTTTCGTATTTTTCGCTCAAATCGGATAAGATGATAACCCTGTAATCCCCTTCGTTAAATCCTCTTATAAGCATTCTCTTATAATCATTATGCCCCGTTTGGTAGGCTGTTTCAGATTTAAAACATTCTTTTGTCTTTGCGGCATCAATTAGCGGATTATATTTGACTATATCTTCTTCATTTAAAAAACAGGCTTCCAAGGTAAAGTAATTTTCGATTTCGTCAAGAGAGGATTTATTGCCGAATAAATTCACTGCAGAAAGGTTTTGGGAAATTATGTTTTTATTTTTGTCACTAATAATCAGGACTTCCTGCGAATCCTCAAAAAGCTTAATAATTTTTTCATTTAAGGATAATTTATTCATAGTCTTTAGACTGTTATTTTTTTACAATCTTTTTAAATTCGGAATTATTGAACAGATAGCTGAAATTAAGGTCTGTAAGCACAAGTTCTCTTATGTTTGGGTTTAATCCGACAGCAACTGCCAACTCTTTGAGTGCATCTTCGGTTTTTTTCATATTTGCATAGGTCGATGCTTTTTTATAAATAAGCAAAGCATCGACAGAATTGTTCTTAAGTCCTGCCTCGAAGAAATCCAACGCTGCCTGAGGTTCCCCTGCTTTAAGATAAATATCCCCAATTCTGAAATAAAGTATCAGGTCTTTAGGATCAAGATTGAGAGCGTTCTTAAAACAGGCAAGGGCGGATTCTATTTTGCCGGCTTTGAGGTAGCACTGCCCCAGATATTCATAGCATTTGCTTGATTCGGGGTTAAGCTCCAATGCCTTCTCAAAGTGATTTACTGACTGCTCCATGTTTGATATCTCATAGAATAAGATGCCAAGGTCAAAATGACAGGAAAAATCATCAGGGTTCATATTCAAAGATTTTAAATAGTAGCCTATTGCCTCTTCGAATTTTTCCAGCCTTGCCAAAGCAGCGCCGATATTATAATTTGCCAGAGCCAAATTGGGTTCTTTTTCAAGGGCTCTTTTGTAATATACGATAGCATCGTCAAATTCCTGCATATCCATAAGGAAATTAGCATAGTTATATAATATTTCGTAACTTTCTTTATCTAGTTCAAGCGCTTTTTGATAATAAAGCTTTGCAGTAGAAACATGATTTTGGGCAAATTGGAGCTTAGCAAGTTTTACCCAACCTAAAGCACCCAGCTCATAGGATTTTGTAACTTCATTAAATGCTTCTTCGGCTTTTTGATAATCCCCGATTTTTAAAAAAAGATCGCCTATTTCCAGATAGTGAAGGTAATTTTCGTAGTCTGCCAAGTTTTTTCTCCTTTAATAATATGTGGGGTTTCATATATAATTAAACCAACAGTCGAATATAAAGTCCAGATAAGGCTGAATTATCCCCGAATAAATCTGTTATGAAATTATTTTTGAAAGGACATAAAATTGCTTAGAGCAGGTATAGTAGGACTGCCGAATGTCGGCAAATCAACTCTTTTTAATGCGCTGATTTCGGCAAGATGCGCTTCATCGGCTAATTACCCTTTTTGTACAATAGAACCCAACGTCGGCGTGGTCAATGTTCCTGATGAAAGACTGTATATATTGAAAGACATTGTTAAAACCAACGTGGTCATACCGACCGCCATAGAATTCGCCGATATTGCAGGTCTTGTAAGAGGCGCAAGCAAGGGTGAAGGACTGGGAAACCAATTTCTCGGACATATCAGAGAAGCTGACGCAATAATACACGTTGTAAGGTGCTTCAGTGACGACAATATAATCCATGTTTCGGGAAAAATAAATCCTATTGAAGATATTGAAATAATTAACACTGAACTGGCTTTGGCTGACCTAAATACGGTTGAAAAAAGAAAATACAGGGTTATGAAAGACGCCAAATCCAAAGAAAAATCAGCAATAATCGAAAATGAAGCTCTTGATAAGCTCATCTCGATTCTCAGCGATGTAAAACCAATCAGATTAGAGGATTTTAGCGATGAAGAAAAGCCTTTCGTGAAAAACCTCCAGCTTTTATGCTCAAAACCCGTTATTTACTGCGCTAATGTATCGGAAGATGATCTTGCCGCAGGAGGGAATGAATATACCGAGTTGGTTTTTGATTACGCAAAGGCAAAAGGCTCCGAAACAGTTATAATTAGCGCTCAGATAGAATCGGAACTGATTGACCTGCCTTCCGACGAAGCAAAGGAATATCTTAACGGCATAGGTGTTGAGAATTCAGGTGTAGAAAAGATGATTGAAAGCGTTTACAAACTTTTAGGGCTTCTGACCTTTTTTACGGCAGGCGAAAAAGAAGTCCGAGCTTGGACTGTAAGAAAAGGCGCGAAAGCTCCGCAGGCTGCAGGCGAAATTCACACGGATATGGAAAAGGGATTTATCAGAGCAGAAATAACTGCTTATGACGATTTTGTAAGCGCAGGCTCTTATGCTGTCGCAAGGGAAAGAGGCGTAACACGTCTTGAAGGCAAAGAATACGTAGTTCAGGACGGAGATATAGTTCATTTCAGGTTTGCAGTATAAGAAATATCAATAAACCTTGATAATATTATAAAGAGTATCTCTTTGAACGGGAGTTTTGCCCGCATTTTTAATGAGAGCGGTTAATTCTTCTGATGTTATTTCTCCGTCAGTCTTAGCTCCTGCGCTTCGGGTAATTTTTTCCGTTATTACCGTTCCGTCCAAATCATCGGAACCGTAAAACAAACTCAGCTGTGCCAAATTAGTTCCTGTTTGTATCCTGAAAGACTTGATATGCCAAAAATTATCCAACATAAGCCTTGCTAAAGCATACTCTTTGACTGTATCAATTCCGCTTGTTTCATATTCGCTCTTAATCAAAGTATTTTCATAGTGGCAAAACAGAGGGATAAATGACATAAAACCTTGAGTTTTGTCTTGCAGCTCTCTTAACTTATGCAGATGACTTATTTTATCCTCGAGTGATTCCCCTATCCCTGTCAACATGGTGGCGTTGCTTTTTATGCCGAGAGAGTGCGCCGTCTCCATAATTTCAAGCCATCTCTCTCCAGTTATTTTTTCCGGGCAGACTTTTTGTCTGACATCTGGGGAAAAAATTTCCGCGCCGCCGCCCGGCATAGAATCCAGCCCTGCTTTTATCAATTCCTGAAGTGTTTCTTTAACCGACAGACTTGATTTTTTTGCAAGATAATCGGCTTCGACTGCTGTCAGAGCCTGAATGTGAGCTTGCGGAAGATTTTTTTTGCAGATTTTAAAGAGATTTTTATAATATTCAATATCCAATTCGGGATTTAAACCTGATACTATATGCAGTTCGCTGACTTTATTGCTGATTTTGGTTTTTATATAGTCTTCTGCTTCTTCAAGGCTTATGATATAAGAACCGATTTCGCCCGATTTTTTTCTAAAGGCGCAAAATTTGCAGCTGCCTTCACATATATTTGTCAGATTGATGTGATGATTATTTATCCAGTACACATAGTATTTTTCAGCTTCCCTGTCTTTACTTCTAAGCCTTGTTATTTTGGCTGTTTCCGCCAGCAAAGCCAAAGTAAGAATGTCAGCTGTTTTGTAAAGCCTTACGCCGTCAGAAAAACTTAATCTTTCCGATTCACGGATTTTTTCATAAATGTCAAAGAGCGGGTTTGACTTTTGAATTTCGGTTTGTTCAATATATTTAGCTGTAAGCATTCTTAATGTGTTTCTGTTTTAGGAGGGAGTCCTTCCGGTATAAGCCGGTAGCCCCCGCCGTAAATTGTTTCGACATACTTTTTACTGCCGGCTTTTTCCAGCTTGGCTCTTAAATGACGGATATGCACTCTTATTGTTTCTATATCATCTTCGGGCGAGTACCCCCAAACTTCTTTCAGCAGAGTGCCTGATGACACAGCCTGTCCATGTTTTTGCATAAGAGTGTGAATAATTTCAAATTCAATCGGAGTTAATTTAACTTCTTTATCAATAAGTTTGACGGTTAAATTTTCAGGTATCAAAGTGATATCACCGGAATTTAAAATCTCGGAAGAAGTCATAGATTCGGGAAGAGCCCCTGAACGCCTTAACAGAGCCCTGACGCGGGCTTTTAATTCTACCAGTTCAAACGGTTTGATGAGATAATCATCTACTCCGGAATCAAAGCCCTGTACTTTGTCTTTTAACATTCCCAGTGCTGTCAGCATTAAAATCGGTATATTTTTTGTGCTTTCATTTTGTCTTATCCTTTGCGCCACCGTAAAACCGTCCACATCAGGCATCATTACGTCAAGAACAATGAGTTCGGGGACTTCCTGTCTTGCCAACGCAAAACCTTTAACTCCGTCCTCAGCTGTTATTACCTGATGTCCGAGTAATTCCAGATTTATTTTAAGAAGTTCGACTATTGAAGGATCATCGTCGATTAACAGTATTTTGCTCAATTTACTTACCTCTCTTAGAACTTTATTACCACAAAAAGAGTTTTTAACGTGTTTGTTTTTATTTTGCTGAGCAGTTTATAAAATGGTAAGATTTTAACAAATATTATATAATACTTAAAACTCTTTGTATTGTTCATAATAACTTTGAGTTAATGAATGAAACTCTTTTATAAGTATTTAATGTCGGGTAGCGGTGTTGATTAAATGACAGATATTCCTCTTTTAATTTTTATAGGATGCATAGCTTTCATTGCTATTGCCGTTTCTGCTTTGTATAAGCTTGTTATACCCAGTGAAAAAGGGGCTCAAAAAACAACAGAAGTTCATGTCGACAGCGAGCTTCAATCTCAGATTCAGAAAAAAATATCATATTTGTACCATTCAGGCGATATAGACGGTGCGATAAGACTGTTGAGCGGCTATATTAAAGACTATCCCGATGATTTGGATTCAAGGTTTATTCTTGGGGATATGTACTATCAAAGAAAGCTCTATTCAAAAGCTATCGAGCAGCTGAACTATATTAAAGAAAAATTTCAGGATCACCTTGAAGTACTGGAAAAACTTGGAGACTGCTATTTTGGCTTAGAAAATTTCCGAAGAGCTCTCACGGAATATATGATCATAATTGAAAAACAGCCTGAAAGAAATGATATCAGAAGGAAATTGGGCTTTATTTACCATGAAAGCGGCAAGGTAGATCTTGCTATTGCCGAATATCAGAAAATCTTATCAACAGAACCTAATGACAACATTATAAGAAAAAAAATGGCAATGCTTTTTATGGCAAAACAAAATTATTACAACGCCATCACCGAATATAAATATGTAACCGCAAATAATGAAAACGATATTGAAAGCCTTAAAAATATGGCTTTTGCTTACAGCAAGGTCGGCAAATTCCAGGAATCACTTAATATTTACGAAAAAATACTTTCTGATGACAATGATAATTTTGAAATTAAGACAAGACTTGCAGAACTGCATTTTTCATTGGGAAAACCGGAAAAGGCAATAGTTCTGTATGCCGATGTTATTGAGTCGGACAAAGATAATTCCGATAAACATTCCCAAAGACTGGCTCAGATTTTTCTCAGTTCACAAAAATTTGACGAGGCAATATCCGCTTGCAACCGTATATTATTATCACACCCCGATAATAAGGATATCCAAAACACACTTGCCAAGTCATATGAAAAAAAAGGCATGTTTCTTGAAGCCATTCAGGTATATAAAGAACTGCTTTTAGAAACGAATTCCGATAGTGAAAGAAAAGTGAATGAAGAATATCTCAGCGTTCTTATATGCAATTGGGGCGTTAGTCTTTATGAACAAGAAAAATATGATGAAGCTATTGAAAAATTCATGTCCGCCCTTGAATATAATTCTCAGAACCCCGATATTTATTTTAATTTGGGCAAAACAAACCACACGGTAAAAAATTTCGAAGCGGCTATTTCGTATTTCAAAAAATCAATGGAGCTTTCTCCGGAAGAAAGTGATAATTATCTCTATATGGGACACGTTTATGATGAATTGAACGAAATTGAAATGGCTATCGAAAATTATAAGATGGCGATAGAAAAAAACCCTGACAGCCATAAAGCTCACTGCGCTCTCGGTATAACATACGGCGCAAGAGGTTTTTATGACAGCGCCGTTAAAGAGCTTAAAAAATCGGTTGAAATCAAAGAAGATTATGAATACGGACAATACAACCTTGGAGTAGCCCTGGAAGCAGTCGGTAAAACTGAAGAAGCATTGGAAGCCTATCAAAAGGTGCTTAAATTAAATCCCAGGCACGAAGAGGCTTATAATAACATGAAATCAATCCTGGGAGATGAAGAACAGTCCCAGGATTAGATATTTAAAAACCACTACACTTTTGCCGTAATTTAAACTTTTGTCTTAATTCGACCTTTACCCTCTTAACCTTTTTGCAACATAAATCCTCATAAAATTACTTTTGCAGCACTTTACACTTTTTTTTTAGCTTTCCTTCATCCGTTCTGAGCCTTAAATAATTTTTTACGGTCATTTTATCCCGCAGGAAATTATTTTTTTTCTCGTCAGATTTTATTCAGAAGTTCGCCTTTAAACCGACTAAAGAGTTTGAACTCTTATATTAGTCAAGCAGTGAATCTAAAATAGCTGCATTTTTTGTTGCAAGGCTGTTTTCTCTGATTCTGGATGTAAGAATATAGCTGCGAAGAGCTTCTCTGATAAGTTCGCTTCTTGATCTCTGTTCGTTTTCTGCAATCTTGTCGATTTTTGTTAAAAATTCTTCGGGCATTGAAATAAGTACTCTAGCCATGTTAAGTCCTCCGTTTCTGGTTGTCCTCCCTGCGAATACACATCTATTAATATAAAAACAATCTGTTTAGGAAAATTGCCTAAAATATATAAAAAGTTACTATTTTTTTAATAATTTGTAACAATTAATAAAATACTCAGAATCTACAAATGTCTGAAACTTTATTTAATTGTTTTTAATTATTATTTTTTATCATCCTCCTCTAAAAAATGATTAATAATTAAAAGTATGTTTTAGTGTATATATATTATTAAAAACAAATAATATATAAAAATTGCCTACTTCTTATATATTTTTTATAATATTTAAAGTTTTTTTACAAACAGTCTTTGCAATATTTTTAAAATTAAGACTGCGAAATGTTTTGCAGCTTTTCAATTCTTTGAAAAGTGAATTGGTCAGATTTCTTGTATGTAATATTTAGTTACAAAAGAGACTTCAATAATATCAAAATTGCTAAAAAAGACAATTGCCCGCCTGCAGAAAATGTAAATTTGTTAATAAGATAAAAAACAGCATCCTCCAAAACAAAAAATAGATTGCCCAAAAAGGGCAATCTAAGTTCTTTTTGATGAATTATATTTCAGGTAAATTGTTACCGATAAATATACCGGTGTCTTTTACCTTTTTGTTAGTTTAAGCAGATATTTGTTTGCCTTTTCCAAGTCTGAGAGCAGGTTTAGTGCTTGCTGTACCAAAAATATTATCAGCATTGTAATTTCTGTTCTCAATGACCGATGGAAGAGGTGCAGTATCTCTGGGATCATTCAAGAAACAGGAAATACCTCTATACCAAGCCATTTGCTCTGCATAATAGTTACGATTTGATTTGGTTGTTCCGCCACCGCTTGGAGTTGGTTTAGGATCCGGGTCCGGTGTTGGCGGTGTTGGCGGTGTGGGCGGATCCGGTGTCGGATCAGGTCCGGGGGGGGTTGGTGGTGTGGGCGGGTCCGGTGACGGACTCGGTCCGGGCACTACAGGTGGAATTGGTGGAACGCTCATAATTTCTCCTCCTTCTTATTAACTCATTTCACTTCACGAAAAGTGAATTTATGTCCTTAATAACCTATATATATAAAAACAAATTGAGCTGAAAAATTTACTTTTTGGGAGAAAAAAATTTTTAATACAAAGTATGTTTTAACTGAAATCTAAAAATAAATTGCGTCTTAGCAAGTTATAAAAAGTTAATAATATTTACGGGAATAATTAATATTAAGTTTTGTAACGTTAGTAGCGCTTTTTTGAAATCCGAGAATAAAAAAATACTTAATATAAATAGCACATATCAAGTATATAAAAAAGAAACACAGAGAGATTTTGCCTTTAAAGTAAGGAGAATTTTTTATGAACATTACTTCAGCAGATTCATATCAAAAACTTCAGGGAAACCTTCAAAACAAGATTTACCAAGCAAGTTATACTTTGAATACTAAACTTGGAGATGTTTCTAAAGATTTAATCAATAATGCTTCCAATTTTTCATCCTCTCTTTTGTCCTTTAAATCAGTAAATGATGATTTAAATGTAACCTTGCAAAATACCGGTACATCTAAAGTTTATGATACAACTTCAATGCAGGCTTCTGCGCTCGCAAGACTCCAAAATTTGACTAACGAAATAAACAGCCTTAGCGCTTTGCTTACAGAGGTTCAGTCAAACCTGTCGGAATTTCTTGCCGGCATCAGCAACTCTAACGGTCTAATCAGCGGCTATGAAGACGGCATTTCCAATCTGAACGACGAGATAAATTCTCAGGAAGATAAAAAAAGTCAGCAAAATAACCTCATTTCTCAGCTCAGCCCGATAAAAAAATTGTACGAACAAAATTTGCTCAACAAAAATACTTTAAACAGAGCAATGGAGAATTTAAGCAGTTTGTTGAACTCAATAGATAACGCATTAACCGAAATAGATAATGAAATGACTTCTATTGACAGTCTTACTATAGATACCGATAATCCTGAACTTATATCGCAATTTGAAAAAACCAAAAAAGAAAGAAAAGAAGCTCTTGAAAACAGAAAAAAAGAACTCATTGAACGCAAAGAAAGACTTCAGAAAAATATGGCACAGCTTCAGGATGAATTAGAAGCCGTTGAAAGCTTTATCAATGAAAATTCAGATATAGATACCCGTATTGCAGACGCCGAAAAAACCAGAGACGCCATAGGAAAATTAATTTCAGCATTATGCAAAGAACTCAGTGATTTGGTTGACACTTTAAATTCAGAAAAGGAAAACCTTGAAACATTGACAGGCAAAAAAGAAAATGCGCAGTCATCAATAGCAAACTTATCTGCAAATAAAAATAGTTTAACTTCGGAAAGCCTTTCTCAAACTCAGGAAAAAGAAAACCTCTTTGCTCAAAAAACTCAGGAAAATACTTCAATCGAAAAATCTGTAAACTTCAAGGAATTTAAAAAGAATCAGGAAGAATCCGATGTCAAACAAAAAGAATACTATATGAACAATCAGGATAAAGTTTATAAAGCAAACCTTTATGAATTCAAAAGAAAATCAGATTTAAGCTATATGGCATAAGCCGACCATTCAAAACAAATAGATTTAATCATTGCATAGCAGAGAATTATCAATATTAGTTTGGGGGTAAAATAAAAAAAGTCCGTTTTACGGGCTTTTTTGTTTTAATACCACTTGAAGATGCAGAAAAATTAAATTTTTCTCGCATCTTGCATGATCTAGTGTCAAGACAAAATCTGTAAAGTGGTATGACATCAGCGGGAGTTTTTTAAAATCTGACCTTTAAAAAAATTAATCCGTTCATTTTTCACCATAATTAATTATAATAAAATTAAGGGTTAGTAATGACTTAGCGTAATTATTTATGGCGAACTTGACTGATAAACAACTTAAAAAGCTTTTCAGACTTGCCGGAATGGATAACCGGCACGAAGCTGATTCCGAAATGATTTCGGAAGCACTTGCCAAAATAGAATACTATTTGCTCGGACACGTAAATAATAACGAGCAAGACGCTTTGAATGAAAAAGGAAATATTCTTTTAATAGATGATCTTGAAACAAGCATACATCAGCTGAGTATAATTCTGCGAAAATCCGGATATAACATTTACATAGCCCGAAATAAAGAAGAAGCCTTTGACTGTTTTAAAAAGCATTATTTTTCGTTTGTTTTCCTTGATTTATTTCTTCCCGAAGCCAGGGACGGTTTTGAAATTCTTGAATCTTTCGTAAACAGTGAAAAAACAAAAGAAAACGATACAAAATTAATTCTTATATCCGGAACAGAAGATAAAGAACTGATAAACAAGGCTTTTTTGAAAGGAGCCAACGAATTTATAGGAAAAGATTCCCTCTGGCACAAAAAAATTCTCAAATACATTAAGCTGAATGAAATAGAACAAGAAAATACAGAAAAAGACATTCTTGTAAAAATCGAGAACAACGATTCTAAAATTGTTATTGTTATACCTAATGAACTGCAAAAGGAAGCAAGCGCAAAAAAACTGGAAAAAGAATTCGTCTCGCTGATTAATGCCGGCTATACAAATATAATTGTCGATTTGAAGAACATAGCAGAAATTGACCAGCCGGGCGTTAATGCTTTTTTATCGGGTTTTAAAATGTGCTATGAAAATAAAGGAAGCTTAAAACTCTGCAATGTCTCTCACAGTGTTAATAAAATTTTAAGCTACGTTTTCTTAAATAATATTTTGCCTATATTCGGCAATACGGAAGAAGCCGTGAATTCAATAAAACAGGAAGTTACTTCTAAATAGCAGTTTTTCAGAATGGAAAATAAAATTAAAAAACTTATCGGGAATTACAAAGGCAAGGTTATTACCGCCGAGCTGTTAAAAAAAGAGCTGAGAGAAATGGCGGTATGTACCAAAACAAAACTTGCCGCCAGAACATATTTGGGGTTTTTATTCAATGAATACAACATAGAAGATTTAAAAAACGTCCGCAGAAAAGAAAATTCGTTGATTTTAATTCTTAATGAAGAAGGAAATGTGCTGGTATTCGAAGATGAAATTATAGCTTTTCGAGATGAAATAAATGATTCTATCCCCGACAGCGCTAAAAATTTAAAAATCATAGATGCAAACGGTTTGACTTTGACGCCGGGTTTGATTGATCAGCATATTCACGGCGGATTTGGGGTAGATTTTAACGAGGCGTCTTTTGATGAAGTATTTTATCTTCTTGAAAAGCTCCCTGCATTCGGTGTGACTTCAATTTTACCCACCCTTGTCACGGCAGACGAGGAAGAAATAAAAAGACAAATCAACATTATCAATGCCGTACACTCCATAAAATCCGAAGATACGGCAAAAATACAGGGAGTGCATCTTGAAGGTCCTTTTATTTCCCCCGACTATAAAGGAATTCATCCGAAAGAATCGATAAGAAAACCGTCTGTATCAAATTATAAAAAAATCGAGCATCCGCTTATCAGACTTGTAACACTGGCACCCGAACTCGACCGAGATTTTGAGCTGATAAAATACCTGACTGAAAACAGTGTGACAGCTTTTGCGGGACATTCGGGTGCAGATTACCAAACTGTTACCGATGCGGCAAAAGCCGGATTAAAGGGAATCACGCATATTTTTAATGCTTTGACACCCTATCACCACAGAAAACCCGGTATAATAGGAGCAGGTCTTACAAATAACGACTTATTTGTTGAGGTAATCGCGGACGGGCTGCATATTAACAGTGTTACAGTGGATTTGATAATCAGAACCAAGCCGTCCGAAAAAATAATTTTTATAAGCGACAGTCTGCCGATAAACAGGTCAAACATGCCGTCAATGATGTTTGCAGGGCAGGAAATCATGGCAAATGATAATATCGCAATTAATTCAGACGGTACTATTGCCGGAAGCACCATTTTCCTTGATACTGCGCTGAAAAACTTAACTAAATGGAATTTAGGCAACATAAAATCTTTTATTGAGTATGCAAGTCAAAACCCCTCGCAAAATCTTAAAGAAATTAATACAGGGTGTATAAAAAAAGGCAACAAAGCAGATATTGTCATTTGGGATAAAGATTTTAACGTTCACACAACTCTTATAGACGGAAAAATAGTTTTTGAAAAAGACAAAAACAGTTAAACATTTATTACAAACCCTCAACCACTGTTATAAACTGATTTATTTTAATTAGTATATATGCTAAACTTTATTGTTATTTTATAAGAATAAGGTGAAATATTTATGTGGTACAGTGTTGTTTTAGTTTTAGTCATATTTGTTGCCTGCTTTCTGGGGTTTACAGGATATTCAATTGCAAAAGAAAATGCCGTAAACAAGCAAGGAGCTTATGAACAGCTGACAAAAGAAGAATATAACGTAAAATTGGATAAATTATCGGAAACTCCTCAGAAATTTATTCCCGAAGATATTGGAGCTATGTGCTATGATATGGCTCCCCCGCCTGACAGGTTTGATTTTATATGTCCTGATTGCGGACAATCTACTTTATACCCTTCGCCATTTGATTACGAGTTCGATAAGATTCCCGAATACCGAAATTTAGTTAAGAAAATCACAAAAATAGACGTAAAACTTGACGAATCACAGTTTTGCAGTACCTGCGGGCATAATTTAAAAAGAAACCCGCACCTGTGCCTCATTGTTAAATACGGTAAAAAAGCAAAAGAGCATAAATCCTGCAATATAACAGCCGAAAATTTAAACATTCTTTATGAATATTCCGAAGGAATGAAGGAACACAAAACGCCAAGCGGAGACTTGGTTCCGATGTCAAAGTATAAAAAACTTTTAAAGGAAATGCTCGGGGAAAATCCTAAATAAAATGGATATTAAATCTTTTTCAAAACCCGCCCCTTCCTTTTTACCGGCGACATGTGTGCTGGAGATGACTTATGCCTGCAATCATAAGTGCCTTTTTTGTTCCTGCCCTTGGGAGGATAATTCCTCGCTGAAAAAAAAGGAAATGAATCTTGCGCAGTGGAAAGAATGTATTAAACTTATGGCGGAAAAAGGCATTTGCAATATTGCTTTTACCGGCGGAGAGGCGCTGCTGAGAAAAGATATTTTTGAAATAATTGAGTTTGCGGCATCCTGCGAATCGGAACATATTAAAACAAAAGACGGCAGTTTGATTTCGGAGATAAAACCTCCTTCTTTATACCTTATATCAAACGGTGAACTTGTTAATAAAGAGGTTTTGGAACTTTGCAAAAAGCATAAAGTGCATTTGAGCATGAGCTTACCCGGTCTTAAAACATTTAAAACTCATACAGGAAAGGACAGTCATAAAAAAATCCTTGATAATTTTCGTCTTGCAAAAGATATGGATGTTACGACAACGGTTAACATTACCGTTACAAAGAAAAATATTTTCGAGCTTTACGAAACAATTGCCGAAGCATTGCTTGCAGGCGCAGATACTTTGCTGCTTAACAGGTTTTTGCCGGGGGGAAGAGGGCTCAAACATGCTGAAGAACTATTGCTAACGAAAGACCAGATTAATGAAATGCTTGATATAGCCGAAGAAGTTTTGAGAAGGGCAAACCGATCCGGTCATGTCGGCACGGAACTTCCGAAGTGTATTATCAATGACCACGATAAATACGAAAAATTAAAAGTTTCCACTAAATGTTCCGCTGCCGTGAATTTTTTCGTAATAGGACCTTCCGGTTTTATACGAACCTGCAATCATTCACCCGTTGAACTCTGCCATTATTCTGAATTTGAAACACTAAGAGCAAACCCATACTGGAAAAGGTTTACTCAAAAAGACTATTATCCTTCAGCCTGTCTGGAATGCGGATTAATTTCCGCCTGCGACGGAGGATGCAGAGAAGCAGCTCACGTTTATTGCGGAGAGGTTAATTCCCACGATCCGATTTTTGAAAAAAAACTTTAGTTCGACAGAACCATGTTTCTTGAGATTTCTGTGATAAGATATGGTTATCCCCAGAAGGTAATTAAAAAATTTGGTTGGAGGTTATATGTTAAGACAGGCTTACAGATTTGTATCAATTTTGCTGGTATCCAATATGATGATTACTCAGGCAGGATTTGCAAAAACACAGGAAAACCCCTCTAATCCATCAACTCCGGCAGCAGTGTGCCAAAATGAAAAAACTCAAAAAAGAACACTTTTTCAAAGATTATTCGGACTTAATAAGCCGTGTGTCCAAAATACTGCTGAACAAAAGCCTGTTGAGCAAAAACCCGTAGTCCAAAAACCGCAGGGATATGATAATACAGCCGGAATTACCAAATACGGCGTAGTTTTCCCCGATGATTTCTACGGCACTTATCCTTCCGTTGAGATACCTCAAAATAATAAACAATAACAGCGTAAAAGCAGAATTAAATGTTTAGAAAAAATAATCTTCACAGCGTTGTTTGGGAAATTACTTTAAAATGCAATGCAAAATGTTTGCATTGCGGTTCAACGGCAGGTTTGGAAAGAAAAAACGAATTAAATACCGAAGAAGCTCTCAGGATATGTGATGAGCTTGCCAAAATCGGCTGCCGAAAAGCTAATATAATAGGCGGGGAATTATTTCTTAGACCGGACTGGCAGCAAATTATGAAACGCCTGACCGATAACGGGGTAGAAGTTTCAATAATCACAAACGCAATAGCTTTGAACAGAGAAAAAATTAATATACTGAAGGAACTGGATATAAAATCTCTGGGAATAAGCATTGACGGAGGCAGAGCTGAAACGCATGATCATATCAGGCAAGTACCCGGGTTGTTTGACAAAATTTTCAATCTGATGCCTTTTATTGATAATGCAAATCTAAATGCCGTGGCAGTTACAACGCTAAGTAAATTTAACATTTTTGAGCTTGAAATACTCAAAAAAAAGCTTGCAGATTCTTCATTTAAAGCATGGCAAATCCAGCTTGCTTCACCGCATGGCAGAATGCAGAATGACTTGGTGCTGGATTTATTTGAATATTATATTTCGGGTTTATTCTTTGCCCGATCCAGAATAAAAACGCCTATGCATGACCTTGCGGTGCTGTGTAACCATGATTTCGGATATTTTTCAAAAACAATTCCCGTTCATACAGCCTATACAAAATGGATGGGATGCTGTGCAGGCAAAGGCATTCTCGGAATAAGGAGTGACGGCAAAGTTCAGGGTTGTCTGTCCATATATGAAGATGAATTTACCGAAGGGGATTTAACTCATCAGCCGTTAAAAGAAATTTGGAACTCAAGAAAATTTTGCGCCTGGAATAAACGTGCAAAAAGATTTTTGTCATTAAAAGGCTTTTGTAAAAAATGCGAGTACGCGCTTATTTGTCTCGGCGGCTGTTCTGATATTGCATATTCCAAAACCGGAACCGTTAAAGAAAACCCTCAGTGCTATCATTCAATCGAATCCCATTGGAAAAAAGCTTCGGCTGAAAATGAATTTGAAGAAATTTTCAAGTCGCTTACACAGGGATATATGAATAATCAAGGAAATATGCACCTGAAATCCGGAGAAATTCTCACAAGAGATTTTGTGGATAATATGAATATTCATGATAACCGTAAAAAACTTCTTTATCTTATTACAGACTGAATATTCTTTGGTTTTCAGGATTGAAAAGAAGCACTTTTGACATATCAAAAGTGAGTTTAAGGTCTTCTAAAGGCTTAATATCCAAATCAAACGAGACTTTTGCCGATAGACTTTTTCCGGCCAGACCAAAATGAATAATTTTTTCCCCGCCAAGCATTTCAACAAAATCCGGTTTAATCTTAAGAGATTTATCCTCATCCTGCACAACCGAAAAATGTTCCGGTCTAATGCCGGCAATTACCTTATGACCTTTCAGCAGGTTTTTTTCAGCAATTTTGTTATTGCTTTCACTTAGTGGAAAATCAATACCGTCAATTAACAGCAACCCGTCATCAGTAATCTTAGCTTCAACAAAATTCATGGAAGGCGAACCGATAAATCCTGCCACAAAAGTATTTTGGGGATTATTGTAAATATTTTCAGGCGCATCTGTCTGCTGGAGTTCTCCGTTATTGATAACGGCAATCCTATCACCCATTGTCATCGCTTCTACCTGATCGTGCGTAACGTAAATAAAAGTGGTACTCAATTCCTTGTGGAGTTTCTTAATTTCCGAACGCATTTGAACCCGCAATTTGGCATCAAGGTTGGAAAGAGGCTCGTCCATAAGAAAGACAGCCGGCTCTCTGACAATGGCACGCCCGAGCGCAACTCTTTGCCTCTGTCCGCCGGAGAGCTGTTTGGGTTTTCTGTCCAAATATTCTGTTAAATTAAGTATTTTAGCGGCTTTGTTTACTCTTTCATCAATGGTTGCCTTATCAAATTTACGCATTTTCAGCCCAAAAGCCATATTTTCATAAACACTCATATGGGGATAAAGCGCATAGTTCTGAAAAACCATTGCAATATCACGGTCTTTAGGATGAACTTTATTTACAACCTTGTCACCTATGAATATTTCACCTTTTGTTATTTCTTCAAGTCCTGCAATCATTCGAAGAATTGTGGATTTGCCGCAGCCGGAAGGACCGACAAGAACCATAAACTCTCCGTTATTTATTGTTAAATCAAGTTCTTTTATGGTCGCAGTTTTTCCGTAAGATTTTGATACGGATTTTAATTCTACTTTTTTTGAAGCAGTTTTGGTCATTTGCTCCGACATTTAGCTTTTCCTGATTTTTCGTAATAAAAATATTTTAGCATGAGGTTTATTTGTTTATGAAATTAACAAATCCATTCAATTTTAATAATTTCAATGAAAAAACTTTTCTTTTACGGTTGACAAACATTTTAATATCGTTTAAACTTTCTTCAATTTAGGTAAATCATAGAAGAAGAAAATGTCAGAAAAGATACTGAATTTGAAACGAAAAAGCATTTTTCATATTCAGCAAGATATTGAATATTTTTTAAATTCCAAATTTTCGAATTTGGAATTTTTTTTATCTAAAAAAGAAGAGAATATATTTAAAAAAAAGAAAAATGGGGTGAATATGTTACAGGAATTATACGGAAATATGAATTTTAACAAACAAAACCGTAAAAAAACAAGTATTCTGAAAGACTTGCTGCTTGAAAAAATCAGGCTGAAGGGCGGCTTTGTCAATACGCACTCTCATCTTGACAGGTCATATACAATAACACCCGAAACACTGCATCTTGCCAATGCGACTTTGAAGGAAAAATGGGGACTGGTTGACGAAATAAAAAGAAGTTCAACAGTTTTTCAGATTTACGATCGCATGGCTTATGCCCTTGAATATATGAAAGAACAAGGGGTTCAGGCTATCGGTTCTTTTATTGACGCAGATGAAGTAATAAAAGACAAAAGCATGCTCGCCGCTGATATGATAAGAAATGACTTTTCGAGAGACATAAAAATAAAATTTATTTGCCAAACCTTAAAAGGAGTTATTTCTCCCGAAGCGAAAAAATGGTTTGATTACTGTTCGGAATTTGTTGATATTATTGGCGGTCTGCCTGCTAAAGACGCAGGCATGGAAGATGTCCACCTTGATATACTTATGGAAACAGCAAGTAAATTAGGTAAACCCCTCCATGTTCACGTTGACCAGTTCAATACTGCAACCGAGAAAGAAACTGAACTGCTTATCAAAAAAACGGTTGAACACAAAATGCAGGGCAGAGTAACTGCTATTCACTGCATTTCGCTTAGCGCGCATCCGATAGAATACCGCAGAAAAATTTATCAGCAGATGCAAAAAGAAAATATCCATTTAATCACATGCCCCACAGCATGGATAGATGCCAGAAGATCCGAAGAACTTGCCCCGACTCACAATTCTATTGCACCCGTTGAAGAACTTTGCGAGCACGGAGTGAATGTAGGCATCGGCACCGATAATATTGCAGATATAATTAAACCTTTTACTGATGGTGAAATGTGGACCGAGCTCAGATTTTTGCTTGAAAGCTGCAGATTTTACGATATTGACAAATTGGTTGATATTTCAACCGTAAACGGTTTAAAAATCCTTGATATTTAGGATATTAAGGTTTACAAAATCCTCTAATCATTTTCAAATGTTATAATATTAAAAAACATATTAATATGATTAAAAAAGTTGTCATTTTAATATTTTGCATTTTTGCATTAAATATATTTTGCTCATCCGCAAAGGCTGATTTGCTGCCCAGATATTCGGATTCTGTTAACTATTACGGAATTGGGCTGTATCTTGCCGATAATAAAATGCAGATATATGATGACAAATATTTGAGTAAACTTAAAGATACTATATACAAAGACGAATCCGGCATAGTTTCAGTCCGAGACATTGTCAAACCGCTGAACTCAATTATTGCCTATGTCCAAAACAAAAATCTTATTGCTTTTGCGGTTGCCGATGAAACTGATGACGCTCTGCAAATTATAACCAACCAAAAAACCGGCGAAAAGGGTTGGGTAAAAAGACCTGCCGAAAACAATTATCTGAGCTGGTACGAGTTTATGAACAAGTACGGCAAAGAAAAAGGGATTTATTTTCTCAAAGACGTCGACGAGAAATACAAAAAACTGCATACCGCTCCCCATGAAAACTCTCAAATCCTCAAGGACTGCTATTATTCCGCCGAAAATATTAAAATGATTAAAATAACAGGGAACTGGATGCTTGTAAAGGTCATAGATTTTGACAAATCCGCCGTTCCCGGCTGGATAAGATGGCGCGACGAGAACGGCAGAATATTTGTTTTTCCTGATTTTGAAGCTGAAGAATTATAATTTGGTTCATTGTATAGTTTATAATTTGTAATAAAATATTTAGTTTGTCTTTAAAAAAATATAATATTTTGTTATAATATTTAATATACCTGTGACAATTCATTATTTAAAAGGATTAAAACCCAAATCCGTAAAATTATAATAACAATATAACTTCTTTGTAGAGTAGAGGCGTATGATTATAGAGTTCAAAGTAGATGAAAACGTAGTACAGGCAGCATGGCTCAGGACATTGTATGAGCTGGTAGAAGAATTGAACTGCAAATGCAGCACATATCTTGATGAAACTTATAACAAAACTTATAAGAGTTTTATCAGAACCAGAGTTATTGAAGTATACGGCTCACCTACAATGGTCAGTTGGCTGAAGCTAAGAATGGAAAGATATAATCACATCGTAGCAACTATTGATGACAAACCTGAAATCATTGTTGTATCCGACGAATCTGAAAGTTAAATATTTTAAAAAAGTTTTGCAGGATGCGTATTTTCGCTAACAACTGTTTCTGAAATATCAAAATCACTGTGACAGATATCCAATATTTTGTTCAGCCTTGTCTGGAAAATAATCTGCGCTACATAAGGCTTCAAACCGTAAAGTCTGATGCTGGAATTGTGATAAACGGCATTTTTTTGAATTTTCAGCAAAATCCCCAAGCCGGTACCGTCGATTTTTTTAATTTCTGTCATATCCAGAATGATGTTAAGAAAATCATCTTCGATAACTTCATTGACTTTTTCGAGCAATCTTACCGAATTGCCCTTTTCGAGAATATTTTCGGGGAGATTGAGTATGCATATGTCCCCAATTATTTTGTGAGTTATGGTCATAAATCCCAAACACCTTCCTGAAACAAAACTAAATTCGTTCATTATAGTAGCAATTTTTTCATGCCGATACAAATTGTTTTATAATAATTTACATTCTTGCCTTAAGTTAAAATTTCTGAACGTCTTTGATAAGGATAAATATGAAATATCTCCCATAAAATGTTGATGCCACATGTCCTAAAAATGTTTAAAATTTATATAGCAAAAAAAGTATTTAAATATGAGCCTGAGCAAAAAATATTTATTAATTGTTATTTCATACCTTATATTATGCGGGCAAGCTTTTGCAGAAACGCAAAGTTCGCCATCGGCATTCAGCATCAGAGTATCTAAAGATGATGTGGGCGATATTTCGGACAATCTTTTAATTAGCGACAATTTTGAAAAAATATCCGGTGATAATTTGCTGCAAAATCTGCCTGATTTCAAATTTAAAAAATTTTTAAGCAGTGATATTCTATCTTTTGAACAATTGAAAAAGAAAACACAGAATCCCGAAATCTTAACAAGCAGTCTGGATGAAGTATCCGAAGAGTTCAAACTTCCAAGTATTTATAATGTCAGTTTAACCTCTTCCTCAAACAGAATTTCCGCCCAAAAAGTCGCTCTCTCACAGAAAAAAAGTATTATTTCGGAACCCGTTGTTTTATTGAGAGATGACAAAGAAACTGCTGAAGATTTTAATAAAACCGTCGAAGAAATCCGCAACGAAATTAAATTTCAGGATTACACAAGAGCCGAAATTTTGCTGAACAATTCGGTTAATAAATACAGAAATAACGGTTGGAGACTTGCCGAAATAGCTTCGCTTTATGACACGATAAATAACGGCGTAAAAGCTGAAAATCTATATGACAAAGCAGTCAGCCTTGCCCCCAATCGTATTGAACTGCTTTACAGTTATGCCCAATGTTTATACAAAAACGGCAGACTGGATAAAGCCGAAAAAGTTTTGAATGATCTTTTGAAAATCAATCCGCAGTTTACTCTTGCGCATTACAACCTTGGCAATATTCTTTATAAAAAAGGGAAATACTCCGAAGCTCTGGCTGCCTATAAAGAAACTGTCAGATTAAATCCTCTCTGCGCAGATGCTTTTTACAACATGTCAATGGTATTAAAGGCTATGAAACAGGATGTTCTGGCTCAGAAATACTATGATATCAGTTCTAAAATGATATCAGCGGATGTAAAAACGGGAAAAGCTTCAAAAAGAGTTTCGATGGCTTTTTAGGTTGTATTATCGACCTATTTTTAAGTCAAAGCTGTTATTCGGCGGGGGCGGCTCTTCAATTCTCAAATAAATATATGCGGCAATTAATCCGCTGAATGCGCTGAAGAGTGCTATCAACAGTGCAAGCGAAAATATAATTGAAATCACACCGATAAAATAAGTAAAACTTGAGAACATAAATGAATTTAAGATGTCAAATCCTGTTTTGAGGTTAAATGACCTGAATATTAAATGAAAAATAAATGAAATCGGAAGATAAGAAATATATGCGGATAAAAATCCGGTAAAACCTGATACCGCACCTGCGACTGCACCTTGTTTAACCGTCAGCATACCCACAAAAGAATTTTTTTTGAGGTAATATACAACTCCCGCACCCAATAGCAGAAAAAGAGCAAAAACAAGGCATTGAACAAATGAAAAAGCCATTAATATACCGAGAGCAACACCTGCAATAGCACCTAGTACCAATGATGATTTAATCAAAATTTTCAAAAACCAATCTCCTTAAATTTTAAAAAAGATTTAATTTATTTAATTTTAGCAAAAATATTGCAATTAAGAATATCTTAAAATCCTGCTTCAATCAGCAACTCTCAGACGCAAACGTCCTGACAATTTCTTCAAGCCATTCTCTCCCTTTTAAAAAGCTTTGCCAATCCAGTTTTTCATCTGCTGAGTGAATATTATGCAGGTTTGCAACACCGATAATAACGGGAACAAAGCTCTCATTATTAGCGTTTTTCTTTTCATTGGCAAGCACATGAGTTTCGGCTCCGGCATGGAAGGATTTAGGTTCGGCGTTTATATTTAATTTATTCCCTGATTTAACAATTACTTCGCTTAGAAAAGTATCCGCGCTCTTAACAAAAGGCTTTAAATGGGTTTTTATTTCCAAGTCAACCTGAATAAAGCCGTTATATTTATGGTTTATGTCTTTGACTTTTTGTTTGATTAAATTAATCAATTCCTGTTCGTTTTGCGGATCGGAACTCCTTATTGAATAGCCCGCCGCCGCATTGGTATTTATGACATTAAATGCCGATTCATCGATTATGGTTTTAAAAATGTTTTCCTGAAGATACTTCTCGGGCAGTTTTTTTTCGTCACTTTCTTTTATGTTCTTTAAAGTTTCGGATAATAAAACATCTGCTGTACCTCCGATAGAAACTCCCGCATTTATAGATGTTACAACTCCCCGTTCATCTTCTTTATAAACCCCTTGAGGGATTTGTGAGTCGAGCCCGGATAAAACCTTGATTGCATTAATTCTTGTTTTATCTGAAATATTTATTCCCGAATGTCCGCCTTTGCCGGAATGGACTTTAACGAAAACATTCGTAAAACCTGCGCCCTCGTTGTTGTGTTCGCCGAGATTTTCGCCATCTATGATTACGGCGTATTTTGATTTGAGCAGAGCCGTGTTTAAATTTGTTATACCCGTCATTCCGGTTTCTTCATCTCTGGTAAAGATTATTTCAATCGGTCCGTGCATGATTTGAGAATTGAGGTCATTCATTTCAATCGCCAAATCAAGTATTGCCGCAACACCTGCTTTATCATCCGCGCCGAGCGTTCTTGTCTTGTCTGTTTCAATATATCTTCTGTCGTTTGATAATCTCACATTTACATCCTGAGATCCTCCAACTACATCCATATGAGCTGAAAGAAGCAGCGGAGGAACGTTTTTATAATCAGATGAAGCGGGGATTTTCGCAATTATATTGCCGTAATTATCAAACTGGGCATTAATATTATGGAGATTGAGTAATTCCATTATTCTTTTAGAGACCTTCTCTTCTTTTTTAGAAGGTGACGGGATTTCGGCAAGTTCAACAAAAAGATTTATCAGTTGATATTTATTTTTTAATTCTTCCAGATTCATCATATATTCCTTTTTGTTCAGTTTCATTAAAATTATCTAAACAAAAACGTTTCTCGGGCAAATGTTATTTTCTTTAACAAATCCCACAGAGTTGATTTGATTGCCGGAAATCAAAAGAACTGTCTGCTCTTCCTCTAATTCCATATTTTCCTGCAGGGCGATAAATTGACCTTTTTGAATTCTCGAGAGCTCATCGCCGTTTAATTGAATTGAAGGCAAGTCCAGAACATCAAGAGGATTAATTAATATTTCGTTTATTCTTCCTGTTGCTAAAGCTTTTTCAATTTGTTCAAAATCCGTACTGCTGCTTATATCAAATTTTCCCGACTTTGTCCTTTCGAGATTTTCGAGATATGCGCCGTATCCGAGCATATTACCCAAGTCATTTGCAATTGAGCGGATGTAAGTCCCTCCCGAGCAGTCAATATCGACAATAAGTACTGGATTTTCGGAGGTTTTATCTTTGATTTCAATGAGTTTTATCGAGTTTACGGTTACTTGCCTTTTGGGAATATCTTGAATTTCAATGTTTTTGCGGGCGTATTCATAAAGTCTCTTGCCTTTGTAATGCACGGCGGAGTGCATAGGCGGAGTTTGAGTAATTTCGCCCTGAAATGTTTTAAGCGCCTTTGATATCAACTCTTTATCGACTTTAACAGGTTGCTTTTGAAGTATTTTGCCCTCCGAGTCATAAGTATCGGTGTTTATGCCCAGCTTTATGTATGCTCTGTAAATCTTTGAGGTGTCAAAGTATTGAATTAGTTTTGTCGCTTTGCCGGTAAATATCGGTAGAACGCCCTGAGCAAAGGGGTCAAGTGTTCCGCTGTGTCCGACCTGTTTTATTTTGAGGATTCGTCTGATTTTTTGCACCGCGTCGTGCGAAGTCATTCCAGTAGGCTTATTGAGGTTTATAATGCCGAACAATGATTAGGTTACTCCTATTTGGTATTTATAGTTTAACGCAAGCAGAAGCATAAAAAACGTGTATTTTTGCATCCTATTTGCATCCCATTTGCAGCCTTTTTTTAGCCTTTTTTGTAAATGCTGCTATATTCGAATCGCCCCTTAAGGCTGTGTTTATAAGGAAATTGGTCGCTTATCATAATTTTTGTAACCTTTTTGTGTGTCACCCTCAGCGACTGAAAGGAGCGTGAGGGTCTGTTCTCAGTAGTTGGTGATATAGATCCTCACGTTCGCTAATGCTCACTGAGGATGACATGACCTTATATATATTATTGCAGTTGATACTGCTGATATTGTTATTATAGCAGGGTTTAGTGCGTCCAA
>CAZXPD010000010.1:0-58618 GCA_964643065.1 uncultured Gammaproteobacteria bacterium | reverse complement strand
CAAGAAAATACAATATTCATATGGGCAGAACTATTCCTGAACAAGGGAGCATGCTCCCTTGCCAAAGAGGTAAAACACAAAATCACTTATGGACACAAAAATATAATTATAATTTGATTGAAAATGAAACAGAGCTTGAAAATGTACTGCACTATGTAACTTATAACAGAGAAAAACATAATCTTCCCAACAATGGAGCATCCTACTACAACAATGGAGCGTGCCATTACAACAAGGGAGCATGCTCCCTTGCCAAAAAAGAATGCTCCCTTGCCAAAGAGAATTCCCTTGTCAAAGAGGGTTCCCTCGCCTCCCTTGTCCAAAGTATGCTCATCCCTGTAGATAAAGCATTTGAGCCTGAACCCGCAGGCGGGTTTGATGTGGTGATAGGCAATCCGCCGTATGTTAGACAGGAGCTTATTTCTGGCATAAAACCATATCTTGAGAAAAACTATAAAGTTTATACAGGTGTTTCGGATTTGTATGTCTATTTCTTTGAAAGAGGATTGGAGCTGCTAAAAGACGGCGGCTATTTTGCGTTTATCGTATCGAATAAGTTCATCAAATCCAACTATGGTAAAAAATTAACTCAATATTTACAAAAAAAATATGCAATTGTTGAAATTATTGATTTTGGTGATTTACAGATATTTGAAGGGGCAACAACAATGCCTTGTATTATCACCATAAAAAATGAGAAACCAAAAGAGAAGCAAACTTTTAATTATATTCAACTTGAAACTTTAGAGAATATAACTGATTTGAAAACTGAAATTTTAAAAAACGGTTTTGAGTGTTCTATAAAGACAGATTGTGAAAATTGGATTTTAACAAGCAATAAGAAAAATAATTTACTAGAAAAAATTAAAAACAACGGAATACCTTTAGCTAAATTAGGGCTTAATATTAACAGAGGAATAATAACAGGCTTTAATGAAGCTTTTATAATTGATACAGAAACTAAGGAAAAATTATGCAAAGAAGATTCGAAAAATGAAGAGATAATAAAGCCTCTTTTAAGAGGAAGAGATATTTTGCCCTACGGTTATAATTGGGATAACTTATGGCTGATAAACACTCATAATGGATATAAAAATATTGCATCTATAAATGTGGAAAAAAATTACCCCTATATTTTTAAACATTTATTAAACTATCAAGCAAATTTAGAAAAACGATACGATAAAGGAAAACATTGGAGTAATTTAAGAAACTGTGCTTTTATCGAAGAATTTGAAAAACCTAAAATAATTTACCCGAATATGACAAGTGTTTTCCCATTTGTTTTTGACGATAAAGGTTTTTACATAAACGATAAAAGTTGTATTATAACTTTAAATGAAAAAAAATCTCTATTTCTAAAATTTTTAACGGCTTATTTTAACAGCAGATTAAGCAAATTTCTTTTAAAAATATTTTTTCCTGTTTTATTAGGTGGAACTCGAGAAATAAAAGAATTTGTCTTTAAAGATTTTCCCATCCCTCAAGCCACCGAATCCCAACAAAACTCCCTTGCCCAAAAAGCCGAAAAAATGATAGAGCTGAACAAGGCATTGCATGAGCAAACAGCATCGGCTGTAGAGTTCCTGAAGATAAAATACAGTATTCAAAAAATCTCTCAAAAGTTAGAAAAATTCTACCAACTTGGTGCTAACATATTTATTGAAGAATTAAAGAAGCTCAAAGTTAAATTAACCTTAAAAGAAGAAGAAGAGCTTATTAATTGGTTCAAGGAAAAACAGACACAGCTTGCAGAAATTGAAAAAAGAATTAACGCGCTTGATAAAGAAATAGACAACGAAGTCTATAAATTATACGATTTGACTGAAGAAGAAATTAATCTTATAGAAAAGGAATCTTGTTAAATGTCTGTTAATAAAAAAATATATTTGTTGTTAGTACTCGCTCTGATGCATTTATCATCAGTTCCTTTGTTTGCGCAAACAACACGCGAGGTAACTCCGCTTCAGGCAAGAGTAACCATGATAGACCTGAACAGCGACAAACTGGATTATTATCAGGAAAAGAACGAAGTTATAGCGACGGGTTCGGCAACGCTTGACATAAAGGAGCAAAATTCACGGCTGGAAGCGGACAAAATAACTTATGATCAGGAAAAACAGATTGTAATTGCCGAAGGCAACGTGAAAATAACCAAGCAGGGAAAAGTTATAACGGGCGAATATGCCAAAATCGACCTTAATAAAGAATCGGCACTTATTAACGAACCCACAACCGAAATCAGCAAGGTAAGCATTAAAGCTAAGACGGCGGATGTTTATCCCAACAGCCTCATTATAAAAAACGGACGGGCATCAATTAATAACAAGGACTTGAAGCTTCAGCTTTCTTCAAACGAATTTTCGCCCAAGGAAGTTTCGAAATTAACGGATGAAAACATTTTGTCCGCTGACGAGAGCAAGCCTCCGAGATACAAAATAACCTGTAAGGAAATCACCATTAATAACAAAGGTGAACAAAGTCTTATATCTATAAAAAATGCCACAATAAGAGTCGGAAAAATTAAAGTGGCAAGTATTCCGAGCCTTGAATTAAGCACCGACAATCAAATTACCCGAATAGAAACCATGCTTCCCGAAATGGGATACACAAGAGACCTTGGCGGGTATTTCGGACCGAGTCACGTTTTTAATATTCCGAACGGCTCGACATTAAAAGTATCCCCCCTCCTTATGGCAGGAACAGGCGATTCTAAATTCGGTTTCGGCGGTATGGCAAGATATACTTCGTTTACAAACAAAACCGAAATAGCATACGGCACTCTTAAGGATAAATTTGTCCTTAGAGGAGAACAAAAACTTTTCAGCCCATATACCAAACTGCGCTACGGTTCAAATTCATACATTGACGACGGCATTTTCGGCGATAAAAAAGCCCGCTATCTAGCTGAAATTGTTGATGAAAGAAAACTCGGCTCTGCAATGAATTTTGATTTATTTACCAGGGCAAGCGCGGGTTATGCAGAGGATTACGGAAGAAGTTTCGGAACGGGAAGATTTAAGCTTCAGGGAGATTTAATTAATAACAAGCCTTTGTTCAGCATAAAAGATGATTTGCTTCAGTTCAGGCTGCATTCCCAGTTTGACGTTTCGGTTTACGGCAACGGAGATACTTTCGCTCTGCTTAGAGCAGGTCCGAGATTTGATTCCAAAATCGGAAGACTTAAACTGACTTCGACTTATTTTCAAGCCGGAGTTCACGGACAATCTCCTTTTGAGTTTGACAGATATGATCAGGGCAGAAGCAACCTGATTGTCGGCGGTGAGTACAAGCTGACAAATTATCTCGATATAGGACATCTGAGAAATCTTAACCTGACACGGGACAGATATGACGGCAGACTTTCGACGGAAAGCCAGTTTTACGCCCGTGTAGGACCCGAGGATTTTAAATTTAAGCTTGGTTATGATACAGTAAGAAAACGCTCAACTTTCGGATTGGATTTGATGCTTGGTTCAGGAAGAACAGCTCTTGATTTTGACAGATTAAAGGTTTATCAAACCGAAAAGTAAAGCGGATTGAAAATAACGAGGTAGATTAATGAGTCTAAGGGATTGGATTGCCAATAAAAAGAAAAAACAATTGAATGCGGCTCTTGTTGAATCAAAAATATCCGGTGACGACCTTTCCAAGTTATGGGTAAAGTGCTTCAACTGCAGTGCGAATTTGCCGTCAAAGGATCTTGAAAAAAATCTTTCCGTTTGTCCTGAGTGTGATTATCATTTCAGGATTTCGGCAAATGCGAGAATAAATCAGCTTGTTGATGAAGGAACTTTTACGGAAATAAATCCCGGAATTCACCCTGCTGATCCTCTTGATTTTACCGATACAATGCCTTATAAAGACCGCCAAAGAAGCGCGAAAGAAAAATCAAACCTTAATGAAGCCGTAATAACCGGGTTTGGTAAAATTAACGGACAGGACGCAGCCTTAGCGGTTATGGATTTTGCTTATATGGGCGGAAGCATGGGCAGTGTGGTAGGCGAAAAAGTAACGAGACTGATTGAAGAAGGCGTTAAAAAAAGAGTTCCGATTATTGCAGTGACTTCTTCAGGCGGTGCAAGAATGCAGGAAAGCTCACTGAGCCTTATGCAAATGGCTAAAACCAGCTGCGCGGTGGCAAGAGCAAATGATGAGGGAATACTCTATATTACGGTACTTACCGAGCCGACCTTCGGCGGCGTAACCGCAAGTTTCGGAACGCTCGGAGACATTATCATCGCAGAGCAGGGAGCAAGAATTGGTTTTGCGGGCAGAAGGGTAATTGAGCAGACCATCAGGCAAAAACTTCCCGCAGATTTTCAAACGGCGGAATATTTGCTTAAATACGGTCAGGTTGACTTTATCAGCCGAAGAAACGAGCTTAAAAGTACCCTTGGAAAGCTCATAAAAATTCATCTAAATCTGCCATGTGCACTTAAAGAAACGGAAGTTACGGTGTAGTCTATGAATAAAAGTT
Source organism: uncultured Gammaproteobacteria bacterium (assembly GCA_964643065.1). GTDB lineage: Bacteria > Cyanobacteriota > Vampirovibrionia > Gastranaerophilales > CAZEDP01 > CAZEDP01. The sequence goes on along the minus strand of CAZXPD010000010.1, from coordinate 54,138 downwards.
TTACTCCTTTAGAATTCGAGAAATCGATATACCAAATCGAAGATAAGATTGATGAATTAAAAAAATTAAGCTCGGAAAGCGGTATTGATTTGCAGGATCAGATAAATACACTGACAAAACAGGCTTTTGAGTATAAAGAAGAGTTATACTCGAATTTAACCCCGATACAGAAAATTCAAATAGCCCGTCATGCCAAAAGACCAACTTTTCTTGATTTTGTAGGGTTGATGTCAGATGTATTTATAGAACTTCACGGTGACAGAGCGGGAACTGACGACAAAGCAGTCACCGGAGGTTTGGCACAAATTAACGGCAAGTCTGTAATGATTATCGGCACGCAAAAAGGCAAATCAACAAAAGAAAATCTCGAATATAACTTCGGCATGCCTCATCCAGAGGGATACAGAAAGGCTTTAAGGCTGTATTATCACGCCGAAAGATTTAATCTCCCGATAATAACGTTGATAGACACTCCGGGAGCTTATCCCGGCATTAAAGCAGAACAGACCGGACAGGGGATTGCAATCGCGGTAAACCTTAAAGAAATGGCTAAACTCACAGTTCCGGTTATTGCGGTTATTACCGGCGAAGGCTGTTCGGGCGGAGCACTTGGTTTGGCTGTGGCAAATAAAGTATTTATGCTTGAACATGCTCTTTATACGGTTATTTCACCGGAAGGCTGCGCTTCAATACTTTGGAGAAGTCAGGAACATGCTGAAACAGCCGCAGAAGCCCTTAAAATCACGGCAGATGATTTGCTGAAACTCAAGGTAATTGACGGCATAATCAAAGAACCTCTCGGCGGAGCGCATTACAATCCCGAAGACTGCGCGAAAAATCTTAAAAACACAATTTTAAAAAGCCTTGATGAAATGTCAAAAATGAGCGGAGTCGAACTCAAAAAACACAGATATGACAAATTCCGCAAACTGGGCGTTTTTGTTGAGTAAGTTTTAAAATTTGTAAAGTTAATTTATGGCAAATTACATTGAAATACAACTAAAACTCCCTAACACCTGGGCTGAATTTGCCTCAGAGCTTTTGTTAAACAAAATGTCCTGCAAGGGAGTGGTAACGGAAGAAACAGCCTATAGAAACGGCCTTCCCGTTGAATCCGATTTTTCTGTTGTTAAGGGATATCTTTGGAATGACAAAGAAAAACCGATAAATACCGATGAGTTAAAAAGCATTATCAATGAAGAAAAACAGAATCTCATGATTTGCGGAATACCCGAAAACGCATTGGGAAGTTGGGAAATCGACTTTGTCGAACTAAAAGACGAGGACTGGTCAGAAAACTGGAAAAAATTTTGGAAAAGCGAAAAAATCGGTGAAAAAATCGTAATTTGCCCAAGCTGGGAACAATACACGCCTAACGACGGCGAAATCGTCATCAGCCTCGACCCGGGATCAGCTTTTGGGACAGGTTCTCATGCAACAACAAGGCTTTGTATTAAAGCATTGGAAAAATATATAAATTCGGGAGACAAAATTGCCGATATAGGTACAGGTTCGGGAATTCTGGCAGTATGCGGGGCTAAACTCGGAGCATCACAAGTAATTGGAGTTGATAACGATCTTTCGGTTATCGAAATTGCAAAAGATAATTCTTCTAAAAATAATGTTGAAAAATGTTGCGGTTTTTTTGAAGGCAGTTCAGAGGACTTAAAAGACAAATATGATGTAGTAGTTTCAAATATATTAGCCGAAGTTTTGGCAGATATGGCACCGATTCTAGCCAATCTTGCTAAAAAGAACGGGTATATTATTTTGAGCGGAATAATTGAAGAGAGACAACATCTTGTTAAAGCAGCCTTTAGTAACCAAAACTGCATTTTGACAGAAAGTACAATTGAAGAAAATTGGGTATTATTGGTCTATAAAAAGCTGTAATCTTATGTAAAAAAATGTAAAATCTTTTTACATAAGTGACAAGAAATGATTTTCAATTTAAAATTATATCGTAATTGTTAACCTCGGGGGTTTACCTTGCTTCCAGTAATTACTGAAGAAATCAGAGATGAGTTGTTTAAAGAAGTATTTGAGGATGTGAATCTTTGGCGCAAGAAGATGATTCACTATTTGAAAGAGCAAAATCCCGAAATAAATACTTTAATAATCGAAGCAGCCAATAAAACCGATCTTGATCCCAAAGGTGTCGCGCTTGGAGCTTATATGGCTTACAAACTGCTTGAACTGGCTGATGAAAACTTTGATTCAATTGACGATATCATTATCGAATAATTTCTATTCCTGATATGGAATTAAATAAAAGCACAGCAAATAAGTTACCGAAGTCATGCTTTATTTTAATTACCGCAGTGTATTTGAGTTATTTATTGAAATATTTTGCAAATATGTTTCAAATAGTATTTTTAATGTAACTTTCGAAAGCTTCTTTTCAATTATTTAGAGGAACAAAAAGCCTTATATATAAATTATTATCAAGTTAATAAAAGATTTTAACGAATCCCTCAATAGTACTAATTAAAATCTATTTTTAAAAAAACAATATTAAGGAATGTGTGTAGATTATTATGTCGAAAAGTATTTTTATTGTTAAAGGGGTAATTTTTTAGAGATGAGAAATAAATCTGCTAAAGAACTTCGCGCATTGATAAACCATTTATCATGTCAGCTTATAAGATTAAAACCCGGGATTGACGAATGCGAAAAAACAAGTTTGATGTACAACAGGCTTTTAATTCAAAGGGCTAACATTAAGAAAAAACTTAAAGATATGCATTCAGCGAATATTTTTTCTTCAATGATGAAAAAGCTCAATTTTGAAAAAAGTCCCAAATTAATTTGCGATTACTTTAAATCCTCGTAGCCGGTCTTTAGTTACAATAAACTCAATCAGAATGTAAACTTCCCCGACAGGTGCTATACTAAACGCATAAAATAAATTGATGCCGTCATTCTGAGGCATAGCTGAAGAATCTCATTATCATTAACCTTGAGATGTTTCGTTGCACTCAACATGACAAATACATGCTTGCGTTTAGTATATAATTTTAATCAAAGAAAAAGGGGAGTTTATTTTTATGAAATATAACGAAGCAAAAATAGGAAGAGTTTTTGTCGCGCTTCTGGAAGACGGTGAAGACCTGCTTGAAGAATTAAAAGAGCTCATCCGTCAGGAAAATATAAGAGCCGGTTTTATTCATCTGGTGGGAGCAAACGGCGGAAGCAAAATGGTACTTGGTCCCGAAAAAAAAGAATATCCGCCGAAACCGCATTTTTTTGAATTTGACGATGCAAGAGAATTTCTTGGACTCGGCATTTTTGCATGGGAGGGAGAAGAGCCCAAAATCCATCTTCACGCAGGTATAGGACACAGCTCATCTTCAGAAGTAGGCTGTATCAGAGAAAAATCCGAGGTTTATATAACAACCGAAGCCATTATTCAGGAAATAATCGACATTGAGCTTGTGCGCGAAATAGACCCGAGATACAATGCAAGTCTTTTGAAGTTCGGTGAATAAAATCATTTCCCGCTATTTTTCACCATTCCCTTTAAAGCAGCTTTTGTTTTTAAGATAATTATTTAAAATGTAATTATTTTGTTAAGGCGGTGTTATGGCTAACAAATACGAAAACTGCAAAGTTCTGGATGTTTCTTATAAACTGACAAAAACCGGCAAAAACATGGCTAATATAATCCTCAGAGATATTTCTTCGGGTGAGGTCATTAACTGTACAATGTGGCAGGAAATTATTGAAAAAACCGATAAAAAGGCTTTAAAGCCCAATAATACTATTTCAGTTATTGACAGTCAGTACAACGAGCAGTATAAATCCTTTACGCTGAATAAAATAATTTTGGTCGAAGAAGCTCCTATAGGTTTGTCAAAAGAACAAACAAGCGAACTGTACGAAAAAATCCTTTCGGTTGCGGGAGATTTTAAAGATAAAAATCTTGCAGCGGCTGTTTTAAATATTTTGAAAGAAAATGAAGCTCTTTTCAAAACGGCGCCTGCCGCCAAAATCAATCACCATAATTTTGTCGGCGGTTTGATACTGCATGTTTGGGAGTGTATCAATTTTGCCAAAGCCGTTTTTCCGGTTTTTCGGCAAAAAGTTGACACGGAGATTATACTGGCGGCTTGTATAACCCATGATTTGGGGAAAATGTTCGAGTATAAAATTGATACAAAAACAGGCATGATTGATTATAATCAGGAGTTTCAAAAAGACTGGATAAGTCACATTCAATACGGTTTCAGTTGGGCTATGAATAACGGATTTAAACAATTGGCGAGAATTATTGCCGCTCATCACGGACGGAAAGACTGGGGCGCTTTAATTGATCTTGACCAAAAGGATTTGGAGCCCATTCTTTACCTGATGCATCACATTGATGATTTATCGGCAAAATTCGGAGCGGTAAATCCCGAAGATATAAAAAATCTGAAAATTGTTTAAAACATATGGCGGAAATGCTTTTAGTATCTACCTTATTAAAGCGGCATGATAGCCGAAAGCAATAACAACCCCCAGCAAAGCGCCCATTAGAACTTCGACCGGCGTATGCCCCAAGAGTTCTATGAGTCTGTCAGAAGCATGTCTGTCTTCTTTTTTATGATAAATATCATCGACAATTTTGTTTAGAACAGCCGCCATTCTGCCGGCAGAGCGTCTTAATCCTGCCGCATCATACATAACAACAAGCGCATAACCTGCCGCAACAGCAAATTCAACTGACATATAACCGTTTACAATGGCAACGCTTGTAGAAAGAGCAATGACAAATGCGCTATGACTACTCGGCATTCCGCCGGTTTCCGTCATAATTTTGAAATTCAGCTTTTTGTTATAAAGATAATAAAACAGCAGCTTTAAAAGCTGAGCTGTGAAAGCTGCCATTAATGCCGCGAATAAAACTTCTAAACCTGTGTTAGCTATCATTTTGTTTTACCTTTAGAGCTATATCATCTGCGATTGAACTTAAAAAATAACTTTCCAGATTACTGTCTTTAAGAACGCTTTTTGCTTTCAAGCACAAATCATTCACCTTTTCTACCGATTTTTGCAAACCAAAAAGCTTGGGATATGTGTTCTTTTCGGATTTTTCATCCTTTCCGGGGGTTTTTCCCAGAGTTTGAAAATTACTTATGATATCAAGAATATCATCAGCAATTTGAAAAGCATAGCCTGTTAATTTTCCGTATTGAGAAAGAGCTTCAATCTTGTCTTCGGATGTTTCTGAAATTATGGCGCCCGCTTTTGCGGAGAATTCAAATAACCTGCCCGTTTTATTTGTATGGATATAATAAAGAGTTTCGGCATCTATAATTTCGTTTTCACAAATAATATCTGCCGTTTGCCCTCCGATTAACCCAAGAGGACCTACCGCAAAAAGAAATTCGTCAAGAACCCTTAAAACAGTTTCTTTGCTTACGCAATCAGGCGTGTATTTAATAATTACCGAAGGAGCATAAGAAAGAAGAGCATCACCTGCCAGAACCGCAATCGCTTCGCCGTATTTTTTATGGTTTGTGGGTTGTCCCCGCCTGAAATCATCATTGTCCATACAGGGAAGATCATCATGAATTAGGCTTTGAGCATGAACCATTTCCACGGCGCAGGCTGTTGCCAGTGCATTTCCTAAATCACCCCCGCATACGGCAGTACTTTCCAGTACTATCGCAGGTCTAATTCTTTTCCCTTTCGATAAAGAAGTATATCTCATCGATTCCCAGAGAATGTCAGGATATTCGCTTTTAAGAAATCTTTCGAGATGATTATCGGTTAATGCTTTATATTCTTCTATTTTTCGGTCAATGTCAGACCTTTTTATAAGTTCGGAATTCAATTAATCCACCTAAAGACTGTTAATCCGTTTCGTGTTCTTCATTATAATATGTACCCATGGAAATTAATACCGGAGTCAGTTTTTGTTTTCTTGTGCTTCTTGATTCTTCCTTTGCCTCAGCTTTTATTTTTATAATTCTTGTTTTTTTATTATCTTTGCTGTCCAGTTCTTTAAATTTCTCTTCTTTTTTATGTCCTCTTAAAGCGATTTTTTCTTTGTACTTAAATGCCTCATCAACAAAAACTTTGTAGCTCTCGTACCTTGAAGGTTCAATTTTGTCAATATTTTCAAGAACTTTGCATCCTTTTTCCTTTAAATGAAGGCAGTCTGAGAAAGCGCAATCTCTTGAATATTTTGCTATATCTTCAAAATATGAACCAACCTCAACGGGAAGAATATTGTCAAATTTCAAAAGACTAAAGCCGGGTGTGTCTGTAACCCAAGCATATTTATCCGTATCGACGGGAATTTTTATAAGCTCCGAATGCCTTGTGGTATGAGTCCCTCTTTGTGTTTTGGAACTTATTTCCTTGGTTCTGAGATTTAATTCGGAATAAATTTTATTTAAGATGCTCGACTTCCCAACGCCGGATAAGCCGCAGAGGACGGATTTTTTTGAGGCAAGGACTTTTTTAAGCTCTTGAGTTCCTTTGCCTGTCTTTGCCGAAGAAAAGATTATTTTATATCCAAGCGGATTATAAACCTGAATAATCTTTTCGCTGAGTTTGTCTTCGTCTTCTAAATCGGATTTGTTTATACAAATAACCACGGGAATATTATAGAGCTTTGCCTGCACAAGGTATCTGTCAAGCTGTGTAAATTCAAAGAGAGGCTTTTGGATTGAAAAAACTATTACAACCTGATCAATATTTGCAACCGCAGGACGCGGAATAAAGGTAATCCTATCAAGAATTTCCGAAATAACTGCCTGTCCCGATTTTTGATTTATTTCTTCAAGTTTTACAAAATCTCCGACAAAAACTTCTCTTTTTTCTTTTTTCAGTTTTTCCCTGAGTTTACACTCGAATACTCTATCTCCCGATAGTACATAATAAAAGTCGGAATGAATTTTGATTACGGTTTGAGTCAAAAATAGCACCTTCTTATTGTTTGTAGCTTGCCTCGCAAATTAAATGATATAGTAATTAATACCAACTTGCAATTAATCAGGGCTTTTAGAATATATGAAAGCATTTTTGAGAAAAAGTATTGCCGCAGTCTTTTTTGTATTTTTAACGTGTTTTTTAGCTGCCGATTCAAAGGAACTCTGTGATTGCTACGGAAGCTGTACAATAATTCAGCCGCGCAAACTGCCCGCATCCGTTAAAAAATTCGTGAAAATAAAATACGGGTATTCCCCTTACGAAAAACTTGAAATAGATCACAAACTCCCCCTTTCTTTGGGAGGAACAAACAGTATAGAAAATTTACAGCCCCTGACTTATGAAGAACATAAATCAAAAACCAAAAATGACATGATGATTTTGTATTTCGTCCGAAGCTGTTTTATGACAATTGAAGAAGCTCAAAATGAGTATGAAAAGTAAATTGAGGTAATAACGGCGGCGATGAGCCGTCGATTTTGCCTCGACACTAGATCATGAATAATTTCTTCGGTGACCTGTTTTATTTTAAAAAAATCCAAGGAATTATTTCAATAAGAAATATATAAGATATTAAAAAGATATAAAATTTTAAGCAAATTTAAAGTTGCTTAAAATTTCTTAAAATTCGGGCGACATGCTAGCAACTTTATTTCTGTTTAAACTTAAATCATGTGTATTGGAATTTTAATCGTGAGATTTTAGGAGATAAAAAGCATGAAAATTCAAGGTTTTTACGCCCCCCTTTACACACAGAAAGCAGAATCAACTGAAGATTCGAGAGCTAAGTTAGGCTTGAACAGACTAAGTTTTAGCGACGGATTGGAAACTGATTTGGCGGTATTTTCAAAAGCCGTAAAAGAGCTTAATGCAGTATCATTCTGCGCTAAGAAAGCTCTTGATTACTCAAACTTCCCAAAAGTTAGCATTGCTGACGTTCCCGACAATGAAGTAAAAGGCAAAAACGTTTTTATCAGAGTTGATTACAACGTAGCATTCAAAAAAGATAAGGTAGATGATCCTTACCGTATTTTGTTCTCACTTCCTACACTTGTTAACCTTCTTAAAGAAAACAGAAAAGCTAATGCCCAAGTTTTGGCTTTCCACGTTAAAAAGGCACAGGATGTTATTGAAGGCAAGAAAAAATTCAAAGATTTAACACCTGCCCAAAAAGCTGAAGAACTCAAGAAAATCCAAACATATAAAGTAGCTGAAGAACTTTCAAGAATACTTAAAGACGTTGCCGTTAATCCTGCAAAATACGGTGTTGACCTTACAGGCGTCAGCGCTGAAACAATCGGACAAATGAAAGCAGGTACTATTGTTAAAGCAGTAAAAGACGATGCTCCGATTAAGAGCCTTGAAGCAGGCGGAACAGGAAAAGTTGTTGCAATGAGCCCTGAAAAACTTGCCGAAGTTAAAGCGGCAGTAGCATCAGGCGGTATAATCGTTCTTGAAAATACAAGATTCTATACAGGTGAACAAGGCAAAAACGTTGAAGGCAAAAAAGATCCTGCCGCAACAGCAGCTCTTTCAGGTCAATATGCAGAGCTTGCCGATCTTTACATTAACGATGCATTCGGTACGGCTCACAGAAAACACGCTTCAACTCACGGCGTAACGGTAGCTATGAACCCCAAAGGCACTGCTTCTCACAAGAGAATCGTTGCAGGTATGTTGATGAGAGATGAAATGACAATGATGAGTCAGCTCTTCGACAAACCTCAGCACCCGTTCGTTCTTATTTCCGGCGGAGCGAAAGTCGGCGACAAGTCCAGCGCTCTTATAGCAGTTATGGGTAAACTCGGTAAAGAAGATTCCGTAGTTATCGGCGGAAAAATGGCTTATGCATTTGATGATGCCAAAAAATTCCTTGAAGGGTATGAATCAGGAAGCCTTTACAATCCTTTCTCAGAAAAACAACAGAAAGAAAAAATTGATAATACAATTAAATTCATAACCGGTCAAAAAGAATACGGCAAGAAAACTCAGGAAAAACAAATTGACCCTGCAGTTGCATGGCTTGCCGGCGAAATTAAAGCTAAAATGGGACTTGATGCTGAAACAGCAAAAGAAGCAGCAAATGCAGTCTGCGTAATTAAGAAATCTCAAGAAACAGGTGTAAATCTTGTTCTCCCTGTTGACCTTACATGTTCTCAAATGACGGTAGATCAAGTCAAAAAAGCAGACAAAGTTGAAGATAAGAAAGTCTATAAGGCATCCGAAGTTCCTGCAGGCTGGAACGGTTATGACATAGGTCCAGAATCAACAAAACAGGCTGTAGATTTAATCGGAAAAGCTCAGGCTATATTCTGGAACGGTCCTGTCGGTGTATTTGAATCCAACGAATTCGGCGCAGGCTCTAAAGGAATAGCAAAAGCAATAGCTGACAGAACAAAAGCAAATCCTGAAGTCAAGAGCGTTATCGGCGGTGGAGAAACCGTAACGGCTATCCATAAATTCGAAGCTCAGGATGACTTCAAACAAGCCGGCATTACAGACGAAACATACACTCACGTCAGTACAGGCGGCGGCGCGGTTCTTGATTACATTAAGGGCGAAAAATTCGACGCATTCAAAGCTCTTGATGATAAATAAAAAGAAAATCGCAACAGAAACATATAAAAGGGGCTCAAAAGCCCCTTTCTCTTTTGTCAATATCCCTTAATCCAGCCACCTGAAGCTCTTAACGGATTTGGTATTATACAAATCGCCTTCTATATTAACCTCAAAATGTCTGTATTTTTTCGAGCCAAGACCCAGTATCGGAATTTTACTTATAATCGGCACCATATTTAAAAGTCCGCCGTTTTGAGAAGAAGGTAAGAATCCTAAACCCGGTATAAAATCAATAAAGTTATTAAGAGAAATACTGCCGAGAGGTCCCAATAAACCTGTGACTTTTTTAGACAGCTTACCTAAAATCTTTATGTCGGAGTAATCTGTCAGCATATCGAAATTGCCCGAAAGCTCCAGACTTAAATTTTTGCCGTCTGAAGTAATATTTTCGGCTTTTAATATTGCGTTTTTAGTAGTCAAAGTACCGTTTAACGTTTCGAAATGCCCTGTTTTCTGAGGGATAATTAAATCTATTATGTTATTGATGTTAAGCCCGCCAATTCCGCTTTGAAGAACATTTGTTGCTCTTAATAAATATTCAAGCGAGCCGAGCCTCACGAGGCGTCCTTTTTCTATCTGAAAACTGGCGTTTCCTTCAGCATTTGATAATATATCATCCGTGGTTTTTCCGATGGTTTTGAAACTTATCTGACCGTCAAGAGATCCGTAAACTTCGTTAGAGAGATTGAATAATGTTGTTGCAGCGGCGTTTGCCTGAATATCTTTTGCTCTTAAATTTGAAGACAGCTCTGAAGTTTTTATATTATACAAAACTTCTCCGTTTAAAGTTCCGCCCGCGGTTTTAAACATCAAATCCTCTATACTTAAGAGCCAATCGGGAGACAAATCAAAGTTTGCTTTAACATCCGTATTAATAAGATTATTTATAATTACTTCGTCGGCATTCAGACTGCCTTTGGTTATTACCAGCGGCGGCAGGGTCAAGTTCTTCTGATTATCTTTATCTTGAGCAAAAATTTCAATAAGATTATCAATGTTCAAAGATTTAGAATCTATGTTTACCTTTTCAGCCGTTAAAGGGAATTCAAGTATGTTGTCCAATACCGCGTTAATCAAGGCGGATGTCCCGTCAATCGAAATATCGGTGTCGCTTATTGTTATTTTATCCGAGCTAAAGTCAATTTTGCCGTTATTAACCGATAAGTTTGCAGAGGGCATAACAACGTCTTTAAAAATAATATTGCCGGTTATTTTCGGCGAAGCGGGTTTACCGTTAATTGTTGCGCTGCCGTTTAAACTCCCTCCCGAAAAATACCTGTCTTTTTCCTCAGTTGTAAATAAAGGATTTAAGATTCCCGCAGGAAGATTATTTTCGGCTTTAAATATAATATTTTCAAATTCGGGTGATGACGTGCCGATGTTTTTAACGGTTCCTTTAAGTTCCAGAAGTTTTTCCGCTCCTGCATTTTCAGCCGAACTTCCGTTAAAATCATTAACATAAGAAACATTTAGTTTATTAATATCAAGTCTTGAAGGATTTTTAGCTATTGTGTATTCGAACAATCTTTTCTTTTCGAGATTTAGTCCCATATCGTGGCGAAAAACAATATTATCGCCGGGATTTAAAATTGATTTGCCGAACAGCAACCAGTCAGTTTTATTTCCTTTGAAATATCCTTTTGTATTGAAATTTCCGACAATTTTTAGCGGAACTTTAAGATTCGGAGTGATATAAGTATCCATATCTTTTGAATTTATGACTGTGGAAAAATTCACATCAAAGAATTGTGATTTTTTAAAGCTGTTTATCTTGCCGTTCAGGAAAAAAGACGAATCCGAAAGTTTAAAACTCAAATTTTTAAATCCGAGATTTTTTGCCGTTACGGTTAAAATGCCGGAATCAACTGATATAGGTATCTTTGTAGGGATATTTCTCGAATAAGCCTTGTCAAAATTTAAGTTAAGAATAAAATCATCGGGCAAAATCCGGGCATTAATATCAATACTGCCGCGAGATTCGTCGAATGATTTAAAATATTCTTTCACGTCTTTCGGTAGAACGGGGATTAAAGCAATCTTTTTAATTTTTTCAACAGGAAGATTATTTACGGAAACATAGAGATTGTTATTTTTTTGAGAAGAGATTGTGCTGATTTTGCCGGACAGCAAAACACTTTGATCAATGTATCTGGCTTTAAAGTCCTTAAAAGCGATATTATCGGGATTAATTATTATTTCACCTTCGGCGGAAGTTATCGGAAAGCCGAATTTTGCCGTTGAAAAACTGCCGTCTTTTATATTTGCCTGAAGCGACTTTAACAAATCAGGGCTTTGCATATTTCCCTGAAGAAGCAAAACAGCCTGAGCCTTCCCGTTAAAGGCTGTGAATTCCGCTAACTGTTTGTCTGCCGTTTTTAACAAAGGGCTGTTGTGTACTATTTTTTTAATTTCGGCTAAATCAACTTCCGAGCCGGAAATCTTTAAGTCAAGGTTGTTGTTTCCGTCAATATTTCCGTCAGCTTTAAACGGACTTTTTGCAAAAGTTCCCTTTACATCGGAGAGATAAACTTTTTGATTAACAACTTTAAGTGTTCCGCCAAGATTTTCGAAAGGCTGCGAAAAGCCCGTGTATTTTAAATTTGTATTTTTAAATTTAAATTCCGATTCGGAATCAAGGACCTTTTCAGTGCCTTTTAATTTTATAACCGCATCAGCACTTCCGGTAACATTTTCGATATTTTTCAATGCAACTTTAGTTTTCTCAAGAAGTTTGCTGTTATTTACAAATTTCATTCCATAAACAAAATCAAGGTTGGGAAGGACCAGTTTGACGTCGGAATAGCCTTTAAAGTCGGAATAGCCGGAGGGTATGACTTTTTGATTGTCATTATATCCCGATATTTCATCATAGATTACCCTCTCGCCCTCAAATTTTAGTGTTCCTTTTACGTCATGCGCCTTTCCGTACAGACCTTTATAAGTCAACGCGGCATTATCGGTTTTGATATAGCCGTCAATTGAAGGCAGTTTATAGCTTCCTGAGATTTTTAAATCCGCCGTTCCTTTGCCGTTCATGGTCATTTGAGGAACAGGACCCGTTTTAAAAACAAAGAAATCACTCACTGCCAGAAGAACTTTCTGTGCTTTTTCCATATCAATTTGGGTAGTTTTAACGCGCAAATCAAGTTTTTTATCAATATGCCATATTTTACCGGTTGTTTTAATGGTTTCTTTAGGAGCTAAAAACGAATTAACGTCAATAAACATATATTTGCCGGAAAATGTCACTTTACCGTAAGTCTTCGGGGCTGTTGGCGGGAGAAAATCCGCGCTCAGGTTTTTGAACTCTACTTTGCCGAATATTTCAGGCTTTTTGTAATAGCCTTTTAAATTTAATGTGCCCTGAATATCAGAATTTATTTTTTTATCCAGAATTTTTACAAATGAATTTAAGGGAACTTTCACCTCTTTGGGAAACAAATTAGCTACGGACATAGCTTTTGCATTTTCGATATTCAACTTTAAATCTATAATTTTTTGCTTTGTTTTGTAGTCTGATACAGTACCCTGCATCCAGGCTTTTAACAAATCGTTCTTTATGTTTGCGGTTTCAAACAATATTCTTTTTTTATCGAAACTCCCCTTTAAAAATACGTTTGTGAGCCCGGGGGCGTAAATTCTAAACCTTTCACACGGTCTGACAATATCGAGATTGTTTACATTACCTTCAAGATAGAATTTATTGGTGTTTGTTATTTTGTCGGAATTGCTTATGTCAAACTTAAAATCGGCAAGTCCTGAAATCTCGTTACAATCAAGGTTTGTATATTTTTTTATGTAAGTCAGATAATCGGGAGCGTTGAAATTTTTGAAACTGCCTTTATAAGAGGAATTTTTAAGTATGTTTTGTTTGTTCAAAGGCAGCGACATCAAAAAATCAAGGTTAAAGACAGTGTCCTTAGAACCTTCCGCTACAATGTGACCGTTAGATTCAATCCTAATCATTTTATCGGGAGTAAAATCCGAAATTCGAATATTTTCTCCTATCAAAGAAAATGCTTGGGAAGGCTTAATATAATTGTCTTTAAAATAACTTCGGTAATTGTTTATCTCTATAACGGTTCTGTCAAAAACAATTTTGAATTCTTTCTGTTTTTTGCTTTTGGGAATGAGCTCTTCAATATTAAAGTCCCCTTTGCCGTCTCTTTTTATGTTCAATACGGGTGTATCAAGTCTTATTTTTTTAATCAGCAGTTCCTTTTTCAGAAGGCTTGGCAGAAAAAAGTTAATTCTTATTGAGTTAGAAGAAACCATATCGGCTCTTGTTCTGTCTTGAATTGATAATTTATCGGTCAAAACTTCAACGGTCAAATCAGGCTTGAATGAAAGGCTGATATTACCGATATTCACAGGCAAAGGCAAGGATTGTTTCAGTTCTTTTTCAATAGTAGGTTTATATTTCTCGATATTTATTATTTTCGGCAGCATTGAAAAATAAAAATACAAAATTCCCGCCGTAATCAGGCAAAACAGCAAAAAAGCTATTCTTTTTTTCCTAAAAACTGACATATATAAAAAACCTGATTATTCACTTGAACTTAGTTAAATAATATACTATTTTGCTTATGTTAGAAAACGCTTAAAGCCTTTTTTATCAGCTTAATATTTGCCAAAATTAGTAACTGTCGTTAATACGGCTTTTTTAACAAAACTGCTAAAAATTGATAACTTTGTCACTTAACTATACATTTTAGTTCTTCAAAGTTCTTTTCCGAAAGTTTTTTTTGTTCTTTCAAAAAGAATTTCAGCTGTTTTTTTATATTTTTATTCCCAACGATTTCGGCTGCTCTTTGAGCGATTTTCTCAGGGCAGTTTATAAAAACTTCCTGCGGAATAAGTGAATTTTTAATTTTAGAATCGTTTGCCAGGGATTTTATTTTTTCGCTGTAATTCGGAGCAAGAAAAGGCACTTCCGAAATAATTGAAAATACAATGCTGTGAAATCTCATGCCGATTAAAATATCGGTATTTCTAACCAAATCAAGGGTTTTTATAAAATCGGGCTGAAAATCGTGCACGATTATTCGTTTTCTGTTTTTGATTCCTTTATAAATTTGCTGAATAAAGCTCAAGTCGCTTATCGTTTTATCATCCTGAAAAGGAATTAAATGAACCTCAAAATCATGACTTAAAAGCTCTTTAATCAGACTTCTCAAAGCGCAAAGCATTTTATGGTGTTTCAAATCATTTCTTTCAATATTTTTAAAATAAGCAAAAGGACATATTGCGGCTTTTTTTCGGCCGTTTTTTGGAAGGGCTTTCGGTTTCGGATTGTACAAATATGCAAGATCCGAAGTTAAAATCAGCTTTTTTCGGCTTATTCCGATTTTCCTGAGCAGTTCAAGGCTCTCCCTGTCTCTCAAAAAAGCTTTATGAACAAACGGGAACATTAGTTTGATTATTAATTTATCTTTTTGTGTATTTAAATTTTCGGCTCCCGCACCAAGAAACACGACTTTTTTACCCGCTAACCGCGCAAAAACAATATTTATCAGATGCACGGTAAGGCTTTTTGTGTTGATACCGCCGGGGTTTGTGAGAAAAGTCCCTCCGCCGAAAATAAAAACATCGCATTTCAAAATTGCTGCAAAATCCAGTAAACGTTTGTAAATAAAAGGCAGAATCCCGCTCTTAACTGCAAAGGAGTTATAAATGCTTTGCAGCCGGTGAATTTTTTCCGTAAATGAGGGATTAGCGGAGATAACCTTTATTGAGGATTGCGGGAAGAATTTTTTCAAAAAGCCTTGCAGCACCGACAGCATAAACTCATCGCCGGTGTTTTGGTAACCGTAATAACCCCAAATAAGAAATCTGGTTTTCATCTCACTCAATGTCTGTTATGTTTTTTGTGTTGAAAATAAATCTAATTAATAGACTTACCAATTCCTGTCTTGATAAAGAAATTTTCTAATGAACAAAAATAATTGTAAACATGGAGGATGTAAAGCAATCCAAAAAACCGTCATGGCGTGCCTAGACGCTGCACCGCAAGGTCATTATTCCTGTGTCTTCCTGCTTCTTTAACATACAAGCGGGGTCGCAGGAAAGCTAAGCGCTGCGAAATATAAAAAAGAAAAAGTACCGATGAAAAGGTTATGGGTGTGATATTTGGCGTTATTCCGTCATGTTGAGCACAACGAAACATCTCAACGTCTGTGATACGGAGATTCTTCGGCCGTGCCTCAGAATGACGATATTGCGCTCAGGGTGGCGTAATGGGTGTCTTTTGGATTGCCTCAAAATTATGAAATTATAAGTTTTAAAAATCGGCAAATCTTGACGAAACCCTGCCGCAATGGAACAAAACATCTTTTTCGTCAAATTTCTTGATTTGCCTGTCTTCCATTACAAGATTACCGTCAATTATTACATCGCTTACATCGGAACTTTCCGAGCCGAAAACTATCCTTGAAGCCAAGTCTGCATTGGGCAAATGCCACGAACCGAAACGGTCATTAAGCTTGATAAAAATAATATCGGCTTTTTTCCCTTTCTCGATACTGCCGGTTTCATTATCAATCCCGAGAGCTTTTGCTCCTTCTATAGTGGCAATTTCGATAAATCTATAAGCGTCTGCTTCAGCGGGACTGTTTAAAACGCTCTGCAGAAGAGCGGTAGTTCTGAGTTCCTTAAGCATATCGAGGGAATTATTGCACGGAGCACCGTCAGAACCTATTGAAACGCTTATGCCGTCTTTTATAAGGCTCATAATATTGAGCATCCCCGAGCCCAGTTTGAAATTTGACGAAGGACAATGCAGGATTTTGACGCCGTATCTCTTGATAAGTTCCTTGTCATGGTCATTTATCCATACACAGTGTGCCGCTAAAAACCTTTCTGACAAGATTCCGAGTTTTTCAAAATGTTCGAATTCTCTTAAACCTTTGAGATTTTGGACTTCTACTCCTTCATTTTTGTTTTCATAAGCGTGTGTGTGGATAAGAACATTATGCATTTGAGAAAAGTCTTTAATCAAACTAAAAAGCCTGTCTGATACCGAAAGAACAAAACGGGGAGCAAAAGCGTATTTTATCCTTCCGTTTACGCAGTTGTGATATTTTTCGTACAGCCTGACGCTTTCCGCAAAAGATTCGTCGGTATTTTCGAGTAAATTTTCAGGAACAAAGTCGCCTGCATCCATCATTGCCTTGCCGCAAAATGCTCTGATACCCGATTGTTTAAGTGCTTCAAATATCGAATCGCAGTTTTTTACCGAACCCATGTCCAAAATTGTTGTTGTCCCCCCTGAAATCAATTCTCCCAAACCCAAAAGTGAGGAATAATAAAGACTTTCTTCGTTATTAAGAGCTTCAAGAGGCCAGATTTTATCTCTGAGCCAGTTTAAAAGCTCCATTCTTTCCGCCATTCCTCTGAATAATGTCTGGCAGAGATGAACATGAGTTTGAATAAAGCCGGGTAATACTACTTTGTCGGAAGCGTCAATAATTTTAGCTTCCAAACATTCAATATTAGGGGCAATTTCAACAATTATGCCGTCTTTTACAAGAATATCCGTGTTTTCAAGAATTTCTTTTCGTGAATTTACGGTTATAATTTTTGCGTTCTTTATTAAAATCATAGTTTTATAAAAGATTTTGTAATTAAAACTTTTTTAAATTAGCAAGTTTGGAATCAAGAGCACGTTTGCCGATTTTGCCGAAATCAACCGTGTAAACTAAATCCGAGCCTAAATCGAGAATTTTGTGGATTGTTCCGACGCCGAATTTTTCATGAAAAACCCTGTCACCCGTTTCAAAACCTGATTTTTTAATGCCGGACGAAGACTCCTTAACAACCGGAGCTTTTGACAGAGAACCGCAGCTTTTCGGGGCTTTGAAATCTTTGCCGAAAGATACCGAAAAATCCTTTTCTTTCGAACCAAAAGAGTTTGGAACAAAATTTCTCCCGTACCCGGAGCTTCTGTTTGCAAAATTTCCAACTTTTTCTTTCTCAATCGAAGAGCTTTTTACCGAGCTCATAAGTGATTGGGGGATTTCACCCAAAAACCTGCTCGGAGTGTAATATTTGTAGTCGCCGTATATGAGTCTTTTCTTTGCATAAGACAGATACAGCGATTCTTTTGCCCGAGTAACCCCGACATACATAAGCCTTCTTTCTTCTTCCATTTCGAAAGAGCTGTTCAGGGCTCTTGCATGGGGAAATATGCCTTCTTCTAAACCCGCAAGAAACACAACCGGAAACTCAAGCCCCTTTGCAGAATGCAAAGTCATCAGCGTTACGCTTTGGGATTCTTCCTCTAGGTTGTCAATGTCGCTTACAAGAGATAGTTGGGTTAAAAATTCGCCCAAATCTCCCTGCGATTCGCTGTTCTCAAAATCTCTCGCTACGCTTATGAATTCGCGAATGTTTTCAATCCTGCTTTTTGCCTCATCCGTACCTTCTTCGGCAAGTTCGTTTACATAACCGGATTCTTCAATCAAACTTGATAAGAATTCGCTTAAGTACATTTTTTCGAGATTTTCGGTCTGTTTTTTTATCATGCAGACGAATTCGCGGACTGCATTTGCTGTTTTGGGGCTGAATTCAGGGTGACTGTCAATTTCTTCGCAAACCGCAAACATTGAAACCGAATTTTTAAGCGAAATCTCTTCTATTTTTTTTATGCTTGCAGCTCCTATGGAACGCTTAGGCACATTAATGATTCTTTTAAGGCTTTGAGAATCGCTGTTGTTGTAGATTAACTTTAGATAAGAAATAAGGTCTTTAATTTCTTTTCTCTCGTAAAATTTCACCCCGCCAATCATTGAATAAGGAATTCCGCTCCTTATTAAGGCTTCTTCAAGCGCCCTGCTCTGCGCATTAGTCCTGTATAAAATTGCGCAGTCTCCGTAAGATTTTCCGTTTACGGATAATTCGCATATTTTTTTGGCTATTATCGTCGCTTCGTCAGATTCGCTGAAAGCCTCCAAAAGACAAATGGGGTCGCCTTTTCCTTTGAAAGAATAAAGCTCCTTTCGGATTCTTTCGCGATTGTTAGAAATAATATAGTTTGCCGCATTTAAGATATTCTCTGTTGAGCGGTAGTTTTGCTCCAGTTTGATTATTTCTGCTGAAGGATAATCTTTTTTGAAATTGAGAAGAATTCTGAAATCGGCTCCGCGCCAACTGTAAATGGATTGGTCAATATCTCCGACAACACAAAGACTTCCTTTAGGGTTTTCGGTGTCTTCTTTTCCGTAAAAAGAATTTATCAGCTTGTATTGCGTCAGGTTTGTGTCCTGAAACTCGTCAACCAGAATGTGCTTGAAACGTGATTGGTACTTTGAAAGAACCTCAGGGGTTTTTGCAAGCAGATTGACCGTCATTAAAAGCATATCGTCAAAATCAAGAGCATTATTGTCACGAAGAAGGTCTTCGTAAATTTGGAAAACTCGTGCAATTTTGTCGTTTCGGTAATCAGATGCTTCTTTGGCAAAATCCAAAGCACCATGCATTCTGTTTTTTGCCATGCTTATAACGGATTGGACAACTTTGGGCTTAAGCGTTTTGTCATCTATTCCCAAAATTTTTATTGCCTGTTTTATTAAGCTGAGACTGTCATTCTGATCATAAATTACATAGTTTTTAAATCTCTCTTTGTCGCTTGAAGAAGGATAATTTTCTATATCCTGCCTGAGAATCTTGCCGCAAATACTGTGAAATGTCCCCACCCAAAGTTTTTTTGCGCTGTCTTCTCCTAAAAGACCAACAAGCCTGGACTTCATCTCTTTGGCGGCTTTATTGGTAAAAGTAACCGCCAGTATCTCATGCGGAGAAACTCCGTTTTTTATCAGATAAGCTATCCTGTGCGTTAATACTTTGGTTTTTCCGCTGCCTGCACCCGCCAAAACCAATAAAATGCCGTTTAGCTTTGTTACGGCTGACTGCTGCGGGGAATTGAGCTCTTTTAAAACATTATTCATGAAGTACTTTATTAATTAGCCTCTTTAATGCTATTATTATATGACTTACCTTATAATAAAAATTTCCAAATAACAAAGGCAAAAGTGCCAATAATAAAAAATGTTAACATTGTGAAGAGTGAAAATCAGGCAGGGAATTAAGAATGTCCGATGAAATGGAAAAGCAAACGATAATGGTGCCCCTCGAAGATGAGGATGATGACTCGCCCGAAACCATGGACCAGT
Organism: uncultured Gammaproteobacteria bacterium; assembly: GCA_964643065.1. GTDB lineage: Bacteria > Cyanobacteriota > Vampirovibrionia > Gastranaerophilales > CAZEDP01 > CAZEDP01. The sequence goes on along the minus strand of CAZXPD010000010.1, from coordinate 34,429 downwards.
TGGCGCATGAGTTGGCTACAATTCAACAGGCAGCTAAAAGAATTGCTATTATAGGCAGCAGAAATCTGCCCATAACCCATCAACAGATTATAGAAACATTGACTTTTGCCCTTGCAACACAGGGGAATACGGTTATTACCAGCGGCGGCTCCAGCGGAACAAATGCTGCTGCCATTAGAGGCACTATGAAAGCCGACCCGCAAAAATTAAAGGTTATACTCCCGCAAACAATCGGTCAGCAGCCTTCTGACGTTCAGGACCAGCTTATCGGAGTTCCAAATATCATTGAGCACCCCGACCGGGCTATGATGACTCTTGCTGATGCAAGCAGAATCTGTAACAGAGAAATTATTGATGACTGTCAGCAGTTAATATGTTTCTTATCACATACCAGCGGAACTCTTTATAAGGCAATAGCTTATGCGGAAGAATCGCACAAAGTTGTAACCGTTTTTTATCTGGATTAATTTGATAATCGAATCCTTTTTAGCTTGTTTAATTTAAGATTTGTAAATCTTTTTAAATGTTTAATGCTTATTTGCTCAAGTTTTCGGTTTTTATTGTCGATAAATTAATTTAAGCAGTTAAGAAGGGAGTTTTGGCATGACGAAAAAAAATCGTTATTCTTTGGGATTGAAAAAATTTTTCAGGAAGGACAAAAAAGCTTTTTCTCTGTTTGAAATAATTGCTGTTTTGTTGGCTGTAAGTATTTCTATTGCCTCAGGTATGACAGTAATGACAGTGAGAAAAGCTTCCGATGTAAAAATGGATCCTAACGGACAAAACTGCATTCTTAAAGAAAATGGGAATCTGGCATCCGCTGCTTGTGGTGCGGTAATTACCGGCTGTAGGTCGGGCAATCAGGAAAGCTGCAATATTTTAATATCCTATGCTAATTCGGCAACTCCACTGCAGGCTCAATATGCTTTAAATGCATTAAAAGAAGCTTGCTCCGGAGGAGGTACCAAAGCCTGCGATTATATTGTTCAAAGCTGCCATGCGGATTCCTTAAAATGTGATAGAACCGGCACTGACGGAGATTTAAGGTACTTTGCAACCATGCAAATTACGGATACTTCAACCGGTAGGTCATATATAGAAGAAAAATTACAAAATTATTACAGAAACGGTTCGAAAAATATTGCGGTTGAGTTAAATATCGATTGCCCTACTCCTTGTAATAATGAAAGCTCTGATTATTACCGTACGGCATGTTCGGTCATAAGAACAGTCAAAGGAAAAGGATACTGTACAAAAATAAATGAAAATAATCCAAATCCGTCTCCGCCGCCGCCTCCGCCGGCTGCGCCATCCGGATTAAGTGCATCCGTCGGTTCTGCTACAACAATAAATCTCTCCTGGACGGATAATTCAAATAACGAAACGGGCTTTTACATTTATCAGTCAATTAACAGTACATCCGCTTGGGTACAAGTAAAAACAGTAGCGGCAAATACTGTTTCAACAACCGTTGATTTAGGCTCAACTCCGCAGGGAGGAACTTATTATTACAAAGTTATTGCCTATAATACTTCATCAGGTCCATCCGACTATTCAAATACTTCAAGTATAGCTGTAATAGGTTATCCAAACGCACCTTCTTCCCTTGGCGGAAGTTTTAACGGCACACAGACAGTGGCTTTAAATTGGACTGATAATGCAGATAACGAATCCGGCTTTAAAGTTTGGCAGAATGTAAACAGCGGCGGCTGGACTTTGAAAAAAACGATAGCAACTCCTAATACAACTTCAACAACCATAGATATTGGAGCAAATCCCGTCAACGGAACATATCAGTACTACGTTCAGGCATATAATTCGTCTTTAACTTCAGCAAATTCCAACACCGAAAGTGTTACCGTTGCTACAATACCGGCAATACCCACAGGACTGTCAGTTCCGGCAACGACCTATATTTCAGCCACTACACCGGTTCCGTTAACATGGACCGATGCTTCGCATAACGAAACAGGATTTAAGGTGTATAGAAAAGTCCCAAGCGGCAGTTATGCTCTGTTGACGACAACGGGTGCCGGTACAACAAGCTACACCAATAACCTTGGAGCATCTCCAACAACCGGTTCCTATTATTACAAACTCACAGCTGTTAATGCTACCGGTGAGTCCGGATACAGCAATGAGGTTACGACAAACGTGATAATTCCGGCTCCTGCTGCTCCTTCGGGGCTCTCAGCAACAAAAACACAATCAACAAATTTCTACGCAAATTTAAGCTGGACAGATAATTCAAGTAACGAAACAGGTTTTAAAATATTCCAAAACGGGACACAAATTACAACAGTTGGCGCGAATGTTACCACTGCTCAAATTAATCTCGGAACTTACCCGGCAGCGGGAACTTATACTTACACCGTAAAAGCATATAATGCGCTTGCGGATTCCGCCGCATCCAACAGTTCCGCAATATCAATTTCTGCCCCTGAAACTACTATAAACGGTTGCGATCAGGGAAATTCTACTGCATGTACCAACGGCTTTAACAACAACTATAATAAGAGCTGTCTGCAAATATACAACCAGCTCCCCGGATCAACAGGCTGGCATCAGATAAATGCTAAAGGTACATGGACTTCGGTATATTGCGACAATACCGTCGGTGACGGCGGTTGGACACTGCTGGCATATTCCGGATCAACGCTGGCTTCAATGAATTATTGGGGAGCTACCTCTTCGTTCTCCTCTATCTTTTACACCGATGCAACAAAAGGTGTAGGCTGGCAGGCTCAGAACGGTACATGGTACTATTGGAATGTATCAACAGCCCCTAATATGACTTTTAACAGTGTTAAAATGACAATATCCGGTCAATATGCCAACGGCGCAATCGGCGGTTATTTTGCAATCAAGAACGTAAATGACTCGGGAACCTTGAAGTTATACTTCCTTGATTTTTCAAATGCCGATTCCAAAGGACAGTCATTACAAAAAGACGGTGCATGGATTTACGGAACCACATCTATGGGAGTTCAGCGCAATGAAGTAAATTATCCTCTCAGATGGGACGGCGGCTGGGGACCGTCATCATTTTCTCTGAAAATATGCGGTGCTCCTTATCCCAATATAGGTGCTAACAGACGGTATTTTAACTGGTTCTATGTAAGATAATAAATTTTTAAAAGAAAAGCTCCCTGATCAATTCAGGGGGCTTTTTTATTTTAAAAAGTCAGATTTTCTTTTTTATCTTCACTGTAATAAAATTAAAAAAGAGCAAGTTTAATCACGGTTAAGGATAACTGAAAGAATGATAGATTTACTGTTAAAAATATTCGGAGACCCCAGCGAAAGAAAGATAAAGAAAATTCAGCCCGTAGTTGACTATATTAATTCAATCGAGCCTGAAATTTCAAAAATGACTGATGAAGAGCTCAGAGCAAAGACTTTTGATTTCAAAAACAGGCTTGATACAAGAAGAAAATCTTCAAACAAAGACAGAGACAGAGAGATTGAAAAGGAAGTATTGGAAAGCATTCTTCCGGAAGCTTTTGCGGTTGCAAGAGAAGCAGGAAAAAGAACTCTTAACATGCGCCACTTTGACGTTCAGCTCATCGGCGGTATGATGCTCCATCAAGGGCAAATTGCCGAAATGAGAACCGGCGAAGGAAAAACCCTCGTAGCTACGCTGCCTGCATATTTAAACGCTCTGGCGGGTAAAGGGGTTCACATTGTAACTGTCAATGATTATCTGGCAAAACGTGACAGCGAGTGGATGGGAAGAATTTACTCTTTCCTCGGATTAGAAGTAGGCCTGGTGCTTTCAAACCGCTCTTATAACACTTTTGCAGAAAAGAAAAAAGCTTATGCCGCCGATATTACATACGGAACAAACAACGAATTCGGTTTTGACTACCTGAGAGACAATATGGCAGGAAGTCTGGAACAGTGCGTTCAGCGTCCATACTACTACGCAATCGTCGATGAAGTTGACAGCATCCTTATAGACGAAGCAAGAACGCCTCTTATAATCAGCGGAATGCTCGAAAAATCCGCCGAAACTTATAAAATAATGGCAAAAATAGCTCCGGTTTTGCAAATAGATATTGACTACACGGTCGAAGAAAAAAATAAAAACGTCATTCTGAACGAGGAAGGCATTGATAAAGCTCAGGAACTTTTGGGAGTACAGGATTTATTTGATCCTTCAACCCAGCTTGCCCATCATCTGCTTCAGGCATTAAAAGCAAAAGAGCTCTATAAAAGAGACGTCGACTATGTCGTTAAAAACGGCGAAGTCGTTATTGTTGATGAATTCACCGGCAGGCTTATGGACGGCAGACGCTGGTCAGACGGTTTGCATCAGGCGGTCGAAGCAAAAGAAGGAGTTCAGATACAAGATGAAACCCAAACTCTTGCCAGCATAACATTTCAGAATTTATTCAGGCTTTATCCTAAACTTGCCGGTATGACAGGAACCGCTTTGACTGAAGAAGCCGAATTCGGCAAGATTTATAATCTTCCCGTTGCAGTCATTCCGACAAACAAAAAAGATGTCAGAGATGATTATCCCGACGTAATATACAAAACCGAAAAACAAAAATACCTCTCCGTAGTTGAAGAAATTGAAGAAATCAACAATCAGGGAAGACCTATTCTGGTTGGTACAATAAGCATTGAAAAATCAGAGTATCTTTCTAATCTGCTCAAAATGAAAGGTATATCTCATAATGTTCTGAACGCAAAACATCACGAAAAAGAAGCCCATATTATTGCGCAGGCGGGCAGATACGGCGCGGTGACAATTGCAACCAACATGGCGGGCAGAGGAACTGATATTTTACTCGGCGGAAACCCTGAGTTTCTTGCAAAGGAAAAGCTCACTGCTATGGGAGTTGACCGTGAAAACACTCCTCCTGAAGAATATGAAAGGATTAAGGAATCTGTCTATCAAGAATCTCTTAATTTAACACAGGAAGAACATGAGAGAGTGGTTAAGGCAGGAGGACTTCATGTAATAGGCACCGAAAGACACGAAGCAAGAAGAATTGACAATCAGCTCAGAGGAAGAGCCGCAAGACAGGGAGACCCCGGCTCAACAAGGTTTTTCCTCTCTCTTGAAGACAATCTTATGAGAATATTCGGCGGGGAGCGAATTTCTGCTCTGATGGAAACACTAAGAGTGGATGAAACTATGGCAATTGAAGCTCCTATCGTTACAAGAAGTATACGCGGGGCACAGAAAAAGGTTGAGGCTTATCACTTTGACATAAGAAAGAACGTACTTGAATACGACGATGTCATGAATCAGCAAAGAGAGCTTTTATACAGGCAGAGAAGAAAAGTCCTTGAAGGTGAAAGCCTTTATGAAGATATTCTCTATATGATAGACATGGAACTCGACAGGCTTTTAGGCAGTTATATTAATCCTGAAATGCCTCCCGAGGAGTTTGATGAAGAAACTCTTGAAAATATGCTCAAGGCAATCCACTCAACCATACCTCAGCTTTCATATATTAAATCTGCCGATATTAAGGGTCTTAAATACGGAGTAATATACGAAAAGCTAAAAGATGAAGCAAAAAAAACTTATGCGCAACATGAAGAAGAAATTGTCAATTATTATAATACCGTCCTGAGAGCAAATAATCCCGATATTGAAGGACCTATACAGCATGCCGGTGATGCTGACAATATCGTAAGAACAATCGAAAGGGATATTCTGCTGAGAATGGTTGACAGCAAGTGGATTGACCATCTGCACAATATAGATATGCTCCGTGAAGGTATCGGGCTGAGAGCCTACGGGCAAAAAGATCCTCTTATTGAGTACAAACGCGAAGCATTTGACTTGTTTAATTCGATGATGAGAGAAATTCAAAAAGACACCGTAGCTCATCTCTTCAGAACAAAATTTGAAATCCAGATTGTGGAATTAAACGAAGATGAAGGCGCAATTTCAACGGAGTTGTCAAAAGCCGCCGAGAATTTTGTTCCGGCGTCGGAAGATGATGAAACAGAGCCCGTGAGAGCAGGAGCTAAAATCGGAAGAAATGACCCCTGCCCTTGCGGAAGCGGTCATAAATACAAAAAATGCTGCGGAAAAAGTTAATAGACGGTATTTTTGTAAATAATTCGCAGTAAATGAATTTTTATTAGCAAGTTTTTTTATCCTTCGGTTTTTCTTAATTAAGAGGAAATTGTAAGGAACGAAAATGGTTAACATTAATAATAATTTATTTCAACAGAAAAATTCTGTTTCTTTTGGACTGTCAAAGGACAGGAGACCGGTTGTAATCGGCAATCATAAGTCAGGGATAACTAAACAGCAGGAATATTCTTTTATATCACAGTTCACAAAGTCGGTTTCTGATTTTAAAAAAGCCAACAAAGGAGCAAGTATGCCCGAGATTATAGTTGCTCCGTCAGCTCCGTATTATGATTTGTACGGAAGAAATATAGCTTACAGTGATATGCCTCAATTTGCATTGGCAGGACAAAACTGTTTATGGGAAGGAGAGGACCCTGTATATCATAAAGACTGGCCCGTTACGGGTGAATTAACCGTAAATCAGCTTAAAAGCTGCGGTGTTAAATATGTTTTTGTCGGGCATGTCGAAAGAAAGGACTTTTTGGACGAAAACTGCCTTCAGATAAACGCAAAAGTCAAAGCCGTTCTTGCTTCGAAAGAAAAAGGGATATTCCCTATAATCTGCCTGAGAGAAAGGTTTGACCTAAAAGACAACAGAGAGGAAGCAGATAAATATACAGCAAATCAGCTTGCAAATTACTTGACCGGAGTAAAGAAAGAAGATTTCAAAAAACTGTCTAAATCTATCATTGCATATGAGCCTTTCTGGCCGACAGAAGAAAAAGCCGAAAAATTGCCATTCGACCCCAAATTTGTTAATAATGCCGCAAAAGCAATAAGGGAAAGCGTTTACAATGAAGCCATAAAAAGAGAGTTTTCCAAAGAAGAAGCAAAAGAAATAGCAAACAAAGTCAGAATTGCTTACGGAGCATTTATTGACGACAAAAATGTCGGCAATTATCTCGGGGATGATTGTGCCGAAATTGACGGTGTATTAATAGGCAAACGCGGCATTGATAATAATATTTTCAAAGAATTGATTTCCCAAACAGCTTTAAAATGGAATGAGCTTTTGAGAAAAAACAAATAAAATACCTCAATTAACAAGATAATAAGCGCCGCAGGAATACCCCGTACCCGAACCTGCCGAACAGCCGGCTCCGGTGTCGCAGGGCTTTATGCCGTGTTTATGAATATTAATTTGAAAAATATCTTTTCCGAAAATATTCGGCGGAGCAAAACCGTTTACATCAACAGTTATAAAACCGCAGTAATCAGCCGTCCCCGAAGAACCGCAGGGGTTATAATTTGCATTGTCGCAGTTCGGATAATACCAATAAAAAAGTGCGGATGAACCGTCATTTAAAGCGGCCGCCGACTCCCCGTTCCATGTGCTGAGCGTCCCATCGAGAATATGAATACCGGTAGGAAAACATATGCTTGACGAGGCGTTGCTCCATGAATCACACTTGGCAATATAACTAAGCTTGGTTAAAAACTTATCGCGTATGCACGTTGCCCCCGCCGAAGTACAAAGTCCTTGAAACGTACCTGCATTTTCTTCCATTAATAAATTAGCGGCAAGAGTATAGCTTGAATAGGCTTTTTTCCAAGCAACCTTTAACTGATGGTCCTGAGTATTTAAAATCAACTGCGGAACGGTAAGAGCTGCAACAACACCTATTATCGCAAGTGTTACAAGTACTTCGGCAAGTGTGAAAGCGCACTTAAATTGTTCTTTTTTGATATTAATAAAAAGAGTGTTTGATAAATTGAATTGAAAGATTATCAATATTTCAGTTCCTGTCTATTGACGCAAAACAAAAAATTGGATGCTTACAATAATAATCATTAATCCGACCATTCCGCCGAAAATCATGGCGGCATAGCTTTCGACATTGCCGTTTTGTATAAACCCCAGAATTCTGCTTTTTAATCTTGCAAAGAAAGCTGTCGTGTTAACAAAACCGTCAATTATATATTTGTCAAATAAAGCGCAGAAGTTTGCCAACCCTAAAATTATGTTTCTGATAAACCAGCCGTAAATTTCGTCAAAGTATGCTTTTTTATAGAAAAATGTCTTGAAATAAGCGCAAAAGAAGCAGGGTTTTTTGCAGAAAATGCATTGTTTTCTCTCAAAAATTGCAGGGGTTTTTATTTTGTCCCAATAAATAACTGCGGCAAATACTGCTCCTAAAAGAGCAACAAATAATGATATAACAGGTATAAGCCAGCTCTCGTTTGCTTCAGGTGAGAGTCTTATAGGCTCAATAAAGCTGTTAAAAGATTCAATACCAATGCCTGCAAGTTTTCCGCTGAGCATAAATCCGATTATCGCTGAAGGAACGGCAAAAACTATAAGAGGCATCGTAATGATTCTATTTGCGTTGTGCGGTTCGGCATTGCCTCTGTATTCGCCTTCAAAAGCCATAAAATAGCTTCTGAACATATAGAACGAAGTCATACCGGCTATTAATACCCCTAAAATCAAAAGGGGCATATTTCCGCTCCGGTATATTCCGGCAAAAATTTCATCCTTAGACCAGAACCCGCTTAAAAGTATTCCCGAAATCGCAAAACATCCGATTAAATAAGTATAGGCGACCGCCGGCATTTTTTTCCTCAATCCGCCCATATAGCGCATGTCCTGCTGGTCTGCAAGACCGTGTATAACGGCACCTGAACACAGAAACAGCATAGCTTTGAAATAAGCGTGCGTAAATAAATGGAAAAGCCCTGCCGAATATGCGCCAACTCCCATTGCCATAACCATAAAACCAAGTTGGCTGCATGTTGAATATGCAAGAACACGTTTTATGTCGTACTGGGAAACAGCTATTAAAGCCGTCAACAGTGCCGTAAAAGCTCCCGTCCATGCCATCAGCGTCATTATCTGGGGTGAAAGTTCAAATATCGGATAAGCTCTTGCTATCAAATATACCCCTGCCGCTACCATTGTCGCGGCATGAATTAATGCGCTGATAGGAGTAGGACCTTCCATTGCATCTGGAAGCCACGTATGAAGCGGAAATTGTGCACTCTTTGCAACCGCTCCGAGAAATATTCCGAATGCTATAAGCGCAAAAACTGCCGGACCCGCCATTTCAAATACATGCTTTGCGGCAGGAGCAAGAACGGAAAAACTTAGAAACGGCTTATCGCTGCCGCCCCACCAGTTCAGAGAGTAATAAAGGAATCCCATAATTCCTGCCAGCAGACCAAAGTCCCCTATTCGGTTCATTATAAATGCTTTTTTAGCAGCGTCGGCAGCTGAAGGTCTCTTAAACCAAAAACCAATAAGAAGATAGCTCGAAAGCCCGACTAATTCCCAGAAAATATAAATTTGAAAAAGATTAGTGCTTAAAACAAGCCCCAACATTGAAAAATTAAACAGGGCAAGATAAGCGAAAAACCTGTGATATCCTTCGTCTTTATTCATATATTCGTGAGAATATATTTGAATTAAAAGGCTTACTGACGTTACCACCATAAGCATCATTGCGGAAAGATTGTCAACAAGCCAACCTGCTGAAAACCTGATATTGCCGGCACTGAGCCAGAGAGAATTACGCTCGAAAGTTCCCGTGGGATCCTGTATGCTCCAACCCAAAATAAATGCCGAGAAAATAAGTCCGATTGCAGTTGCGCCTATTACAAGACCGGAACTTATTTTTTTATTTTCATAAACATTTAAATTAATGCCGAAAACTATAAGCAAAAAAGCCCATAAAGCCAATGCGGGTATCATCCAAGCGTTTTCAACAAAAAAGTTCATTGTTTATCAGCCTTTCAAGATTGTATATTCGTCAACGTCAACCGTGGGTTTGTTTCTGTAAAGCGATATAAGAATTGCCAGAGCTATTGCGGTCTCTGCCGCGGCTATTGCCATAATAAAAAGAGCAAAAACCTGTCCCTGCTGCTGAGGTAAATCAATATAGTTGGTAAATGCTATGAAATTGATATTTACGGCATTCAAGAGTATCTCAATCGACATTAAGACTTTAATAACATTTCTTGAAGTTATAATGCCTATCATCCCTATGCAGAATAACGCCGCCGCAAGCGCAAGGTAGTGGGTAAGGGATATATTGAAGATTATGTCTGTTATCAGGTTCATACTTCACCTTTAATATTTTCATTTATTTCTGTCGTCGGGTTGGCTAAAACATCGCCGTCTTTGCGTGCGATAACGACAGAGCCCAATATTACGGCAAGAAGAAGAAGTGAGACAAGCTCAAACGGAAGGACGTATTTTGTTAATAATTGTCTGCCGATGATGGGAGCAGTGCCTTCAGTTTTTATCACATAAGATGCTTCAGCTGAGGGTTTTACTTTAAAAACACCGGATTCATTGCCGAACTGTTTAAAACCGTTCGTTATTCCGAACATCAACAACAGGAAAAAACATCCCGAAATTGCAGCCGAGAAAAGAGTCCTTGGTGCAAAAGCAATCCAGAGTTTTTTGTCAACTTCCCTGTTTGTGAGCATTATTGCAAATATAATTAAAATCGCTATGCCGACGGCATAAATTATTATCTGCGAAATCCCCGCAAAATCAGCATTCAGCATAAAAAAGACACCGGAAACTGATAAAAAAGTTACTATAAGAGAAACAGCGCTGTGAACGATTCTTTTGAAGAATATCACACCAAGGGCGGAAGTCAAAAGAACAAAAGCTATTATCCAAAAAAATCCCGCGTATATTATATCCATCTTTTAATGCTCACTCCTCAAGCGTCTTTTTCAATCATATCACGATATTTTAACGAGTCAGAAACAGAGAGTTTGAGCTTGTCCAAATCAAAAACAAGCGCCTCTCTTGAATAGTCGGCAAGTTCAAATTCATTTGTCATAATAATCCCTTTGGAAGGGCAGACTTCGGTGCAGTTACCGCAAAATATGCATCTGCCCAAATCTATAACGAAATCTTTAACCACCTGTTTATTGTTTTCGTCTTTTTCGGTCTTAATCTGAATTAAATCAACACACGGACAAACCCTCGCACAGCACTTGCAACCCGCACACTTTAAAGAGCCGTCGGGATTGACCAGCAGAGCCGGTCTGCCTCTGTATCTCGAATTTAATACAGGTTTTTCTTCAGGGTACTGAAGCGTTACGGCAGGTCTAAAAACGTGCTTTATAACCGTAAACATACCTCTGACGATTTCGATGACCGAACTTATTAATTTTTTGAAGAAATTTTGCATTTAATGTGTAAACCTCTGAATTTATACCGGAAAAATATATCTGTACACTGCCACCCATAACAAATTTGCAAGTGAAACGGGCAGAAGAAACTTCCAGCTGAAAGCCATTAGCTGATCGGCTCTTAACCTCGGCAGGGTTGCTCTTATCCACATAATCATAAAGATTACGAAGAAAGTTTTTGCAAAAAGCCAGAATGCCTGTTCGAAAAATATGAAAACATTTATTATTAGGGGATTGTGAATAATATTTTTAAATAAAATCACCGACAGATAATCGTTGAAAGGGGATAAAAACCCGCCGAGAAAAAGTGTTGAAATAAGCATGCTCAAAACAAACATCGCCGCATATTCCGCGAGGAAAAAGAGTGCGAATTTCATTCCCGAATACTCTGTATTATATCCGCTGACAAGTTCGCTTTCGGCTTCAGGCAAATCAAACGGAATCCTGTTAATTTCTGCTAATGCGCATATAAAAAATACAATAAATCCAAGAACCGCGGGGATAAAGTTCCAGCTCAGAATGTTAAAATTCAATACCCCTGAACTTGCAAACCCTCCCGACTGCCTGCCGACGATTGCATACATATTCATACTTCCTGCAAGAACGGCAACACTGATTGCAGAAATTACAAGAGGTATTTCATAGCTTATTGCCTGTGCGGCAGAGCGCATTGCGCCAAGAAGCGAATATTTGTTGTTGCTTGCCCAGCCGGAAATTACCAGACCAATTGTCGAAACCGACGAAAGTGCAAGATAAAGGAACAGTCCCGCCGCAACATTTACCGGTAAAAAATTGCCGGTATAAGGAATCAAGGAATATACGACCATTGTCGGGAAAAATACAATAATAGGAGCCAGTGTAAATAAGACTTTACAACTGCCTTCCTGCATTATATCTTCCTTAATTACCAGTTTAATCGCATCTGCAACTGTCTGCAAAAGTCCCCACGGACCGACTCTGTTAGGACCTTTTCGAACAGTCATAAATGCAAGAACTTTACGCTCTAAGAGGACTAGAAACAGTACGACTACTACCAAAAACACGGCAATGCCGATAAAAAGAACTAAAGGCCAGCTCAGCTGAGCCAGAATTTCCGGCAGTCCGATTTTTTTAAATATCGCTAAATACAGTTCGTACATTAATCTTTCCTTTACCTGTCAACCTCGGGAAGAACCACGTCAAGGCTTCCGAATATTGCCATAAGATCTGCATAAGTCCTGCCTTTAACAAGTTCGGGCAAAATCTGAACGGCAGAAAATGACGGTGTTCTCCATCTGACTCTGTAAGGTTTTGCGCTTCCGTCAGATACAACATAACAGGCTGTTATGCCTCTTGATGATTCAATAAGTGAAGTTGCTTCTCCCTTTGGAGGTTTGAATGTCATCATATTTATTTTACCGCCCTGAAGTTTGGTATCAAACCCGCAGGTTTCGCATTCCTGCTCACCGCAGCCGCAGTTTGTCTGTTTGATTTTTAATTTTTCCGGGCTTCCGCCTTCAATTCTGTCTAACGCCTGCTCTACAATTTTGAGAGATTGTCTTATTTCATCAATTCTTATCATATATCTGTCATAAGAATCGCCGTTTGCTTTAGTTATTATTTCAAAATCCAGCTCATCATAAACACTGTAAGGATTTGTCTTTCTTAAATCAAGCGCAACTCCTGATGCCCTGAGATTTGGTCCTGTAATTCCGTAATCAAGAGCCGTTTTTGCGGTTAAAACACCTATATCCTTTGTTCTCTCAAGAAAAATAGGGTTTTTTGAAATTAAATCTTCGTATTCATTGACATATTTCGGCATAGATTTGCAGAAATCTTTTGCCTTATTAATCCATCCGGCAGGAAGTTCTCTTTTTACACCGCCGAAAGTATAAAAATTGTACATCATTCTTGAGCCGGTCAGCTCTTCAAAGAGCTTGACTATGTCTTCTCTATCTCTGAAAGCATAAAAGAGGGGAGACGTTGCTCCAAGGTCTAAAAGCATTGACGAAAGCCACATAAGATGAGAAGAAATCCTGTTAAGCTCCATCGTTATAACTCTAATGTACTCTGCTCTTTTCGGGACTTGAATTTCAGCGATAGATTCAACGGCATAGCAGAAAGACGCAAGATTGAAGAAGCTTGACAAATAATCCACCCTGTCAACCATAGGCAAATACTGAAAATAAGTTCTGCTCTCGGCAAGTTTTTCCATTCCTCTGTGAAGATAACCGATAACAGGTTTAATATCCTCGATTATTTCGCCGTTTAATGTCATAACAAGCCTTAAGACCCCGTGAGTACTGGGGTGCTGAGGTCCTACATTAAGCGTCATTGTTTCTGTCTGCATCTTAATTCCTTTTGCCCGTACTTCTATCGTGTGTTCCAAGTCAAACGTTCATCGTTTAAGACATAATCTTTTCTGAGAGGATGTCCTATCCATTCCTGCGGCAGTAAAATCCTTGTTAAATCAGGATGATTGGTAAACTCTATGCCGAATAAATCATAAACTTCTCTCTCGTGCCAGTCAGCTGCCGAATAAATATCCGTAATACTTTCAATTTCCGGCTTTTCCCTGCTTATTTTAGTCTTTAAAATAACGCCGTGGTTAAATTTAGAAGAATACAAATGATAAACGACTTCGAAATACTGTGGATAATCAACGGCGGTTATTGAAAGCAGAATGTCAAATAAGCCGGTCGGATTACTATTTAAAAAACTAACCGCAGAATGCATTTTGACAGAGTCTATTTCGATATTCTCGATACCGTCAGAACTTTTGCCTAACGGAACAAGCGAAAGATTATTATTTGAATTTTGTTCGTTATTGCCCATTTATTTTTTCCCTCTGTCTCTCTTGAGAAGAAGTTTCGTCTCATCATATCCTTCCGGTTGTACTCCCCAGTGATATACTTCGAAATCTTCAATGGGAAGGAGCAATTCGGAATTCTCGTCTTTTGAAAAGCTTACTCTTGGCTTATGCTCGGCTATATATTTTTGCCTGTCGAGAATGGTTTCTTTTTTAATTTTATTCTGAAGCTGAATAATCGCATCCAACAAGGCTTCGGGTCTCGGAGGGCAACCCGGCAAATAAACATCAACCGGAATAAGCCTATCTACGCCTCTTACAACCGAGTATGAATCATTTTCGAACATGCCGCCCGTTACGGCGCATGCACCCATTGCAATGACATACTTGGGTTCGGGCATTTGTTCATAAAGTTTAACAAGAGCCGGCGCCATTTTGTGTGTAACTGTTCCTGCCGTAATCATTAAATCCGCCTGTCTGGGTGTCGCTCTGAAAACTTCAGAACCGAACCGCGCTATGTCAAATTTTGCAGCACTCGCTGCTATCATTTCTATTCCGCAGCAGGAAGTTGCAAAGGTCATGGGCCAGATGGAATTCGCCCTGCCCCAGTTATAAACAAAATCTAATGCCGTTAATATTACTTTCATTAAATGATAAGCTCCGAAGTATTGCCTTTAGCCTTACTGCCACTTTAAAATATCTTTTTTCCAAGCGTATATTAAGCCGAGAAAAAGAATTGCTATAAATATAAAGGCTTCAATCAAAGCATAAAGCCCCAATTTGTTGTATGCAACAGCCCATGGAAAGAGAAAAACGGCTTCCACGTCAAAAACTATGAACAATAACGCATACATATAATATTTGACGTTAAACTGAATTCTTGATTCACCCAGAAGATTCATCCCGCATTCATAAGGTGTTTTTTTCATCTCGGTCGGGTTTTTGGGGTGTACGATATAAGAAAAAATTAGAGCTGCCGAAGCAAAAGCTATCGACAAAACCACAAAAACCGCAAGAATTCCGTAACCGGTAATAATCATCTCTAACTTAACCTAAAATACAGGCTGTATAACGATAAGTAATTTATACCATAAAAGATTTCTTTTTTCTTTCTACTCTCTTCGGAGGAGAGATAAAACAGGCATTGCATACTTAAGTTGCAGAAAAACTATAAGAAATGCTGATACTATCGGAATGTTAAGTTTTGTATAGTTAAAAATGAAGTTATGCGGGATGCATTTTCTTCAAAATCAGGGATGTTTTTAGTTAAGATAAGGAGAATCTTATGAGTATTGTTGTCAACACGAACGTCAGCTCTTTGATGGTTCAAAGAAGTTTGGCTACTTCAACAGAAGGAATTGGTAAATCATTAGAACGTTTGTCAACCGGTTATAGAATTAACCGCGCAGCAGATGACGCCGCCGGCTTAACCATTTCCGAAAGCTTAAAAGCTCAAGGAAGAGGTTCCGCAATGGCTACCCAAAATGCTCAGACGGGCGTAAACCTTCTGCAAACAGCTGAAGCAGATCTCGGAATTATCCAGGATAACCTTCAGAGAATCAGAGACCTGTCAGTTCAGGCTGCAAACGGCACAAACGGAACTTCAGAAAGAACAGCCATTAAATCAGAAGTTGACCAGCGTGTTAAAGAAATCACAAGAATAGCAAACTCATCGGCATTCAACTCGATTAAATTGTTGGACGGTTCTAATACCGACCTTGCTCTTCACATTGGAGCAAATTTCGTGGCAGATGCAGTAAGCTTGAACTCTTTAACAATAGGCGCACCGCTTGACAAAGCAGATTCAACATCTTTAGGCTTGAACAGCGCAAGTGACGCAACTTTCTTAACAACTCAGTTTGAAAGTTCAACAAAAGCAGCAAGCTACATTTCATTAATCGACACAGCTATTTCAACAGTATCAAGCAGAAGATCGACTATCGGATCTCTTCAGAACAGATTAGATTCAGCAATCTCCAGTTTGGCTGTTAAACAGCAGAACATGTCAGCTGCAGAATCCAGAATTAGAGACGTTGATGTTGCTAAGGAAGCTGCTGGTTTAACCAAAAACCAAATCCTCCAACAAGCTTCAGCAAGCTTACTTGCTCAAGCCAACCAGGCACCAAGTATAGCACTTTCATTAATCTAGTAATTAAGGAAAATGAATTCAAATGGGGTTTGCTAAAAAGCAAGCCCCATTGTTTCAAAATCGGGAATTATGACGGTAAGTTTAAGAACGATAAAAAATAAAGTGATTATTGATATCCACAGTTACAAGCTGGACGGTGGTATCATTCCAGTTTTGAGAAAAACCATTCTCGATCTTCTTGAAAAAGGTTTTTCAAATATTATGATAAACTTGTCGCTTGTTAATTCTCTCAGCAGCGAGGCTTTGGGATGTTTGATTTCCGCTCATAAAAAATGTTTGCGGAAAAAAGGAGAATTGAGCCTTTTTGGAATGAAAAACGATATTCTTGCAATATTTTTTGTTATTCAGCTTGATGAATATTTGAAGCTCTATTCATGTGAAAATGATGCCCTAAACAGAAATAACCCACTCATAAAAAGAAGATTTAAAGTGGTCAGGCGCTGATTTTTTTAATAATAACCTCTGCCGTTTCTCTTGCTTGTCTGTCAATTTCCAAAATATCCTCAAGAGAAGGCTGTTTAATGTTTTTATGCTTTTCAAGCCCTTTTTCTATAATTAACGAAATATCCGTAAGTTTAATTTTCTCAGTTAGAAAAGCGTTAACTGCCGCTTCATTAAGTGCGTTTAGAGCCGCGGGATAAGTTCCGCCCTTAATGCCTGCTTCATAACCCAGTTTTAAACAAGGGAATTTATCAGTATCAGGAGTATAAAATTCCAGTTTGCCCGCTTTAATCAAATCCAAACTTGATGATTTAATTCCTTCAAACCTTTCAGGGTAAGTAAGGGCATATTGTATCGGAATGTGCATGGTTGGAACGCCCATTTGACAAAGCATGCTTCCGTCACAAAACTCTACGGCACCATGTACAGTACTTTGCGGGTGTATGAGAACCTCGATATCACTGTAATCAAAATCAAACAAATAATGAGCTTCGATAACTTCCAGTCCCTTGTTCATTAAAGTTGCACTATCAACGGTTATTTTACTTCCCATCGACCAGTTCGGGTGCGACAGTGTTTCTTTAACTCCGGCTTTTGTCATTTCTTCAATACTGCTCAATCTAAAAGGACCGCCCGAAGCAGTCAGAATGATTTTTTTTGCTTGAGAAGATTTATTACCGTTAATACACTGGAAAATTGCCGAATGTTCGCTGTCTACGGGAATTATTTTTGATTTTTTATCTTTCATCAAGTGTTTGATTATTTCTCCGGCGGAAACCAAAGTTTCTTTATTAGCAAGAGCAACATCTACGCCATTTTCAATTGCGTGCAAGACCGGCATTAAGCCATAAAGCCCGGTAACGGCAACAAGAACCATATCATTGCAGGTATTTCCGGCAATCGCCGAAAGTCCTTCATCGTCCCAAAGAATTTCTATGTTTTTAAAATCTTTTTTCAGCTCTAAAGCTGCTTTTTCATCTTTGACGGATACAACTTCGGGTTTGAATTTTATTATTTGGTTTTTTAACAGCTCTGTGTTATTTCCTGCCGCAAGGGCAAATACATTGAATCTGCTCTCAAGTTTTTCTATAACTTCCAGAGCCTGTCTGCCGATAGAGCCGGTTGAGCCCAAAATTGATACTGTCTTAATTTCTTTCATAAATTTTTTGTTCGTTACCGATTTTTTAAAATTCAACAAACATAGTAAAATAAATGTGTTCGTAAATCTATGTCGGAGTAAATTTAAAAATGATTATCAGGGTTTTAACCATAGGACCGTTTCAGGTAAACAATTACCTTGCAGTTTGTCCCGAAACAAAAAAAGCTGCCATTATTGATGCAGGCGGCGATTATGAACTGACAATCCGAACCGCAAAAGAATATGACGCTCAAATCGAATATGTTTTAAATACTCACGGGCATTTAGACCATATAGCAGGCGATTATGACCTCCAAGCAAATATGGGGACAAAAGTTCTGATGCATAAAGACGACGAATTGCTTGCAGGCGCATTAAAAGAGCATCTGAAACTCTACGGAATGCCTGATTATGAAGTGCCCCGAATAGATTCTTTTGTAGAAGACGGTCAGGAAATCAAAGTAGGAAACATTACTTTTAAAGTAATTCATACTCCCGGACATTCAAAAGGTTCCGTATGCTACTTTACAAAAGGAATTTTGTTTTCGGGCGATACTTTGTTTGCTTCCTCAGTGGGAAGAACTGACTTGCCCGGAGGATCGTATGAAGAACTTGAACAATCAATAAAAAAGAAGCTCTTTACACTCGAAGATTCCACCATAGTCTATCCCGGACACGGAAAGCCCACTACAATAAAAGAAGAAAGATTTAACAATCCTTATTTCGGCATAGAGGTTGCCAATAGGCGAAAATGATTCCCAAAATAAAAATCTGCGGAATAACAAATCTTGCCGATGCGCATTTAGCAGTAAAAAATGGCGCGTGGGCTTTGGGGTTTGTTTTTTATGGAAAATCCCCACGGTTTGTTTTGCCCGAAAAAGTATCTGAGATAGTTAAATCAGTCCCTGAAAACATTCTTAAAACAGGAGTTTTTGTTAATCACAGTTTTGATGAGATTGAACAAATCCAAACACAGTCAGATATAAACGTTATCCAACTTCATGGAGACGAATCGCCGGAATTTTGTCTTGAAATATACGAAAAACTAAATCTGCCCGTTATTAAAGCATTCAGAGTTGGTGAAGATTTTGATGTGAAAACTATTGCAGCATATAAAAACAAGATATTTGCCGCTCTTCTTGATGCTTATTCCCCCTCGAAATACGGCGGAACGGGTAAGACTTTTAATTATGAAATTGCCGTAAAAGCAGCCTGTTTAGATATCCCTATAATAGTTGCGGGCGGTATTACGCCGGAAAATATTAAAGGGATTCTTGAAAAGACAAATCCTTTTGCACTGGATATCTCAAGCGGGGTTGAATTGTCTAAAGGCTTGAAAGACAAATCAAAACTTGAGAAGTTGTTTAAAGCTGTTCAATAGTGGAATTATATTTAATACTCAACCATAGATACAATTTTTACTTCGTCAGAAAGTTTTTGTCTTCCGTTCAGGAAAGTCAGCTCAACAACAAATGCCATTCCAACAGGAACGCCGCCTATTTTTTTAATCAAATCATAAGCTGCCTGTGATGTTCCGCCTGTAGCAAGCAAATCATCAACGAGCAAAACCCTTTTACCGGGTTCAATCGCGTCTTCATGAATTTCTACGCTGTCCGTGCCGTATTCCAAATCGTAAGATATTCTTTCAACTTTTGCGGGAAGTTTACCGGGTTTTCTGATAATGACCAGTCCTGCACCCATTTTATATGCAAGAGGCGCGCCAAAAATAAACCCTCTTGATTCAACCGCGGCAATATAGTCTATCTTTTCGTCTTTGAATTCTTCCGCAATAAAATCTACTATCCTTTTGAAAGCTTCGGGATGCTTAACGGCTGTTGTTATATCTTTAAAGATAATCCCCGGCTTTGGGAAATCAGGTATATCTCTTATTTGCGACTTTACTAATTCAGGCATGGCAACCTCCAAAAAATATTATTTCCATAAATAATAGTACTAAAAATATACCCCCCTTTGCTATTTTTCAGCTGAAAGATATAAAACATTGGATTTAACCGTTATACTTTGACCGTCCAAACACCTTTGCAGGTCTTTAAGCTGTTTTTCAAATTTGTCAGGTTCGATATGTTTAAGAAATCTCTCTTTCATTGTAAGACTGCCCGGCGACGGGGGAGTTGAAAACCACGGTTCTATCATTTCGCTTTTTACCGTGTATGTTGAGCTTGCAGTATTTAAATCCGGCTCGATATTTTTAAATCCTGCATTCTCAAAGTTTTTCACAAGCGAATTTTCGTCAAAATTTGTCAGCGGGTCATTATTATCTGTCATAATTTTTATTTCAGCTTCTTTAAACATTTCAAAATCGGCTATTTCATTTGAAAGTCCCAATGCCTCAATAATTTCATAATATCTTGTATTGGAAGTTATTATCGGCTCAAAAAGAGATACTCTGCCGCCATTTTTAAGCACTCTGTAAAATTCGCTGACTGCTGCGGGCTTATTAAGTATATGAACCAGGACAGATCTCATAACAACTGTATCGACGCTTTCGTCAGGCAAACAAATATTTTCCGCTCCGGTATGCAAAAACTCCATACCGTCGCAAATCCCGCATTCAAGAGCAATTTTTTTGCATTCTTCCAGACAATCGGCTGCAACGTCCGAAGCAATAACCTTGCCTTGTCCCTGAAGAATCTCATAAGCCTTAAAAGCAAGCAATCCCGTGCCTGTTCCTATATCAAGAAGCGTTTCGCAACCGTTCAATTTTGCTTTTTCAAGGATTTTGTCCCTTACTGCAAACAGCCACCGAAAAGTCTCCTCTTTTTGCTCCTCGCTCATATAGGAAAAACGTGAATTTTTGAGCCATTGTGACCAATTTTCTACTATTTGCGTCATTTTAAAATCCTTTTAAAAACTCCTACAACTGCCTGCCGCATTTTGAACAAAATTCAAGATTTCTTTCGTTTTTTTGTCCGCAGTACTCACACTCTTTATAGGTTTCGCCTGTTTTAATCTTTGTTTCGCCGCTTTTAAAAAACTTCTTAATTTTATTTTTGAGTATTGAATCCCTGCCGATAAGTAAAAAAATAACTATTGAAATAACAATAACAAACCAGAGCTTCAAAATAAACATAAGCAAAAAAATAAAAAATACTATTGCAATTAAATTGAAAAAGCAGTTCATTTAAGCATTTTGTCTATACATCATTAATTTATTAATAACCTAAAAACTTTTTTATGTAAAAAATTATTAAAACAGCAAGGTTTTACTGGCAATTTTTTTTGTTTTTAATTTTTATATAGGTGAGCAGTTTATATACAGAGTAATAATTATTTGGAATTTAGAGAGAGGTAAACTAAAATGATAGGCAAAATCGGATTTAATTGCGCTCCTTTTCAAAAAAGTTTAGTAAACAAAAACTTGGATTCAAGAAATGTTTCGTTTGGAATAAAAAAACATACCGAACCTATTTTGGACCCTGAGAATGAACAGGTCCAATTCACAACACAACCCCCCGGTGGAACTTATTTAGTTGAAGGTACGTTAGACAAACTTAGTCCGGGAAAAACACCTGATCAAAAAAAACAAGATGACCGAAATAATATAAGTCCCAGTCAAGCAAATCTTGAAGGCGCAGAGGAAGACCTACAAGACTATCAAACACTCGTAGGTAATTGCGAAGTCTGATTAACCAAGCATTATATTCTCATTAATATTATTCAAACGACTTAATTAATGTTTAGGCAGATACTGATAAACAGCCATGCAAATCGTTACAAAAATTAATATAAGTCATCTGACACGGCAGCAGGGCAATTGAGCGAAAAACCTTACTGCTGTTGCTTTGTAGCTTTTGATTACTTCTTATAGCTCATGTTTTTGATACATATTACTGCTTGTCAATCAGAAAAAAATCTATATAATTATGCTTGTACACTTATTTGGGAGGAAACCAGATGAACAAAGAAGAATTAGTAAAGGAAATTTCCAAACGTACCAAATTATCACAAAAACAAGCATCAGAAATTATTAGTCTGACGCTCGACACAATCGAAAAAACCGTTGCTAAAGGTAAAAAAGTTACCTTAGTAGGCTTCGGTACATTCGAAGCTCGCAAACGCGCAGCAAGAACCGGCAGAAACCCACAAACCGGTAAAGAAATCAAGATTCCTGCAAAGACAGTTCCGGCTTTCTCAGCAGGCAAAAAATTCAGAGAGTTAGTAAACAAATAAGTTTTTCTTAACTTAAAAAGTTTACGGGAAGCTCGGTAAGTTCACCGAGCTTTCTGGTATATTTACACTGTTCAATAAATACCTTTTAGCTGTATACTATACTTGAAAGTAATCAGTTTTCTTTTGAAGGAAATTTAACATGACAAAATACCGCCGGTGGTATGACAATGATGAAGATTTAAAGGAAGCTCTTGAGCTTTTGAGCCTTTCATCAGAAGGTACCAAGACAGAGGCTTCTGATTTGATTCTAAGACTTCAGTCTGAAGTAGCAATTGAAGTTATTGAAGGAGTTTACAGGACAATCAGCAAATATGAAGGAACCGGTTCAAGGTGGTATGACTGCGATCCGGTAATGATTAAAGCTATCGAATTGCTGAGAGTTGCTCCTTCCAAAGTTCAACGCGCAGCTGCAAAAAAATTATTAGAAATACTGTCAAGAAATGAAAAATTTGAAAACCTCGACTTGTAAGAAGAATTTAACTGATATTCAAAACCTCAAAGATAATCGGGGAATTGATATCCAAAAAGTCGGAATTAAAAATGCGGAAGTACCTCTGATAATTCAGAGAAAAAATGCCGATGAGCAGACCGTAAGCGCGAAAGCCACAATAAGTGTTTCTCTGCCTAAAGATTATAAAGGCACGCATATGTCGCGCTTTATGGAAATTTTGGCAGACTGGGGACAAAGAAATCTTTTGGGAGTAGATATCTACGGTTGTCTGTCGGAAATCGCAAAAAAATTAAATTCCAAAGATGCGGAATTAAAGTTTGAATTTAAATATTTTATAGACAAAAAAGCTCCTGTGAGCGGTCTTGAATGCCCTATGGGATATGACTGTTTCTTTAAAGGAACACTTAAAAATAAAAAAGATTATTCCTTTATTCTCGGCGTTAATGTACCTTTGACAACTCTCTGTCCGTGCAGTAAAGAAATTTCGGATTACGGCGCGCACAATCAGAGGACTCTTGTTAAAACTGCCGTCTGTTATGAACCCGACAAAATAATATGGATAGAAGACCTTATAAGCCTTATAGAAAGCTGCGGAAGCAGTCCCGTTTATCCCATATTAAAAAGAGAAGACGAAAAATACGTTACGGAATACGCATATAATAATCCGAAATTCGTAGAAGACGTTTTGCGAGATGCCGTCTCTAAATTACGGGAAATAAAAGAAGTCCTCTGGTTTGAAATAGACTGCGAAGCGTTTGAAAGTATTCATAACCACTCTGCATGGGCTTATCAGCAAGAACATTTATAAATCTTATTTTTATTGTAAAATGATTTAACTGAATAGAAGCATACGGAGGGGTTTATGAAAGTTCTGGTCATAGGTTCCGGAGGCAGAGAACATGCTCTTGCTTGGAAGTTAGCTCAAAGCAGCAAGGTAACGGAAATTTTTTGTGCTCCCGGTAATGCAGGCATATCTAAAATAGCTCAATGCGTCGATATTAGGATTGATAATCTCAACGAACTTCTTAAATTTGCTCTCGAAAATTCGATTGATTTAACGGTTGTAGGTCCTGAACTGCCTCTTTCTCTGGGTATAACCGATTTGTTCCAAAAGAACAATTTGTTAATCTACGGACCTTCACAAGCAGCTGCAAGAATTGAATCAAGCAAAAGCTTTGCAAAAAAACTTATGCATAAATACCATATTCCGACTGCCGAATTTGCGGTTTTTGACAAAGAAGGGCAGGCTTTGGAATATGCAAGAAAAGCCCAATATCCTCTGGTAGTTAAATATGACGGTTTAGCTTCAGGCAAAGGGGTTTTCATCTGTGAAACGTATGATCAGGCAAGAACGGCAATAGAAACCAGTTTCGCTAATTTATACAAACACGTTGTTATTGAAAAGTTTTTAAGAGGACGTGAAGTCTCTTTTCAAGTTATAACCGACGGCTATAATGCCGTTCCGCTTCCTTCCGCTCAGGATTACAAAAAAGCATACGACGGCAATGCGGGACCAAATACCGGCGGTATGGGTTCTTATGCTCCGGTTCCTTTTGTGGATTCCGAACTTGAAACTAAAATAGCTCAAAAGATTATTTTCCCGACAATAGATGCTCTTAATGCCGAAAAAGCAACCTTTGTAGGCACTTTGTATGCAGGACTAATGATAGATGAAAATAATGAGCCTTACGTTATCGAATTCAACGCAAGATTTGGAGACCCTGAAACTCAAGCTGTACTGCCTTTAATTGAAGACGATTTGTTTACAATTCTCTATTCTGCTGTCACAGGCGCACTCGGCGATGAATATGAAACTCTTCAAATAGAAGACAGATATGCTGTTTGTGTTGTTCTTGCTTCAGGAGGATACCCCGGTTCATTCAAAAAGGGGTATGTTATAGAAGGTATCGAAGATGCGCAGGATGATGACACTATCGTTTTTCATTCCGGTACGGCGCTTAATAATTACGGTGAAACGGTAAGCGCGGGCGGCAGGGTTCTGGCACTAACTTCACTGGCTTCTACAATGCACAGAGCTTATGATAAAGTTTATGAAAGTGTCGAAATGATTAACTTTCAGGATATGAGATACAGAAAAGACATTGCCAAGTCACAAATAAGCAAAGTTTTGTTTGAATAAAGGTCATGGTGAAAAATACGGTAAAAAATTCCCGCCTTTTCGGCGGGAATAATTTGTTACTCTCTCTCTGTTTTGTCCTACTATCTGCCTACGTTTACAATAATTCTCATTATTTGGTTTTGCGCATCAAATGTTCTGCCGTTTGCGTCTACACCTCTTTGTGCAATTATCATATTTGCAAATTCATTTGCAAGGTCAACGTTTGATGTCTCTAAACCGTTGGCTTCAATTATTCCCAGACCTGCTTTGCCCCCGGTACCGTAAATGGGCGACCCGGAGTTAGCTCCCAAAAGGAACATGTTTCCTGATTGAGCAACTAATCCTTTCGGGTTGAGTACCTTAGCCATCTGAAGCTGAAGTTCCGCAGTTTTTACAGATTGGTTCTGAATTTGAAGCATAGAAGAATCAGAAGTTTCTAAACCGCTTGCGGTAAAGAACTTAAGATCCCTTGTGGGTTCACCCTCAACTGTGAGCTTATTCCCGTCATCATAAGTTGCGGTTATCTGTCCTTCTTTGCCGACAGTAAAGGATTGCAATTTAGTCACGCCGTCACTTACTATAGTCAATCCGTCAAAATCGCTATCAGCTGCCACTGCCGGAACAGCATCATCACCATCATAGACTTTTACCAAAGCAAGCTGACTATTAGCATCTAATCCGACTCTAAAATATAATTCGGCAGGCACTCTGGCATTTATGGTGCTCGGCACATCGCTGACTACCTGATCAGTTCCCATAACCATAAGTCCTTTTGAGTTAAAAAGTTTTCCCTCAGAGTCTATCAGGAAACTGCCGTCTCTTGACAGATAAGATGTTCCGTCAAAGTCATTTAAGGTAAAAAATCCTTCTCCCTGTATGTTTAAGTCACTGCTTACGCCGGTTGTCTGAACCGATCCGCTTGAGAAGTCACGGCTGACTTCACTTATACCGACGCCGTATCCTATTTGTATCGGGTTAGTACCGCCGGAATTTGATAACGGTGCAGAACCCGTTGAAAATGTTTTAACGAAAATGTTTTCAAAATTAACTGAACTTGCTTTAAATCCGGTTGTATTCATGTTCGCAATGTTGTCCGATATAACGTCAATTTGCGATTGGCAGGCTTTTAACCCTGTTACTGCCGTAAACAAACCTTGTGACATACTAATCTCCTCCTAATTAACTACTTTATATTCGTAATATTTGCTATCTTATAATCAACGTTATTTACTACCACACAAGCGCTGCCGTCCGATAAAAATTTAGCTTCGGATACAGTTCCCGTAACAGTATTGTTTGAATCGGAAGAAGTCGGAGCTTTAACAGTTACTTCTTTACCTATTAAATTGCTTATTTCCAGAATTTTATTAGTGGAATTAAGACTTTGCATCTCGCTCAAAGTTGATAATTGAGCCTGTTGAGCGATAAATGCCGTATTATCAACAGGATTTAAAGGATCCTGACATTGAAGCTGTGTCATAAGAAGCCTCAAAAAGGCATTTTGGTCTAATGTTGAACTGCCTTTGTCAGCCTGTGAGGCATACATTTTTGCCGTATCGTTTTGAATACCCGCTAGAATACTTTGAACGCTCATTATTTCCTCCCCTTATATTCGATAATCAATTCTTCCGTTTGCAATATTAGCTTTTTCAACGTCATTCTGTATTTCTTCATTAAAATCTAAAACAGATTCATACAATTCAGCCCCTGTATTAGTTTTGTTTTCAGAATAAGGATAAGATTCTCCGTTAGATTTGTTGTCATTAGAATTGAAATCATATCCCGATTTGTTAAGCAAATTATAATCCTGAGCAAAATCATTACGACTGTTATTCTGCATATTAGATTGGCTAAAGTTTACGGTTACTTTATCCAAAGTTAATCCCTTTTCGGCCAAACTGTTTTTTAAGCTGTCCAGTCCGCTGTTCAGGATGTTTTTCACATCCTGATTGTCTGCATTGATTTCAGCCGATAATATTCCTCCTGATGAAATTAAGTTTATTTCGATTTTACCGAGATTATCGGGCTTAATGGTAATTGTAAGCTTATTATTCTCTATTTGAGCATTTTTAACTAATTCAAATGTTTTTTCGGCAACAAACTTTGTCAGATTATTAGAAAAAACATCTTTAACTTCGGGATTTTCATGGTTTTTTATGCTCTGCATAACCGTGTTAATATCAGTGCCTTTAAACATTGTGTCCTGCAATAAATTGAGCACAACGGTATTTTCTTTAGCTGCTGTTTTTGAGTCATTTTGTGTATTCGGTAAGGCAAAGGAAGGTTTTTCCTGAATTTGCTTATCGCTTTGTTCTGATTTCTCAAGTTTTAACGGAATTTTTTCTGTATTGGCATCTTTAGAATTATTGTCTTTATCCTGCTTTAAGCTGTTTTCATTTTTTTGAGCAGGGATGCCTGCATTATTTTCTGCTTTGACGGAAACTTTATCTTCA
Organism: uncultured Gammaproteobacteria bacterium; assembly: GCA_964643065.1. Classification (GTDB taxonomy): domain Bacteria; phylum Cyanobacteriota; class Vampirovibrionia; order Gastranaerophilales; family CAZEDP01; genus CAZEDP01. The sequence goes on along the minus strand of CAZXPD010000010.1, from coordinate 7,448 downwards.
GCAAAAGATTCTTTCTTATGCCCGACTGAAGATTTGCCGTTATTCTCATCTGATGATGCAACAGAACGGGCAATAAGAATTTCTTTTGAATCGGTCTTAACTGTTTTGGGTTCTTCATTTGTTTTTGCTGATTCTGCTCTCAACGTTTCTTTGAATAGTTTATTTTCTCCTGTTTCTGATTTTGCTCCTGTCTGAATAGCGTTATTTACGTCATGATTTGCGGGTTTCAAGTCTGGCTTTATTACATTTACTTCTCTTTCAATTGATTTATTGCTTTCAGCATTTTCCTGTTTCAGGTTTGGCGAGTTTTCCCCTGTCAACGCCTTTGCCTCCGGATGCATTATATTATTTGCAGTCAGATTAACGGCAGGCTTGATGTCGGGTTTTAGTACAGGTAATTCTCTTTCAATTGATTTATTACTTTCAGTGCCTTCCCGTTTAAGGCTTGGTAAGTTTTCCCCGATTGCCGCCTTTGCTTCCGAATGCATTATATCGTCTGCAGCCGGATTAACGGCAGGCTTGATGTCCAGCTTTATTGCCTCTACTTCTTTTTCAATTGATTTATTGCTTTTATCGCATTCCTGCTTTGTATTTGATAAGTTTTCCTTTATTTGTGCTTTATTAATATGTTTTTCGGATAGCACTCCTTCTTCTGCGGCTCTCTCTGAATGTTTGGGGTTAACTTGTAGCAAGGCGGAAGATAAATCAAGAAGTTCCGGAACTAATTCAGATTCCGCTGTTTTCCCGTTATTTTTAGAACCAGTTTGTTCTTTTTCTTCCATTGCCGCAGGTATCTGTATTGCCAAAGAAGAATCTATTCGTTCGTCAATTTCTTTAAGCTCAAGCTTACCTGCTTTTATTTCTTTATCGGATAAACAGCATCTTTCAGCGACAGAAATATCTCCCGAAACTTTTAAACTTTTTTCGGCTTTGTTTTTTTCTGTATGTGAATGTTTGCCGACTGACGTTTTCTTTTCTGGATTTAAATGTTTTTCGGCATCAAGAGAAGAATTCAGGTTTTTGTGGGCATTATTAAAAACTTCCGAAAAACTTCCTTCTGAAGACTTATTACTGTGCTTGTGAACTGAAGAAGGCTTTTCTTTATGTATTTCAGGATTATCCTTAATTACCGCTTTATTTAAAAGAAACATTTATTCCAATCCTCTTTTCCACCCTATACTGCTTTTCTGAACCTGTTGACGGCAATTTCGTCAATTTCACGAAACCCTGCCGCTTCAAAATCTTTGATATACTGCTTGAAATCTTTTTCCTTAAGCTTTTCCATGATTTTCAACGCCTTCAAGGCTTCTTTAACGTTTTCTTTTGCTTCGTCGAGTTCTGTTTCTATTCCGGTAATGACTTTGTGCTGATTTTTTATGTCGGATTCAACTTTAAGAAGGTAATTTCTGCAAGATTCTATTAACGTAATATCAATATCCAATTCACTTTCGAGCATAGTTTCGGACTGTCTTTTGATGTTTTCCATTTCGCAGTATAACTGTTCCAGATATTCAATTGCATTATTAAGCCTGTTCTGAACCTGAGCCATTTCAAGCAAACGGTCATCCAGGGCTTTTGCCCGAATTGTCAAAACACTTTCAAAGCGAAATTTAAACTTTTTCACTAACTATACCCGTCAATCAACGTCCCCGGAACAAAATAAATTGTTCTACATGAAGATTAACGTATGTATATAATTCATACATCCTCTAAGCAAAGGAGATAGATTTATGCTATCATTTACCTTTAGCAAGGATTTGCATAGTATTTTTATTGTTGATTAGAGGAGTGCAAATATAAATGACGGATTGTATTTTTTGCAAAATTGCGGCAGGTGAATTTAATACTGAATTTATATCAGAAACTGATGATTACGTTGCTTTTAAAGATTTAAACCCGCAAGCTCCGGTTCACGTGCTTGTTATACCCAAAAAACATTCTGCTTCGCTTAATGAAACAGAATCTCAGCAACTGCTTGGGGCTCTTTTAAACGGCGCAAAAGAAACAGCAAACAAACTGGGCATTGCAGAAGGATACAGAGTTGTTATAAATACCGGAGCAGAAGCAGGGCAGACTGTTTTTCACCTGCACCTGCATGTACTCGGCGGCAGACAGATGAATTGGCCTCCGGGGTAGAAAGCTACAAATAAAACGAAGGAAACATTTTATAAAATGCCTCCTTCGTTATTTAAACTATTTATTTTAGCTTCTTTCCAGCTGAATTGTCTTTGTCGGAGCATCAGCCACTTCTGAAGGTCCAAAATACTGGATAGGTCCCGTGAATAAATAATGATCTTCATAAGCCCATTTTTCGCGGTTATTTTGAAGTTCCGCAAATACCGGTCCGTCCAGCTCGACCAGAGCTTTTTTGATTACGGGCTTTAAAGCTCCGTGGCGTTTTTCCATATTCATCATCATTGTCAGAGGAACCCCACCTGCGGTCCATTCATCAGCCGGTTTCGTAAGATTTCTGATTGAAGATAAATAACCGGTTAAACCGAATTTAACAAGAGCAAATGCGTTATAACCCAGTGAATAACAGTAATCGGCATCAAAGTTTGACGGCATTGCGCATCTTCCTTCATATCCGAAGAAGTGGTTTTGTGCCGAGAACTTGCCTTTATAAAGTTCCTGTTTTTTCATTTCGCCGAGCTTATGTTTTACCATTTCAATTAAAAGCTTTTCTGTATCGATTTTTGAAACCTGAACGTTGCCGTGAGGGTCTCTGTCCATAAGAAGCTGAGATTGGATAGACCTTGGAAGAGAAGCAAAAACTTCAGAATTATGTTTTTCAAGTTTGGATTCTATGAGTTTGATTTTTTCTTCCTGTCCGCAGGCTTCTTTATACTCAGCGTCATCTTCCAATAAAGCCAATACATCATTGAGATTCGAAATCATTGTTTTCATTTCGGGAATAAACTCAATCAATCCTTCAGGTATGAGTGCAACTCCAAAATTTTTGCCCTGTTCTGACCTTTTGGCAACTATATTTGCAACATAATCAACAATTTCCGCAAGCGACATTTTTCTTTCGGCAACTTCTTCCGAAATCAAAGTAATATTAGGATGATTTTGCAGAGCGCATTCGAGAGCAACGTGGGTTGCGCTTCTGCCCATAAGTTTGATAAAATGCCAGTATTTCTTTGCAGAATTTGCATCTCTTTCTATGTTTCCTATTAATTCGCTGTAAGTTTTGGTTGCGGTATCAAAACCGAAGGAGATTTCAATCTGTTCATTTTTTAAGTCGCCGTCAATTGTTTTGGGAACGCCTATTACTTGAATGCCGGCATTTTTTGAAAGGAAGAATTCTGCAAGCATTGCGGCGTTTGTATTTGAATCATCTCCGCCTATTACGACAACCGCGGATATGTTAAGGTTTTGGCATGTATTCCATGTTTTCATGAACTGTTCTTCTGTTTCGAGTTTGGTTCTGCCCGAGCCTATGATGTCAAATCCGCCTGTATTTCTGTATTCATCAATATAATAGTCTGTTATTTCGATATATTTTCCGTCAATAATTCCTGAAGGACCGCCCAAAAATCCGTAAAGAGTATTGGAAGAATTAGCTTCTTTAAGAGCATCAAAAAGTCCCGCTATTACGTTATGTCCGCCGGGAGCCTGACCGCCGGAAAGGATAACGCCTACATTAATTATTTTATTATCTGTCATTACAGCTTGGGAGGTTTTAAATGTTGCTACCGGTTTGCCGTAAGTTTTTGGAAAAATCTCCTGAATATCGTCAGAATCTGCAACTGACTGTGTCGGTATTCCAAAATCGATATCAAGATTATTAATCCCGCCTCTTAATACCTTTGGAAGTTTAGGTTTATAAGCAAGTCTTGCTTTTTGAAGCGCCGAGTAATCTTTCTTTGTTTCTAATCCGTTCATTTTGTTCCTCATTTCTTTGTTCTGACTTTCAAGCATGATTATCTCAAAAAATTCTGTTTTTTGAAAATACTTGGTTTCTTACATGTTAGAATTATTTTATTAAATCTAAATCTCAAGGAGCATTGTTAATGGCTTTAACTTTTCAGCAAATGATACATAAACTCAATGAATACTGGTCAAATTACGGCTGTGTTATTTTACAGCCCTATGATATAGAAAAAGGCGCAAGCACAATGAATCCAGCGACTTTTTTGAGGGTTTTGGGACCGGAACCGTGGAACGCTGCCATGATTGAGCCTTGCAGAAGACCTACCGACGGCAGGTACGGCGAAAACCCGAACAGGCTTCAGCATTATTTTCAATATCAGGTTATTTTAAAACCTTCACCCAAAGAAGCGCAGGATGTTTACCTTAACAGTTTAACGGCAATCGGAGTTGATTTATCGGCTCATGATATAAGATTTGTGGAAGATAACTGGGAATCCCCTACATTAGGAGCGTGGGGAGTCGGTTGGGAATTCTGGCTCGACGGCATGGAAGTCACCCAGTTTACTTATTTTCAGCAGGCGGGCGGCATTGATGTCAAGCCCGTAGCGCTTGAGCTGACATACGGTTTAGAGCGTATAGCAATGTATCTGCAAAACGTTGACAGCGTGTTTGACGTACAGTGGAACGAAAACCTCAAATACGGCGATATTTATCACCAAAATGAAGTTGAACAGTCAACTTATAACTTCGAAAAATCAACGCCCGAAATTTTATTTAATTTGTTCGATATGTATTCAAAAGAAGCCTTTAACGCAATGGAGGCAAAGCTGGTTCTTCCTGCTTACGATTTTGTCCTTAAATGCTCACACTCATTTAACCTGCTGGATGCAAGAGGTGTTATAAGCAAGGACGAAAGGACAAATTATATCAACCGCATAAGAAAAATGGCGGAAAAAGTTGCCAAGCTTTATGTCGAACAGCGTGAAGAAATGGGCTATCCGCTCTTAAAAGAAAAAGCTCAGGCTGTTTAATTTGTAAAAATTTGTTTCAAATTTACAGAGAAATTGCGTTTCAACTGTCAATTTTTATATTGGTCAGCTTTTAATCTTTTGAAAGTTATTTTAATGAGGAAATTTATATGCAAATTAATTCTTGTTCAAATATTAATTTTAAAAGTCGCTTTATCTTTCCCAAAAACAAAACGGTAGGGGGTATTTTTTCCGAAGAAACCGCTAAGGAATTGGCAAGCTCTTTTCCTTATGTAAATAGTCAAATCAGCTGGTCAAAAATCGTTATTGATACAGGATATGCTAATCTTGGCGGAAATCCCAACGATATTTCAACCTTCAACTTTATTTTAAAAAGGTTTTTCGCAAGAACCGATTTTGTTAATACGGTAAACCAAATTATTTCTAAGGCAAAAGAAATAGGCATTGAGTATATTCCGACAAAACCCAATAAAGAACCTATACACGATTTTTTCGGCAGAATGGGTGATAACAGGTGGGGTATACCCAAAAGACCCGACCATGAGTATTTTGGTGTAAAGAGACCTTGGCGTTAATAAAAGATATTAATGCTTAAAGTAAATAGTTGAAAGAGCGCTTATAAATCCTGAATTATAATACAGCCTTAACCTCTGATAGTATTTGTCAGGCAAGTTCTTTTGAAAGTGCCTTAAAATAAGACTTTCAAGGATTCTTTTTGTGCAAACAAAAATCTTTAGAGGAACATCTCTCTTTTTAAACATTTTCAGCATGTAATAAAGATAAGCATCGGACTTGCCATGAGAGTAATATTTTGATTTGTAATAATCATAAGTCAAACGCTTTGCCGGCATGCGGTGATAAACAAACATTTTTGGGTCATAAACAAGGTTAAAGCCTTTGTTTTTGACTTCGTGGGCAAACATAACGTCCTCATTAATCGGGAATTTTTGCTCCACATTGCTTATAAATACCGAAAACCCTCCCGCCGCCTCTGCGCATTCTTTTTTAATTGCCATATTGCAGGTGTAGGGAACATGCTTGGGGTGTCCGTCAAAAACAAAAGGCTTATCGCCGTAGTCTGAATGCGCAAGTATTCCCATTAAAGGACCTTCCAGCCATTGCGGCTTTTCACCCAAGAATTTTACTATGGTTTTGCCCCCGACCATATCGGGTTTCAGTTCGGAATATTTAAAGAATTCGGAAATATTAAGCAGATAATTTTCGTCAAAAAGCACGTCATCATCAACATAAACAAGGATTTTCCCCGTTGACTGCTTTATTCCTTCGTTTCTCGATACTGATGCTCCTTTTGAATTCAGCCTGATGTACTTAAAATCAGGATATTTTTCAGCAAGTGCTTTTGTTTTGTCATTGTCGCTCTGGTCAATTATCAGAACTTCGAAATTTTTCTTTCCCAAAGTCTGTTTATCAGCAGACTCAAGAACATCGGCAATCATTTCATCACGGTTGAGAGTGCAGATTATAAGCGATATTTCTTTCATTAAAATTTCCTTTTAAATATCCTTAATTTTATAAGATACAATAGTTTTAACATGCCCGTAAGGTTTTATTGAATGAAAAATATTCTTGAAATAAAAAACTTAAATCTCTGTTTTAATCTTGACGGTTATAAAGCTCAGGCGCTGTATGACGTCAGCCTGAATATCAGTGAAGGCTCTTCTCTCGGTATTGTCGGAGAATCAGGATGCGGAAAATCCCTGACCGCAATGTCCGTTATGGGACTTCTGCCTAAAAACGCTTTTATAGAAAGCGGGGAAATATTTTTTAACAATGAAAACCTATTACATTTCAGCCAAAATGAAATGCAAAAAATCAGGGGAAGTAAAATAGCGCTTATACCGCAGGATCCAATGAGCTCGTTGAATCCTCTTTACAGCGTTGAAGAGCAGTTAACGGAAGTTATTAAAACACATTTAAAAGTCTCTGATGCGGAAGCGTTTGATATTGCAGTCAAAAACCTTGAAAGTGTCAACATTCCCGATGCAAAAAAGAGAATAAAAGACTACCCGCATGAATTTTCCGGCGGGATGAAACAAAGAGTGCTTATTGCAATGGCTTTGAGCTGTAATCCGGAACTGATAATAGCAGATGAGCCGACAACTGCGCTTGATGTGACAATTCAGGCTCAGATTTTGAAACTGATAGACAATGCAAGAAAAGACAGAAATACATCGCTGATGTTGATTACGCATGATTTGGGGGTTATTTCGGAAGTCTGCGAAAATGTTTGCGTGATGTATGCGGGCAAAATCGTCGAAACCGCACCCGCAGCTTTGCTTTTTAGAAATCCCTGTCATCCTTATACGAAAGCTCTTATGCAGTCTTTGCCTTCTCTTAATAAAGGCAGGTTAAAAACAATCCCCGGACAGCCCCCCGAGATAACCGACAATATTTCAGGATGCGTATTTCATCCTCGTTGTACTTATAAGATGGAAATTTGCCAAAATGTAAGCCCAGATGCCATTGAAATAGAATTTAACCATAAAGCATCATGCCATTTGTTTAAGAATTAATAGATACCCCCGCCTAAAGGCGGGGTTCTTTTATGCATTTTACAGCTGA
>CAZXPD010000009.1:0-61605 GCA_964643065.1 uncultured Gammaproteobacteria bacterium | reverse complement strand
AGCAAATGCAATTTATTGCGCTAATTCGGTAAGAGGATTGATTAAAGTAGAATTGATTTAGATTAAATCTGTGTTTTATAGCACGTTGGCACTGAACGACGGGAACGTGAGACGAAACAAAAAACGAAGGTTTTTGAATTCGTCAGCAGCACCTTTATTTGATATAATTATGAAAAATAAACATTAAGGAACATTTAAATGCGCAAAAGCAAAGTCGAAAGAAAAACACTGGAAACTGAAATAACCGTATTCCTCAATATTGACGGAAACGGCATCAGAAGGTTGGACACAGGCATTGAATTTTATGACCATATGCTGAGCCAACTGGCAGCTCACGGTAATTTTGACCTTGAAATAACGGTTAAATCAATTGACGGCGATAGTCACCACATAGTCGAAGATACCGCCCTTGCACTCGGCGATGCATTTAAACAGGCTCTCGGCGAAAAAAAGGGCATTTACCGTTACGGCGAGGCAATTGTTCCCATGGATGACTCGCTTTCACTCTGCTCTATAGATTTGAGCGGAAGACCATATTGCTACTACAAAAGCGAAATAAGGGAACAAAAAGTCAGAGACTTTGAAACAGCTCTTGCAAAGCATTTCTTTATAAGTTTTTCGGTGGGCAGTATGTCTAATGTTCATGTTCAACTGCTGCACGGTGAAGATCCGCATCATAAAATAGAATCGATGTTTAAGTCATTTGCAAAAGCTCTGCACAAGGCTTGCGCATTAAATAAAGACAATTTGCAGAATATCCCGTCCACTAAAGGCATTATTTGAAGGAAACAATATTGAAACTGACGGTTCTTGATTACGGTGCAGGCAACTTAAAGAGCATTACAAACATGCTTGATTCTTTTGAGCTGCCTTATATAATCAGCGACAAAAAAGAAGACATAATAAATTCCGAAAGGCTTATATTCCCAGGCGTAGGGAACTTCGGGCAGGTTATGGCAGCTCTGGAAGCAAAAGATTTGACCGAAAGTTTGATTTCAACAATAAAATCAGGAGTTCCGTTTCTCGGTATTTGCCTCGGGCTTCAGGTTTTGTTTGAAGAGAGTGAAGAAGCCCCCGGTGTTAAAGGTCTTGGTATATTAAAAGGCAGCGTTATTAAATTCACTCAGGGAAAAGTTCCTCAAATAGGGTGGAATCAGCTTATCCCTACTGAAAACAATTCGATTTTAACACCTGATTATGTCTATTTTGTTAATTCTTTTTACGCAAATCCGCAGGATAAGTCTGTCATTTCAGCATATTCGAACTATTATATCGACTACACAGCCGCGGTTGAGTGCGAAAATATAACCGCCTTTCAGTTTCACCCCGAAAAAAGCGGCAATATCGGCTACGGTTATGTGAAAAAATGGTTCAATAAGTAAATTTTGTTTTTATTTAGCCATTTGAACACTGTTGGTAATGTATATTTTTTTGTTGTTTAAAGTTATATAGTGCGGAGCTGCAGAAGTCCATAAAAAGTATCTTGCTCCGTTAGGAAGTCCCGAAAATTCGAGAATATAGTCATCAGCTGCCGAATTTAATCTTTTTATGTATTTTGCTTTATTAATTAACGCCAACAGAGAAGAAGCACCGGAATAAGCGGGTTTTTTGGAGTAGTCATATCTGAGTATTCCGAAATGATGTTCCGGATTTGTCGGATTAGTTCCGTTATCCCTGTAATCATACCAGATTGATACCGGAATACCGTAATACTTGTTTAGCAGGAAAGATCTCTGTAAATAGCTTGCCTGTTTAGCTTCATTCATACCTGTCCATACCGTGCTGTAACCCCATTCACTGGATATTATAGGGATATTGGGATTCGCAGGGTTATATTGTTTTATAATATCTCTTATTTGTTTATAAGCGAGTCCAAGGTTTACTTCAGGGGCGGTTTTTCGGTAAGGATGCATGGTAACCGCGTCAATATACTTTAACATACCTGCTTTTGCGCATAGCGTGAAAAACGGGACTTTGTTATCAGTTGCCATAGAACCTGCAACTACAATTTCAGCCGGGGCAACCCGCCTTATGGCAGATGCGGTTGTTTTAACAAGAGCGGCATAATTTTCCGGACTTGTCACCGGTTTCCAAAAATAACCGATATTCGGCTCATTCCATATTTCCCAAATTATACCTCTTCCTCTGTATCTTTTTACGGCTTCAGCAGCGAACATTGCAAAAGCATTACGCTGTGTTGTTGTTGTGATTCCTGTAAAGACGCTTTCAGCTCCGTATATCGGATTATTGAACCCGAGTATGATAAAGGGAACAAGCCCTTTGGATATAATTGAGTTTATCATTGCATCATAAGAAGCCCAGTTGTATATTCCTTTTTTCTTCTCGACATTAGCCCAGGTTTCGCCCGTTCGGACATAAATAAATCCTGCCGGTCTAACCAAATCTATGTTTTTAACCGATATTGAAGCTACACCGTAGCCTTCAGGAATAGAATTCAGCGCATTAACTTTCGCGGTCAAAGACAAAAAAGAAAGAATTAATATCAACAAGAAAAATTTTTTCATAATCAATAACCTCATAAAACTTTTTTAATGGGACCGGTGACAAATAGAAAAAATGAGCTGTTTAACTATTCGTCACCATTACCTTAATATGAATCAAATATCTTTGCGGCAAAATTGCTCGGATTGCTAATCATCTCAAAAAAACAAAATCCAAAAATATTAAGGATTATTAATAGCAAAAATCCCTAAAGAGCTTTTATTCAGGGCTAATACTATAAAAAATCAATAGATGTTGACATCTGAAGGCTTTTTTAATAATAATCAAATCATGTAAAAATTAGAGTAAAATTTAACTGAAACTCAAACAGTTGATATTTAACATGAGGAGACAAAAATGAGTAATGCCGTTCTCGACAGAGTAAAAAAAGTAGTAGTAGAACAACTTAGCGTAGCTGAGAATGAAGTCACTCCCGAAGCCAGTTTTACAGCTGACCTTGGCGCTGACTCTCTTGATACCGTTGAATTAGTAATGGCTTTTGAAGAAGAATTCGGAATCGAAATTCCTGATGAAGAAGCCGAAAAAATCGCAACGGTAAAAGACGCTGTTTCTTATATCGAAAGCCACAGCGCATAATAGATTTACTTAAATTACAGGAATAAAATATGCTTAAAAACCCCCGTAGAGTTGTTATTACCGGAATGGGTATAGTAAGCCCGTTTGGTGTTGGTGTAGATACCTATTGGGACAATGTTTCAAAGGGTAAAAGCGGAATTAAAACAGTAACCATAACTGACGTAAGCAATCATAACGTCAAAATAGGCGGAGAAATCCCTGACTTTGACGCATCACTGTATCTGGACAAAAAAGAAGCCAGAAGGATGGACAGATTCACTCAGGTTGGTCTTGTTGCCGCTCAGGAAGCCATGAAGAGTTCCGGTCTTGATATGGAAAAAGAAGACCCAACCAGAGTCGGAGTTATAGTCGGCAGTGCAGCAGGCGGTCTCGGAACAATTGAAACAAATCATCTTGCGATAATCGAAAAAGGACCGTCCAAATGCAGTCCTTTCACAGTGCCTATGATGATTGTGGATATGGCAGCGGGAAGAATTTCCATTATGTTCAATGCTAAAGGACCAAATAAATCTGTTGTTACCGCTTGTGCAACAGCATCCCATTCATTAGGTGATGCTTTCAGGACGATTCAATGGGGCGATGCCGATGTTATGATAGCCGGCGGATGCGAAGCGCCTTTGACTACTCTTGCAATTGCGGCGTTTTCAAGCGCAAGGACACTTTCCACAAGAAACGACGAGCCGGAAAAAGCCAGCAGACCTTTTGACAAAGACAGAGACGGTTTTGTAATGTCGGAAGGCGCGGGGATTTTTATACTCGAGAGTTTAGACCATGCCCTTGCCAGAGGAGCAAATATTCTTGCGGAATTTGTCGGTTACGGCGCAACTGCGGATGCAAATGACATAGTTGCCCCTTGTGCCGACGGTGACGGCGCGGCAAGGTCTATGCAAACTGCCCTTAAAGATGCAGAATTAAAACCCACTGATGTGCAGTATATTAATGCGCATGGAACAAGTACTTCTCTTGGTGATATCGCGGAAACACTTGCCATTAAAAGAGTTTTCGGTGACTACGCCAAGAAAGGACTTCTTGTCAGCTCAACAAAGAGCATGATAGGGCATCTTCTGGGTGCATCAGGTGCTGTTGAAGCGGCTGTCTGTATTAAAGCTCTTCAGACAGGAATAATTGCCCCGACCATAAATCTGGACAACCCTGATGAGCAATGTGACCTTGATTATGTACCTAACAAGGCAAGAAAAGCAGACAATCTAAAATGTGTTATGTCGAATTCATTTGGATTCGGCGGACATAACGCAACTTTGATATTTAAGAAGTACGAAGGGTAAAAAAATCATATTTTCCATTATCATCCCGCCAATTCGGCGGGATGTTTTTTGTTAATAATTTTTCATATTTACTATCTGATTGGCAATTTTTTTTATTCAGGGTTTTTAAGCAAATAAGAGTTATAAAACAAGGAATATTTTTATGAGAGTAACACCTGTAAATCATGCAGCAGTTAATAAGAGTCAGTATCAGAAAAAAAATCAGATTGTCTCGAATTATTCAATAAATAAAGACAATGTAAGTTTTACCGGTCCCGGTTTTTTTGAAAGAAAGGCTTTGGATGGTGTATATGCTCTGTACAAAAAAGCTAAGCCCGAAAAGTTTAATGAAGTTCCAAAAGCAATAGCTGCATATATAAAAAAGTTAACCTCTGATAATGTTAAATTCGATAATTATAATTATTTGTTGGATAAAGCCTCTAAAGATTCTGATAGGTATAAGCCCACAGTAATAAATATATTTGACGGTTTAATAGCAGCAATAGACGAACTTCCAAGGGAAGGCTACAAGAGTTCTGAATTTGCTGAAATTTTAACAAAATTTTCAAAATATTACCCCAAAAACCTGAATAACTTGGGTGAAAAAATTCAGCAATGGGAGCATGATTTCAGAACTGATGTATTTCAGGAAATTGTGTCAAAAAACTTATTGAACAAAGATCAAATACAAGAAACTCTTTTAGTACCCATACAGTGCAACTTATCTGCTAATAAAGGGGAAGGTATTGAAGGTTTTCTTAACTTCGTTCCTTATAAAGATAAAGTCAATGCTCTTTTTGCCGAAAATATTGTGCTTCCCGTAATTAAAGAAATTGAATTGGTTCCAAAACATATAAAATTGCTTGTAGATAATTTAACGAACATATCTGATGAAGAGGTCAAATTTAACATTCTTAATGAATTGCTTCAATTAGCCAAAAAGAAAACAAACAGTGAATTAATTGGAGATATATTTGAATCTAAAGCATTATCTTGTATAGAGCATGTAGATAAGAAAAACACTCTTGTAACTGATATTATTGATTTTGCAGTTCAAAAAAATGATTTGAAATTATTCGAGAAAATTTTGGCAAAGAGAAGTTATTTAACAGATGACCAAAAATATTCATTCTTAAGCAAGATTTTTGAACCAAGCCCTCAGCCATTAGATTCGGATTTTGTTAATAAGGCATTTGATGCTATTTTTTCTGTCAAAAACGAAACAAAAAAAGAAGAATTATATACAAAAAGCGTTGAATACGTCACCGGACTTGCTTCAAATGACCCGAAACTTTACAAAATGATTGCAGATGATTTCGGTATTTTGCCAAAGAGTTCCCGTTTTCAGTTTTTAAACAAATTCTTTGAAAAAAACCCGAAGGAATTCAGTGCGGATTTAACAGAAACTTTTATAAACCGCATTGATGATGTTCCATCCGAACAATATGGCATTATCTTTAAAAAAGCCGTGGATTTTGCTCTAAAGAAACCGAATGATGAACTGTTATTTAGATTCTGGAATACTTTAATCGCAAATATGAATAAACTGACTGATGATACGGTTAATACAATAGCTGAAAAATTGATTGATGCGGTAATATCAGCTAAAAACGAACAAATGATTGATGATATAGTCAATCACGGCGTTTTTGTTCTAAAATTTCCGATTGACAAAAAATTGCAGATTCTGGATAAAATAACTGATTATTATTTGAAAAACACCAACAATGACGGTTTGTTCTCTATAATTCACAATCTCCATAATTTATTGCAGTTTAGAACAGAAAAGCACTGTAATGAAAATAATGTATACAAAATCTTTGATAAAATAAGAGAATTTTTAAGAAACAACTATAATTCAAAGATTGCTGATCAATTAAAATTTGTTGAAAATGATTTAAAAATGAGCTTAGGTCCAAAAGTTACAATGTATTAAAAGCAATTTCATATTTTCCATTATCATCCCGCCAATTCGGCGGGATGTTTTTTGTTAAGAATTTTGCAGTTTACAAAATCTTAGTTGTTTTCTGTGAAAAAATTTGAAACTGTTTCTAATCTCGCATGATAGCAAAAATCTCAAAACAATTGTCTAATGCAGGTTTTGTAATGTTATGATACTTTTTATTTTTTAAACAATAAATATTTATAAAATGACACAAAGTCTTCTTGATAAATTTTTTGACTTCAATAAAAAAATCTCAAAATCTTATTCGGAAATATTATACAAGAATTTTAAAATACCGGATAATTTTGGTCCCGACAATGCTTGGAACAATTATAAAAGTCTGCTGACAAAAGAACTTGAAGAAATTCGCAGTAAAAAGAATCCAAAAGAAAAAATTTGTGTTTTGGAAATAGGTGCCGGCAAGTTCTCGTCTTTAACTGACGAACTTAAAAATAAATACGACGTTAAGCTGACCGGACTGGATATCAGTGAAGAAGAACTGAGAAACAATACTCTTAATGATTCATGTATTATCTATGATGCTACGGACGCAAATTATAAAGAAGAGTTAAAAGACTTCCGGCAAAAATTTGATTTGGTTTTATCAAAGATGTTTTTGGAGCATATTAACAAGCCGGAAATCACGCATAAATTGATTTGCTATTGCTTAAAACCAAACGGAATTGCAGTACACTTTTATCCCGCCTTATTTGAGCCGGCTTTTGTGTTCAATAAGCTAGTACCCGAGAGACTTACAGGCAGGATAATAAGAGCTTTAAGCTCCCAAAGAGATGCAATAGGGGTTTTTCCGGCATATTACAAAAACTGCAGAGCATTTAACAACAACCTGATAAATTTTTACAAAACCTGCGGTTTTTCGCTTAAAACTGAGACCGTGCATTATTCAACAGACTACTTTTCTTTTCTTTTTCCGCTGAATGCGCTTTATCTGCCGATTTTTCTGTTGTTTAGCCGTTTGAAATGCAAAATCTTTGCTTCATATGTCATTTGTTCTTTGAAGAAAGATGCTGAACGATCCGCAAAGATATCGCAGAAAAAGAAATAAAAGCTTAATCAACCAGCTTCAGCAGGTCATTATAATAAGGATGCATCATCTTGGTTTCTTTGAAGAACTGTTTGTTGTCCGGCTGTTCAAGAACAGCTTTTGCTACGGCTTTATTACCTTTTTGAAGTTCTTCAAGGAATTTTATATTAATATCGCAGAATCTGCTGAACTTTTTATAATAAACTTCCTGTTTTTCTCTCTCGCAATAGGCATTCGCATCATCCAGAGTTACGCGCATTGCCTTAAACATTCGCAAGTTTTTTCCAACTGTCGTTTCATCGTGCTTCTCCATAATATCATGGAGCTTTTCGACCACGGAAATGTTGGCATCAAGCATTTTAATTTCGTCGGGCAGGATATCGGGGTGATTTTGCCTGATAATTTTAGCTCTTTCAAATAAAAGTTTTGCCTCAATATCTTTAAATTCAAAGTATTTCGAATAAATTCTGCCGCATCTTAAGTCAGATTTATAAATTTCAGAAACAGCTCTTTTTATCAGCTCGGATGTATTTTCGGTCAGTTTATCAAGCTCTGCAGCCTTTGCCAAAAGTATTTCAGCTTTTCCGTTCTCATCCGAAACAAGATTTGCCCTGTTCTTTAGCAAGCCGGATTCGAGTCCAAGGCAATAGCGGTACATATCCAGTAATTTCTGTTCTCTTGTTTGCATATTATCATCTGACCGATGATAAATATCGGAATAATATCTCCACAAAAACCTTTCTTTGAAGCTGTCCAGATTAGTGCTTTCGTAGTCCTGTTTAGGATTAAAGAAACCGGCTCTGTTAAAATCTATCGCATAAGCACCTTTCCCGTTGAATAAAATATTTGCAGACCACAAATCGTTATGAAAGACGCCGTTTTCGTCAAATTTATCGATTAAATTAAAGACATCCTGAATTTTACCTTTATCAATTAAGTCAAAATCATAAAAAGTCCCTTCATTCGAAACAAATTTTCCGTCAAGCCAGCCCATAACTATAAAATTATTATTTGCAGAGCCTTTTTTACCGGAAAAATCGCCCTGATAATAATAAAAAGGCGGGATGTTTACCCCTTTGTTTTCCAGTCTTTTATATACTTTTGCTTCAGTGCAAAGCTGCTCAACGGGGTTTGCTGTTATACATTTCGTTTGTTCTTCATTCCAGACTTTTTTTACCGCATATATATTTTTACTCCCCGGAGGCTGATATTTAAAAACCTGTGCCAAGTACCCCGTGTCAATTACGTCTAAAATCCCCGGCGTATTGCTGCGCTCTGAGAGATTGATAATTGTTTCCAATTTTATGTCCTTTGGCAGTTCGCCTTGTGTTTTTATTGTTGACGAAGTTTGGCTGAAACAGATCGAATCTCTTGAATAGACAAATGAAGGGCTTGCTTTATGACGTAAAACATTTACGGGGGAGTTAAAATGGGGGAATTGCAAACCGGTTACTTTCATATAATTCTTATCTTATCCTTAATTAAAAACTTAGATACCTGCCGTATTCTTCCATGAATTTTAAAGCATTTTCCTTATCCAGCTTGTAAACAGGGCATTCTTTGCCCTTGATAAGTCTGGTACCGATTTTTTTCATTCCTATGTCTTTGTAGAATTTTGCGTTTTCATCGTTTGGCATTGAAGCAAGCATCAGAGGGAAACGGTTTGTTTCAATGCATAATCCGACAATTCTTGCCATTAGGGCTGTTCCAGCGCCATGGATTAAACGTTGATTGCCTTGATTCCACGGGGCGGTATTCAGGCTTCTGACCCAGAAGTTCCCGTCGTCCTGAACTTCCACATTAACTACACCCTGTAAAGTCTTTCCTTCGTCCTTGCTGTCAGTCCAAAGCGTTATATAAGTCGCGTCGGGATAGAATTTGCTTTGCATATAATCTGGCAAAACGGACGCATTTGAATTGTGTTCTTTCACATAGGGCATCCAGCTGTTATTTATGTTATTATCAATCTCTTTATAGCTTTCTTCCGGACTAAAAGGAATTATTTCCCTGATTTCTCCCATACACGACGTGGTGAATTTATTATTCTGCAAATATACTTTCTGATTGTTTCTCAAAATATACGGAGAAAGTTTCTCAACGCTTTCTTTATCAGGCAGGAATGCCTTTAATTTTTCGGGTTTGTTTGAAAATCTTGAAGAAAGAATGCTGTATTTGTCCGACAGGTCTTTTTTATACTCATTCAAATCTCTGTTTAGTTTCGGTTCAACATTAATTCTGCCTTCGGAAATATCCTTTATTTCCTGTTGAACGGCTTCGGACAATTTGTTCTTGGGCGTATCAAACCTTATATTTGCTTTTTCGATTTTGTCAAACGCTTCATTAAGCTTTTCTGCATTTGCGGACATTACGATTCTGACAAATCCTTCGCCTTTATCACCGAATAAAGTACCGGGGGTTAATGCTATGTTTGCTTTATGAAGGATATATTTATAAAACTCGTCCGAAGTAAAGCCTTCGGGGATTTTTACCCAGAGATAATACGTTCCGAGTGTGGGTTTTGCATCACTGCCGAGTTTTTTCAACCTGTCTATACAGATATTTTTTCTGTTTCGATGTTCCTGATTGACTTTTTCGATATAATTTTCTTTATCCTCAAGCGCCGCACATGCCGCCGCCTGCACTGCCGTATAAACACTATTGTTGTAAAGCAGTTTCGCGCTTTTCAAATCGCCGATAAATTTCGGGTTACTTGCAACAAAACCTATTCTCAGTCCGGGCATATTATGCGCTTTGCTCAGAGAATGAACCTCAAATGCGACATCTTTTGCACCATCCGTCTGAAGAATACCTATCGGTTTTTCTCCCGTGTAGGTCAGCTCAGTATTGTCGAAATCATGGATTATAAAAAGATCGTTTTCTTTGGCAAATTTAACCGCTTTTTCATAAAATTCCTTTGTTGCAAAAACGCCTGTCGGGTTATGGGGATAATTGAGTATCATTCCTTTAACGCCGTTCAGATCTTCTTTTGATATTTTGTCAAAGTCGGGAAGGTAATTGTTTTCTTTAAACAGATTTAACGACTGACACTTCAGATCATTCCTTGCAAGCAAGTCTTTATAGACTGAATATCCCGGATTTGGGATTAGTATTTTATCCCCTTTTTCGGTATATGCGGCAAAAATCATATCAATAGCGTCAGATGCTCCTGCCGACATCATTATTTCGCTATTAGGGTTCAGGTTTTCAACTCCAAATCGTTTTGCAAACCAGTCAGAAACTTTCTTTCTGAAAAACCATTCGCCCTGCGGAGAGTTGTATCTGTGACTCCAAACGTTATCAACTCTGTTTTTTAAGGCAATTTTGGCTTCTTCCGGCGGCACAAGGTCAGGATTTCCCATTCCGAGGTCAATTACAGCCTGATCTCCGTATAAATATCTGGCTTTGTTTATTTCATCAATAAATCTTGCATTTACATAATCGGGACTCATGATTCTTTTTGAAGGTTTAATTTCGCAGCCCCTAAATGAAAGCAGGCTTAAATTTTTGTACGAATTACAGCTGTATCCTGTTTGAAAACAGTTTGCCGCCTGAAAAGAGTTAATAGCCTTGTTATTTTTTTGAGAATTATATTTACTGATGTGTAAATATAATAAATTTGGGGCGTTTGTCACAAACATAGACCGACTCCATGAAGAAAATAACCATTCTGTTTTATTAAAAACGCATAAAAAAATTTTTTGACTTAAAAATCTTGTTTATGGAGAAAACGGCAATATTTTGTTACATTGCAAGACCAATCTGCAAGCAGAATGAGCATATTAAAATTATCAAGAAATGTCTTGATATATCTTGAAAGGGTTTGAAATTGTTGTTATAATTAGCAGTAACAGGAAAATCAAGGTATTAAACTTTATGGGAAAAACCTTAAAAAAATTTTCGGCTCAGGCAGATGAACATCTTCTCGAAGAAGTTAAAGAGATTGCAAAAAAAGAAGGCAAACATTTTCAAGTGCTTGTAAACGAGGCTTTTGAAGATTTGGTCGAAAAGAAAAAACAAACAAAACCGAGAAAACATGTTATGGTTCATTTTGAAAAGAGTCTTGACGAATTTGATGACTTATACAAAGAATTAGCAAAATGACTAAATACTTAACAACGATAGAAGTTTTAACCATCCATAAAATCCTCATTGATAAATACGGCGGTTCTCACGGATTGCGTGATGCGGGAGCATTGGAGGCGGCATTATATCGTCCGCAGACCGGTTATTATGAAGATATTATTCAGGAAGCGGCAGCTCTGTGGGAAAGTCTGTCTCAAAATCATCCTTTTATTGACGGCAACAAGAGAACTGCTTTTGCCGTTACCTATACTTTTTTATGTATGAACGGCTGTAAGTTAAAAGTTGATGTAAATGAAGCTGTCAGCTACATCTCAGCTTTATATGAGAATCATAATTTTGAATACAAAGAGATTGAAAAATGGCTGAGAAAAAATTGTGTTACATAGTTGTTTAAAAAATAAATTTGTTGCTGATTAATAGAATCATCTTAAGGATGCGGAGTTATTGCAATGATTGTAATTTGCTTTTTAAGCGGTCCGTAATGCCAGAATATTCTATAAGCCGCAGGAGTGTTATTTTCTGCATATGCTTCATAGATTTTAATTCCGTATAATTTTGTTAAAGAATTAAATTCATGAGTATTTAAACTCGGGTGTTTCGGATTGATTTCCAAATATCCAAGAGCTTTATTTACTGCTTTTAACCGTTTTTCAAGACTTTTATCAGCTTCAAGTTTATTCAAATCAGAATCTGCCTGATCTGTAAAAAGTAATTCAAACCCCATTATTATCTCTCATCATCTAGATATTGAGCAAAGCTTCCGCGACTTTTTACTTTTCCGGTTGCGGAATCTTGTAAGCCTTTTTTTACGGCATTAAGAGCATCTTTGTTCTGATAGAGCCAAGCTTCAGACGCAGGAATCTCTATTTGCGGTTCGAGTATAATAGTTCCATCCTCGTTATAGAAGGCTTTATAACTGCTGACATTTTTTGCCGCATTGCCTATTGTAATGCGGCCTTTAGAATCCGGTTTTAAATATTTTTCATTTAAATACTTTTTGGACATTGCCATAATCAAAGTTCCTATTTGTTTTAATATTAGTATAGCATAACGTGGGTATTATTCAAGGTGGGAATTATATATTGTCCCACTAAAACGCAAATCAACTTAAACAACTCCGGGCAGATCACAATTACCTTGTCTCGGAAGTTCATAATCAAGGCAATAAAACATTTAATATCTTTTTTGAAGTCGAAATGAATTTAAAAAATAGGGACCTAAATTGAATTAGTTTATGTGAATATTTTTTGTTTGAAGTTTAGGGTATGGCATTTCAATTATTTTGTTAACCCAAATAGGGTGATTCTTTGAAAACTCTTTAGCAACCAAATTCAAATTTGTATTTTTTTTAATATAAATTCTTTTTGCATACTGTAAACCAATTATACCACCATTATTATGTTTTTTGTATTTCCAAAGATTGTATTCAAGAAACTGAGAGCCTCTATTACTATTTGGCAAAATAAAACTTAATACAGCCATATTCCCTTTTTTATTAATTATTAAATAAGTTTTAGTCCCATATTTTTTATTTACAATATTTCCCAAATTTTGTGCAAATTGCTTGGGATCTGAAACATTAGGAAGAGTATGAATAGCTATCATTTCTACCCATTTATTCAAGTTTTGATTTTTAGGTATGTATTCATTGATGCAGCCACCACTTAATGCATCACTAGTAGAAAATTTTAATTCATAATCTTTACCATCAAACTTAATACTTTCAGCATAAGCTGTAGAAATCAAACATAGGATTATCCCTAATGCCAGAAAAAACTTTTTTATCATAATCCACCTATTTTTATAAACTAATGCTTACTACAAATATACAACCATCTTTGAATAATTATTTCAGATTTAAAAGTATTATTTTGAAAATAATACAAAAAAAGTTGGGATTTTTAAAGCATAGCAATTTTGTGGCAATTTCTCATTTTTTGCTAAAAAGGCCTTCTGTTAAGTCATTGAAAGCCTAATAAATAGTGGCAGGCAATATTGATTTCGAACCAGCAACCCTTTGAATGTTTTTCACACCAAAACAAACAAAAAATTTGTAGCCAAACGGCCACAATTTGGGTCCGCATGGATGCACTAAACCCTGCTATAATAGTAATATCAGCAGTATAAACTGCAATAATAAATATAAAAGGTAACAAATTATGATAAGAAACCGAATTATCCTACAAAACAGCCTCCCCAAAGGCGATTATAATAACTTCTTAATAAACGCAAAAACCCTCATAAAAAAAGCACTAAAAAAATGTGTAATTTTGAGTAATTTTGTGTACTCAAAATCGCCGAAAACCACACAACAAAAAGGGTACAGCAACCAAGGATTTTGTACTCAAAACTGTGTAAAAATGCTTTAAACGTGTGTAATAAATTTCAAATCATCAATTGACCAAACAGCAAAAACCGCCTGAGAATCAACTCTGGCGGTTTATCTGGGCAATGCGGGACTCGAACCTGCGACCCCTTGAATGTCGATCAAGTGCGCTACCAACTGCGCCAATTGCCCTCGGTTGAAAATTAGACAGGCGACACCCGGATTTGAACCGGGGATGAGAGTTTTGCAGACTCCTGCCTTACCACTTGGCCATGTCGCCGTGAGGGGTTCCAATCTGCATGGTATGACAGAAATTGTCCCTCTGTCAATATCAAAGGTTTTTATCATTGAAAACCATGTAGATAGTAAAATAATTATACGATAAGTAAAGTGTAATTAATCAGAAAAGTGTACTAAATGAAACAAATTAAAAAAATAATCCTTGCAAGCGCATCTCCCAGAAGAAAAGAACTTCTGGAGAAAATGGGGCTTGAATTTGAAATAATAACCTCAGAGGTTGAAGAAAACATCGAAAACGGTCCTTATTCAAAAGATCTGGTCGAAAATCTCGCGCTGGAAAAGGCTCTTGACGTCAGCAAAAAAGTCAATTCCCCTGCGTTTATAATCGGAGCTGATACAGTTGTGGTAATAGACGGGATAATTCTCGGCAAACCAAAAGATAAAGATGATGCGGTCAGGATTCTTTCGCTTTTGAGCGGAAGAACGCATACGGTTGTGACGTCTATTGCAGTTATAGATACTGAAAAACACACTCAAAGCATCGAATCTGTTGAGAGCAAAGTGACTTTTAAAGAACTGAGCCTTAAAGAAATGGAAGACTACATTGCAACGGGCGAGCCGATGGACAAAGCAGGAGCATACGGCATTCAGGGTTATGCCAGTTCGTTTATAACATCCATTTGCGGGTGCTATACAAACGTTGTTGGGATTTCAACTTACAAACTCTCAGAGATGCTCAAAGAGCTGTTTTAATTAGTTTTACAAATTGTCGGCTATGCCAGGGTATAATTCTTAGCTTTTTCCAGAAGCATTTCACGAATTTGTTTCATTTGATCTTTAATGAATTCTTGAAGATCATGACGGTCATTACTAAAGCTTCCACCTGTTCGCTGACTTTCAAGACGATCCCATTTGATGTCTACTGCTTTAATCATTTTCTGAGTATTTGGCTGAATATTATCCGTTTCAATTTGTTTTTTAATTAAATTCGATACAGTCCTAATAACACACCAGTTGTTAGCTCCATAACCTTCGTTGTCAATTATGGGAAGCAAACTTTCCGCAATTTTCTGAGCTTTGATATAATCATTTGCCTCAATCAATTTTCCTACGAGTTCTTTTCCATTTGAGGAAATTATTTCATTGATATCTCCATTTTTATTAATTAAGGGAAGTAATTTATCAAAATACATTTCTGCTTTTTCCAAATTATTCTCATTTCTGTATCCTTTAGAAATAAGATCTGTAATTTTTACAGCATTTATATTAAAATCTTCAGGATTTAATTTAGACGCAATTTTTTCGGTAAACAATTTATCAATGTTATTTGCTGTTGCTTTATTTATCAATTGTTCCAAAACTTGCCACATTCCTGCTTTTTCAAACAAGTCGTCCATTCCTCTTGATGCAAATAGGGTATTATCAAGCAAAGCATTCAGCTGAGACAATATTTCATTTATTTTGCCTTTTTCAGCAACTTTATTAAATATATCTTTGAAAGCAAATAAGGCGGCTTCCTGCTTTTCCGGTTTTTTAAGTTGAGGAATTTTCTTTACAACATAGCCTAAACAACAATTAACAACTTTTAAATCATCCCTTTCTAATGCTTTATTTGCAACGTCTTGGGCATATTTAACAGTGTCGCCCCATGCTGCCTTGTATAAAGCGGCTTCTCTTGAAAAATTCTCACGTGTCACTATGTTTAATGCGGACTCAGCAACTACAACAGCGGGTGCTTCTTTAAATGATGTTTGATTTCTATTTGGTTCATTAAAACTATTAACTAAATTAATTCTTACAGGTGCAATGTACATGAATAATATCTCCATAATTTACTCTCAATAGAATAAAAAACCCTGAAAAAATTAATTGCCTTCCAAATACAATTTATTAAAAAAGTTTTACAATTTTATTTAGAACTCGCCAATAACTAGATATATAACTATTCAAAATCCAGACTTATATCAACCGTTCCTGCTTTGGCGGTTATTGCGCTTGTTGAGATATAATCTACACCGGTTTTGGCGTAGTCGGAAATATTGTCCAAATTAATTCTGCCGCTGATTTCGGTTATCGCCATTTTATTTATTATTTTGACCGCTTCTGAGGCTTCCTGGGGTGTCATGTTGTCAAGCATTATTATATCGACAACATTTTCAAGGGCTTCTTTTACTTCTTTTAAATTCTCTGTCTCGACTTCAATTTTTGTTGTATGCGAAATTCCCTCGCGTACTGCCTTAACAGCATGAGTAATTCCTCCTGCGGCTTTGATATGGTTGTCCTTTATCATTACGCAGTCAAAAAGCCCAAATCTGTGAGGAAATCCTCCGCCTGTTACAACGGCATATTTTTCAAAAACCCTGAAATTGGGCGTGGTTTTTCTTGTATCCGCAATTTTTGCTCCGTAGGACTCAACGGCTTTTGCGAATTTGTTTGTACAGGTTGCGATTGCACTCATTCTCTGGATAAAATTCAGAGCTGTTCTCTCGCCTGTCAATATAGCAGTAGCCTTGCCTTCAATAACTCCGATAATTTCGTTGGTTTTTACCTTGTCACCGTCTTTAAATTTCGCGGAAAATTTTATTTCCTTGTCCAACAGCTTAAAAACCGTTTCAAAAACCTGCAAACCGCAAAGGATAAAATCCTCCTTTGCCCTAAGAACCGCTTTTATTCTTTTGTCAGACTTTATTACGGCTGAGGTTGTTATATCCCCGTATCCGATGTCTTCTTTGAGTGATTGTTTTATAAAATCCTCAAATAATAGGCTATATTGAAGATAATACATCCTGCTCCGCCTTTTTTTCTCTCCGGATAAAGCTATGCTTAGCATCGTGAAGCTCATAAGAGTAGTCCTCCCTGAAATGAGCTCCTCTACTTTCTTCTCTTGCAAGCGCAGATTGTGTTATAAGTCTAGCAATAGTCAGGAGATTTCTGTATTCGTATTCTTCAATATTTGAGCATTTATATTCGCAGTTAAAAAGCGCATTAAGTTCCTCAATTGCTTTTAATGCCTTTTCGATTGCGATTCTGCTTCTGACAATCCCGACATTTTGCCACATCTGCTGTTTTAAAAGCTTTAAGGCATCCGATGTATAAATGCCTTCCGGCTCTTTATTATTGTCATAGCGTTTAATTACATTGTTTATATCGCTGTCGATGTAGATTTCATCCGAAAGATAACGGTCTGTAAGGTATTTTACCGTTTCACCGGAAATCACCGCACACTCCAGAAGAGAATTACTTGCAAGCCTGTTTGCTCCGTGAAGCGAACTGCATGCGGCTTCGCCTACAGCAAACAGATTGGGGATTGATGTTAAACCGTGCATGTTAATTTTAATCCCGCCCATAATATAATGAGCAGAAGGTGAAACAGGTATAGGCTCATTGAAAACATCTATATTATGGTCTTTGCAAACTTCAATTATATGCGGAAATCTATTAATTAAACGTTCTTTTTCAATAGCTGTTGTGTCAAGATATACAAAATTTGAATTTGTAGCCTTCATCTCATAAAAAATTGCTCTGGCAACAATATCCCTTGGCGCCAAGTCACCTCTGGGGTCATACTTGTGGGTAAATTCCTGCCGGTTTGAGTTTAAAAGCCTTGCGCCTTCACCTCTAACGGACTCTGAAATCAAAAATCTCGTGTCATCATCTTTTATATTTAATGCCGTGGGGTGGAACTGAATAAATTCCATATCCTGAAGAACGGCACCGGCTCTGTAAGCAAGAGCAATGCCGTCACCGGTTGCGATTTTCGGATTTGTGGTATTTGAATAAACTTGTCCTGCTCCTCCTGATGCTATTACAACGGCAGAAGAAAACAGAGCTTCATATTCGTATTTATCTGCATTAAATACAAGAACGCCTCTGCAGTAACCGCTGTTGTCAATCAGAAGGTCAACTGCGGCAGTATTGCGGTAAATTTTTATATAAGGACTCTTTTCCGCCATGGAACACAAGGCAAGTTCAATGCTCCTGCCCGTTGAATCTCCGCCGGAATGAAGTATTCTTCTTATGCTGTGTGCAGCTTCCAGGGTAAGGGCAATTTTGTGTTTGTAATCCTTGTCAAAATTCACGCCGTATTTAATTAAGTCTCTTATAACTTCGGCACTGTTTTCGGAAATAAACCTCGCCACGTTTTCGTCGGTTAATCCTGCACCGGCTTTAATGGTATCCTGAACGTGCAGTTCAACCGAGTCTTCGAGATTTTCCGGCAGCACAGCCGCAATTCCGCCCTGAGCGTATCTTGAATTGCTTTCTCTTAAGTTTGATTTTGTTATAAGAAGAACATTTACTTTTTTTTCGGCAAGCTTTATAGCTGAATACAATCCTGCTATTCCGCTTCCGATAATAATTACCTGGCTGTTGAAAATTTTCATAAAATTAAATTCTTATAATACACAAATTTTAACTTAAACATAACAGCACTTGCGTTGAAGTATATCTTCAAAACTGATTAATTTCAATCCCCATGAGGGTTTGCATGTTTATTAAAATGGCTTTTAAATCAAACACTGTCCAGAACATGTAATCTTTTTTCTTTTGAAAGATTTTTTACGGCTTCGCAGTCAGTCTTAATCTGTTCTGCCAGTTCCTGTTCCGTAACGAACTTAATTTCGTCTCTAATCTTTTTTACGAAAGTCAGAGTTAATTCTTTGCCGTACAGTTCGCCTTTGAAGTCAAAAATATGAGCTTCAATAAGATTTTGCTTTAAATCCCCAAAAGTCGGTCTTTTTCCGATATTTACGGCAGAATAGAACTCTTTTCCTTCAATGCAGACTATTCCGAAATAAACCCCCGAGTGAGGAATAATAATATCTCTGTCTGTCAAAAGATTAGCCGTCGGGAAACCCATAGCCGTTCCTCTGCCTTTGCCCTTAACTACTTTGCCTCTTACGGAAAAATCCCGTCCCAAAAATTTTGCCGCAATTTCAACATCGCCTGAAGAAATAAACTTTCTAACAGCAGAACTGCTGACTGTATGCCCGTCAATAAGTACCGGCTGTATGACCGACAGACAATATCCGAAAACGCTTTCATAGGTTTTAAGAATATTTTTATCGCCGGTCTTTTGCTTGCCAAACCTGTGATTGTACCCGACCGTAATGTTTACGGCGTGGAGCGATCCGCTGAGAATATTTTTTATGTAGTCGTACGCGCTTATTTGAGAAAATTCTCTTGTAAAATCGACCACAAGAGCGGCTTTTATCCCCATAGATTCCATGATTGCCAGTTTGTCGTCAAGCGACGTAATGGATTTAACCGGCGTTTTTGCCGTTATAAGATTGGGATGCGAGCTGAAAGTCAAAACTGCCGGTATTGCTTCAAAAAAATCCCCTTTATTTACTGCTTCCGCAATAACTTTTTGATGTCCCAAATGTATTCCGTCAAACATACCGAGCGCTAATGAACATCTGATAAGTAAATCCGGTTTAATTTCTCGATATATTTTCATTGCCATCCGTTATTCACCTTTTAATAAAGCTTAAAATAATTATAAGCAAAAAAGAAATCTATTTGGAGATAACCGAAAAATTATGCCTATGATACTTTAGTTCAATATAATAACTCATCAAAGGCATTATCACTTTCAAAAACCTTATTCCACCGTAACAGATTTGGCTAAATTCCTCGGCTGGTCAACATCTTTGCCTAAAAACTCAGCTATGTAATAAGCCAAAAGCTGAAGCGGTATCGTTGTTAAAACAGGAGAGAAAACCTCATCAACCGGCGGAATAGTCAATACATCATCAAAAATCGCTGCCAAATGCGCATCATCCGCAGATGTTAAAGCAATCAGCTTTGCATCCCTTGCCTTTGCTTCCTCGCTGTTTGACAACACTTTGTCATAAACCTTGCCGGGTACAAGTATGGCAAGGACAGGCAGGGTTTCATCAAGCATGGCAATCGGTCCGTGTTTAAGTTCACCTGCCGGATAACCTGTTGCATTTATATAGCTTATTTCTTTGAGTTTTAATGCCCCTTCTAACGCAACGGGGAAATTAATGCCCCGTGCTATGTAAATAAAATCCCTTGTAGCATGGAATTTTCTGGCACATGCTTTAATAGGTTCACGGTTGCTTAAGATTATTTCAACTTTTTGAGGAAGCGAAAGAAGTTCCTGCTTGAACTTTGTGCTGTCTTCGCGTGAAATGACTCCTTTGGTTTCTGCAAGATACAGGACGAGCAAATAAAAGGCAAGAAGCTGTGCCGTATAGGATTTGGTCGCTGCAACAGAGACTTCAATGCCTGCGTTTATCGGCAATAGGCTGTCCGCCAGTCTTGCCATGGTTGAATCTATTCTGTTTGTGATAATCAGAATATGAGCGCCTTTGGCTTTTGCCATATTAATAGCAGTAATGGTATCAGCGGTCTCTCCCGACTGTGATACTCCTATTACAAGCGAATTAGAGTCAACAATGGGTTTTTTGTAAATATATTCACTTGAAGCTTCAACATCAACCGGAATTCCTATCATATCTTCAATGAGGTTTTTGCCTATCAGACCTGCATGTAAAGATGTTCCGCAAGCGATAATCTGTATTCTGTTGAGGTTTTTAAGATTATTTTTGCTTAGTTTCACTTCGTTCAGCTGAACGGGTTTGTCACAGGTTATAAGCCTACCACTCAATGTTTGGCGGATTATATCCGGCTGTTCGTGAATTTCTTTCAACATGAAATGCTTGTAGCCCATTTTGCTCAGAGCAACGGGCTCCCACGGTATCAGCTCAATTTTCTTATCTACTCTGCAGCCGTCGAGATTATATACGTTCACGCTGTTTTTATAAACTTCTGCAACTTCGTTATCGTCAAGATAAATTACTTTTTTTGTGTATTCCAGAATGGCGGGTACATCGCTTGCTATGTAGTTTTCATTCTCGCCGATGCCGATTATAAGCGGAGCGTTTTTCCTTGCAGCAATAAGTCTGTCGGGATTATCCGCATAAAAAATACTCAAGGCATAAGCGCCGACGACTTTTTTTAGAGAATTCCTTACAGCATCAGTGAGATTCGGATAATCTTTTAAAGTTTCTTCAATTAAATGCACAAGCACTTCTGTATCTGTCTGCGAAACAAATTTATGCCCTTTTTTCAGCAAATCCTCTCTTAAAGTTTTGAAATTTTCTATAATTCCGTTATGGACGAGGACAAGTTTTTTACAGCAGCTTAAATGAGGATGCGCATTGGTTTCGTTGGGCACTCCATGCGTTGCCCATCTGATATGCCCGATGCCTATCGTACTTTCCAGCTGATTAATTCCGTTGCTGTCTATAAGGGTTTTGAGATTGCCCAGTTTGCCTTCGGCTTTATAAATTTTAATTTTGTCCTTTGCCCACAAAGCTATTCCTGAGGAATCGTAACCGCGGTATTCAAGTTTTGTAAGTCCGCTGAGCAAAACGTCAACGGCTTTTTTATTCCCTATATATCCGACTATTCCGCACAAAATTATTTACCTCATCTTTAATATTAAATAATATTTTATGTGCGTATTATAAACTAAATAAAGATGACAAAACACAATAGTTTTAATAATAGTGCGTCGGAAAAACATATAGAACATTTACAAAAAAGTGATTATTTTTTAAAATTTGATGTATATTTTTATCAGATAGCCGCCATTTTAAAATAAAAATGAGGTATTTAAATGAAAAAAGGTTTAGCTGTTTTATTTTTTTTATCATTTTTAATTATGCTCTGCATAAATCAGCCGACTTTTTCTGATTCTGCATCCGATACATACTCAAAAGCAAATGCAATGCTCGTTGCAGGCAATTATAACGAAGCCGTGAATTATTACAATGTTGTAATTAAACAAAATCCTAAATTCTATGAAGCATATATCGGGCTTGGAATGGCTTATAAAGAACTGGGGAAATATCAGGAAGCATACGACTCGACTTCAAAAGCCATTAAATTAAAACCTTCTTATTATCAGGCTTATTATAATCTCGGGATAATTTTGGAAAGCATGGGTAAAAATGCCGAAGCAATAAATGCTTATGAAAAATTCCTTAAAGAAATACCCGGAGCAGACAGATTTTCTGATGCCAAACAAAGAATAATAAATCTAAAAAAACAATAAGGACAATTTAATTGAAGGTAAATTTAAACGATTTGGAATATAAGCCGAACCAAACCCTGAAAATAAGTTTTTGCGAAAAAATTCCCGACATTGAATCCGATAAAGTTACGGGTGAAATTGAAATTTCTTTAGCGCCTTACGGAGCTGAGGTCCAAGGAAAAATCGAAGCTAAAATAATTCTTCAGTGCGACAGATGCCTGGAAGATTTTGAATATCTCATGACTGCCGATGTTAAGGAAAAATTTATTAAAACTCCCTCCGTTGATATTGAGAAAAATTCTAAAGAAATTGAATTAAAAGACGATGATGATTTTGCTCAAGTTTTAAATGATGAAAAAGAAATTGACATATCAGACTTAGTTTATCAAACAATAGTTTTGAACATGCCTTTTAAAAGGGTTTGCGGCTCGGGCTGCAAAGGTATCGGGACATATGCCCCATCATTTGAAGAAAATGATGTTGATCCGAGATTGGAAATCTTCAAGAAATTATCGGAAGAAAAATAAAAAAATTAATTTCCTTTTTAATCATCAGAAAAACAACTGATTTACAAAAAGGTTATGTTTGGTTAATAATTAAGTAAATGCATGGACAGGAGACTATAAATCATGGCAACGCCAAAGAAAAAAGCGGGTAAGTGCGCTCAAGGACATAGAAGAGCCAAATGGAAAGCAACTTTGCCTTCATTGGGCAAATGTAAAAATTGCGGCGAAATGAAATTAACCCATACTGTATGCAGTTTTTGCGGACAATATGCAGGTGATACCGCCAGTAAAAAAGCACAAGAATAAAGAATAAATAATAAATATGACTATAACAATTGCAATAGACGCAATGGGCGGTGATTATGCCCCGTTGGAAGTTGTAAAAGGTGCTGTTGAAGCGGCAAAAGAATATAATGTTGCTCTTCAGCTCGTTGGTCAACCTGATAAAATTAATGCCGAGCTCAAAAAATATGATATAAAAGGCTTAGACATAGGTATCACTCCAGCCGAAGAAGTCATCGAAATGGATGAACCTCCGGGTGTTGCCATAAGAAGAAAGAAAAATTCTTCGATTGTTGTCGGTGTTGATTCTGTTGCAAAAGGGATTTCGCACGCTTTTGTTTCAGCGGGCAGCACCGGTGCGGCAATGGCAGCAAGCCTTTTTGGATTGGGAAGACTTCCCGGTATTGACAGACCGGCAATAGCCGTTGTGTTTCCAAGTATGGACAAGCCTGTTGTGCTTTTGGATGCGGGAGCAAACAGCACTTGCGAACCGCATATGCTCTATCAATTTGCTATTATGGGCAGTATCTTTTCTTCTTATATTATAGGAGTTGAAAACCCATCGGTCGGAATTTTAAATATCGGCGGAGAATCAAGCAAAGGGAATACGTTGGCGCAGAATACATACAAGCTTTTTGCTCAAAATCAGGACAACATTAATTTTATCGGAAATGTTGAGGGCAGAGAAGTCTTCATGGGCGTCAGCAACGTCGTTGTTTGCGACGGTTTCGTCGGTAATATAACCCTAAAAGTTGCCGAAGGCGTTGCCGGAATGATTATGAAAATGCTTAAAGACGAGCTGAATTCTTCTTTCAAAGCAAAGCTCGGCGCATTTATAGCTAAAGACGCGTTTATGAATCTCAAGAAAAAAGCTGATTACCAGGAATACGGCGGAGCTTTGCTTTTGGGAATAAAAGGAGTTTGTATTATTGCTCACGGCGGAAGCAAGGCACATGCCATAAAAAATGCGATTAGAGTAGCAAAAGAAGCCGTGGAAAAAGATATTAACGGTAAAATTTCTCACATGTATGAGTTAAACAGAATATGATGTATAAAAACAGGGACTTTTATCCCGTCAGCATTGTAGGGCTCGGTAAATACGTTCCCGAAAACATAATAAAAAATGATGATTTGTCCAAAATTGTCGATACAAACGATGAATGGATATTAACAAGAACCGGTATCAGCGAGAGACATGTTGTAAGCGGAGATGAGACCTCTGTTTCACTTGCCTCAAAAGCTGCTAAAGATGCCCTGGGATACGCGGGAGTTTCTGCCGAAGACATTGATTTGTTAATTGTTGCAACTTCCCTTCCTGATAATTTGTACCCATCCACTGCATGTGAAGTACAGGGAACCATCGGAGCAACAAATGCCGTTGCTTTTGATGTTGTTGCGGCTTGCAGCGGATTGATTTTTGCTCTAAATATAGCAAAAAGCTTTATTATGAACGGTACCTATAACAAAGTCCTGTTAATCGGGGTTGATGTTCACTCAAGATTTTTGGATTGGACAGACAGGTCAACTTGCGTTTTGTTTGGTGACGGAGCGGGGGCTTTTGTCCTTCAGCGTTCAGAGGACGGTATTAATGACATTATGTCCATAGATATTCATTCTGACGGTTCGAGAGCCGGCGAATTGAAAATTCCCGTTAACGGAAAGAACTGTCCGCTTGTAAAACCCAACAAGCCTAAAGAACAGTTTGTTTATATGAACGGCAAAGAAATATATAAGTTTGCCGTCAACGTTGTTCCGGAATCAGTCCTTGAAGCACTCGCATCTGCCGGTTTAACCATTGATGATTTAGATTATCTTATACCGCATCAGGCTAATATGAGAATAATTTCTGCCGTAACTGAAAGATTGAATCTGAGAGAAGAACAGGTTATTGCTAAACTCGGCAAATACGGCAACACTTCAACGGCATCTATTCCGATTGCTCTTCACGATGCCTTAAAAGAAGACAATCTTAAATCATCTTCAATTATCGCAATGTGCGGTTTTGGAGCAGGTCTTACCTGGGGAACGGCAGTTATCAGGTGGAGAGCTAAGGATAAAAGACTAAGCTAATTTATTCATTTAATTTCAACCAACAGCCGGGATCCCTGTTAAACGGGCTTCCTGTTAAAGCATACGAAAGGCATTTTAATCCCCCTTGGCATTCCTTCACATATGAGCAGGATTGACAAGCATTCGGATATTCTGGAATGTTGCGCAAATTCATTAGAGCTTCACTGTTATAATATATATCATAAAGTTCCCTATCCATTAAATTTCCTGCAATTATAGGCATTCTTCGGCAAGCACACAGATCTCCGTTAGATAAAACAGTAACTAATGTTTTTCCGGCCGCACAGGAATATGGTGTTTCTTTTGTTTCTAGAAAGTCCAGTGCCCTTTTTATATTTATTTCAGTAGATTTAAACCACGCTTTTTTCTCTTTTAGCCTAATTGAGTTCATTAAACAAATATATTCGTGAGTTTCTTCGGGTGATAATACTTCGTTGCTCAACTTTTCATAAATATCTATGGGTATAAATCTATCAGACCAAACTCTTGAGGCTTTTGCTTTTTTTGCAGCTTTAACAACATGTTCGAATTCCCGAAAATTTGAACGCATTGCGGTAAATGAAACAAATGAAGTTATATTTGCTTTATGAAGAATTTTTATTGCATTTAAAGTTTTTCTAAAATTTCCGTTTCCGCGTATCTTATCGTGAGTTTCCTCTGAACCGTCAAGACTGACTTGAATAAATGACGGCCCCAGTTTTTTTAAGTATTTAGCAAGAGAATAATCAATTAAAGTGCCGTTCGATAAAATTCCAAAGCTGAAATATGCCCGATAAGAAGCAAATATTTCAAGTAAATTTAGAAAATCATTCCTGATAAATGGTTCTCCACCTGTAATGTTAATATGTCCGCGGATAATTTTGCCATTTTCATTTTTATGACTTTTAAGAAAATCTACAAATTGCTCAAGTATTTGTACTAATTGCTCAAAGCTTAAATCATTGCATTTTGATTGATCAACATAACAATGTGAACATTTTTGATTACATCTGTCGGTAATATGCCATTGAAGCAATAAATGTGATGGTTTATACGGCTGATTATTCAATGTGATATTACTCCACAAACTGTTATCTGTCTGCAATTATATCCTATTTATTAAATTTATTATCATTGTAAAACTTTGTTAATAAAAGGAATATAAACAGCAATTTTTTTCGTTTTTGTATTTTAAATAAATGAATAAGTAATGTGAAAGGATAAATATAAATGATAGGAAAAATAATCCCCTACTCTTACGTTAAAACAAATAACTCTGTCAGCCGCTCTAAAACTAACGCCGTGAGTTTCAGTGCAATCAGAGTTGATGACTATGCAAGCCGTCATATGGAAGAAAGAGCAATCGGCATTATTAACGAAAAATCCTATCAGGATAATGAAAAAATAAAAAATGAATTAACGGATATAATAAAAACTTTACAGCAATCAGAAAAAGAAGCCTCATTGAGAAAAATTACGGTAGCAATAATAAAACAGGATTCTGCACTTAATAATACAGTAAGCAAATTTTCTAATTTTGAAGAACGTTTACGTTTCAGAACAAAAAGAGACGGAAGGAACATAATAACAAAAGTATATTTAGATACTGATAAAGATTTTATCCTTCCAGAGCAAAGAGGATTTTGGGATAAGGCAAAGAAACGCATTTTCAAAGGACAAAAATTAATGACTTATGTCAACGGTTGTCCTGTAAAAAATGACGCATCTGCTAACAAATCATACAAAGAACAAAGCAGTGCAGGAAAAAGCAGTTCAGGCAATGATGATCTGTTTTTATATTATTATCCTATTTATATGTCTGACCCCTGTTACGGAGGACATGACTGCGGGCATGACGGAAGCGGTTGCGGTGGAAGCGGTTGCGGTGGAAGCGGTTGCGGCGGAGGTGGCTGTGGAGGCGGCGGCTGTGGAGGCGGCGGATAATGTCCAGTCCTTTCTTACAACTTGTAAAATTATTACCTAATTTTATTTTTCAAAATTAAGCGTTGATATAAGTTTGTTTTAACATTTTTCTAATATTTGCTTTTTATCTTACTTTTTTAAGATAATGATTAAAGCTTGATAGATTTTATGTTGTCTTATGTACTTATTAAATAAGTGAGAGTGAAATAATGGGTAAAACAGCTTTTATTTTTCCCGGTCAGGGTTCGCAGTATGTCGGTATGGGCAAGGATTTATACGATTCTTCTCAAACTGCAAAAAAAATATTTGATAAATTTAATGAAATTACCGGCAGAAATATTTCGGGGTTTTGTTTTGAGGGTCCCGAAGAAGAGTTAAAGCAGACATTCAATACCCAGCCTTCAATTCTTGCTGTTTCAATTGCTTGTTTGGAACTTTTCAAAGAAAAAATTGATGTTAAACCTGATTTCACAGCAGGTCACAGTCTTGGCGAATATGCGGCGCTTTATGCAAGCGGGGTTTTAACTCTTGATGACACAATAAAACTAATCAACAAAAGAGCAGAACTAATGGGCAAATTCCAAAAAGGAACAATGACTGCTGTATTAGGGTTAGATGACGCTAAATTAGCGGAAATAATTGATAAATCAAAAAGTTTCGGCACCATAAGCATTGCGAATTACAACACACCCGAGCAGACTGTTATAACCGGCGAAGAAAATGCAATACAAGAAGCCGAAAAACTTTGTCAAGAAGCCGGGGCAAAGAGAGTAATCAGACTTGCCGTGAGCGGAGCTTTCCATTCGCCTCTTATGAAAGATGCTCAGGATGAATATCAAAAATATTTAGCCGATTTTAGCCTCAATGATGCCATTATTCCTGTTATGACTAATGTAGATGCAAAAGCAACGTTAAAAAAAGACGAGTTTCGCACCAAAATGGCAAGCCAAATAAGCTCATCGGTCTATTGGAAGCAAAGTATTGATTATATGGTTGAAAACGGCGTGGATACTTTTATCGAAATCGGTCCCGGCAAGGTTCTTGCAGGTATGATTAAGAGAATTTCAAAAACTGCAAAAGTTTATAACATCAGTGATTTAGCTTCGCTTGAAAGTACCGTCGGCAGTTTCTCTCTTGTTTAATTTTTTGAATGTAACAAGCCTTTGAATGAAGCATGGCAATTTTTCATAGCGAAATGTTTTTATATTTGTGAAGTAATTTTTGGAAAATAAATTTATGCCGTATAGTATTCAAAATAACATTGCCTGTATAAACGGACAAAATGGTCCTTATGACAAGAAGATAGAAGATAAAAATGTCCGGTACGGCAGAAATGCTGTTGCAAATTATTTTGAATATATACAGGGTTTTAAAACATCACAAGATGAGAAAACTCTTTCCGAGCTTGCAAAATGTTCTCAAGACAGCTTTAAGAAAACATCATCTGTCGAAGAAGTTTTAAAACATACTGAAAAAATGCTGGCAGAGCTTGAAGCAGAGTCAAAAAAAGTTCCTCCGCTTAGTTTTCGGCTGAAATATTTACCTGAAGACAAAGTTGATGCCAAAAATCTGAATAAATCAGCGTTGCTTGGAGCTGCGTTTGAGGATTTAGGCAAAAGGATATCCGTTCCCGTTGCTGAATTAAATCAGGGTTTTCCTGAACCGCTTAAACAAAAATGCACCATGGGAACTTTTGATGTAAATAATGACGGACAGATAGATATTGCAGAGGATGCAGCAGCAATTTTGATTAAGGATATGGCGGATAAAATTCCGACAAATCAAATTCTCGAAACAGGCAAAATGGAACTAAAAGCTGAAAATTTAGACGGAATCATTAGTCAGACAGGTGACACTAATTTATGGGCTTTATTAAAGGCTGATAAAGGATTAATTGCTAAAATTTTGGTGTTCTTCAATAAAAATAAATACAGTAACAGCAAACAGCTGATTACTCAGGTTTATAAAGATTTTCAACTTGCACAGGCAAGGGATGATTTTTTCAAAAATCCGAATAATACAGTCCAATAATTAAAGATTTTGAATGATTTGTTTGGAATATAAGCTTTTAACTTTGTTATATAATAGTTTTTGAACTTAAAAGAGAAGTTTTTGAGGAGAAAAAAATGACTGAAAATAAAAAAGTTGCTCTTGTAACGGGTGCTTCCAGAGGAATAGGGAAGTCTTGTGCGCTGGAACTTGCTAAAGAAGGATATATTACCCTTATTAATTACGCAAGCAATGATATTGCAGCCGCTGAAGTTGTTGAAGAAATCAAAAAACTCAAAACTCAGGGCGAAGCCTTCAAATGCGATGTGGGTGATGCGCAAGCCGTAAAGGAAATGATTG
Organism: uncultured Gammaproteobacteria bacterium; assembly: GCA_964643065.1. GTDB lineage: Bacteria > Cyanobacteriota > Vampirovibrionia > Gastranaerophilales > CAZEDP01 > CAZEDP01. Next base: position 32,428 of record CAZXPD010000009.1, on the reverse strand, counting down.
ACAAAATCGTTGAAAAATACGGCAGAATTGATGTTTTAGTAAATAATGCAGGAATTACCAAAGATAATTTATTTATCAGAATGTCTGATGAAGATTGGCTGAAAGTAATAAACACAAACTTAAACAGCGTTTTCTATATTACAAAACCCGTGGCAAAAATTATGATGAAGCAAAGAGAAGGATGTATTGTTAATATTTCCAGTATTTGCGGGGTTTACGGCAACGCGGGTCAGGCGAATTATTCTTCGGCAAAAGCCGGGCTTATTGGATTTACAAAGGCTCTTGCGAAAGAACTTGCCTCTCGTTCAATCACTGTAAATGCAGTTGCTCCCGGATTTATCGAAACAGATATGACAAGCGGGCTCGATAAAGAAAAAATAGCTGAAAGAATACCTTTGGGCAGATTGGGCAAACCTGAAGATATCGCACAAGCCGTTAAGTTTTTGGCAGTATCGGGTAAATATATAACGGGGCAGGTCCTGGGCATTGACGGCGGACTGGTTATATAAAGACGGAAATTAAAACAGACAGACAGTTGTAACTGCATCATATTTAAAGATTTTTCGATAAAAAGGATTTATTATGTGTGGAAAATTTTGTGTTAAAATAATTCTGCCTTAAAAAAAAGAGTTATCGAAAAGTTTTTATGCCTTCAAATAAACTAAAGGGGTGCTTTTATGCGTTAATTGCTTCTGCAGTTATATTTGTATTACTTAATTTTCTTCTTTTTTCAATAATAAAATTCTCCGATTCTTTTTGGCTTAAGCTAAATCTGACTTTTGTTACGCTGCTTAAGTATAGCGGATGCATTTTAAGCGGTTTTTTTGTTCTAATTACATTAATTTTAATTATTAAATTCAGATTTTTTGATAAATAAAATCAGGAATTAGTCTTCGGATACATACTTTTTGCCGAGCAGTTCATCGGGCAGGAAGTTTTGTTTAACTTTCGGGTGACTGTGTGAATACAAATAATCTTTGCCGAAGCCGTATTTTGCAGCGTCTTTGTAATGAGCATCGCGTAGATGCATTGGCGGAGGGTAATTTTCCCCCTTTACTTCAATATCGTTAAGCGCTTTATCGATTGCAACAACAGTTTCATTTGATTTAGGAGCTTTCGCAATGTAAATAACCGCTTGAGAAAGCACAATTCTGCATTCCGGCATGCCGAGAATTTCGCAGGCTTTGTGGGCATTGATTGCAACGGTTAACGCTTGCGGGTCTGCATTGCCTATATCTTCGCCAGCTGTTACTATTAATCTTCTCGAAATAAATCTCGGGTCTTCTCCGCCCGCCAGCATTTTGGCAAGCCAATATATCGCGGCATTGGGGTCTGAACCACGCAAGCTTTTTTGAAAAGCCGAAGCAAGATCATAATGGTCATCTATTGAATATTTAACAGCTTTTTTCTGAATAAGGTTTTCCAGAATTTCCAAGGTTAAAGTTCTTGAACTGCCGTCAAAATTGCTTGCAAAATAAGAATTCTCTACAAGATTGAGAGCTATTCTCGCATCGCCGTCTGAATAGTTAACGATGAATTCACCTGTTTGACTGTCCATGTTGATTTTGCCGTATTTTTCAATCAGATATTTATAGCCCTTTCTGATGATTTTTAGAAGGTTTTCTTTGCTTATCGGTTTTAAAATCACGGTCTGAACCCTTGAAAGAAGCGCCGGAATTACCTGAAAGGACGGGTTTTCGGTTGTAGCTCCTATAAGGAAAATAGTTCCGTTTTCAAGATAAGGAAGAAGGGCGTCCTGCTGGGTTTTGTTGTATCTGTGTATTTCGTCAATAAACACTATTGTCTTTTGTCCTGATGTTCTCAGTTCTTTTTTGCTTGATTCGACAATTTCTCTTATGTCTTTTATGCCGGAGCTTACAGCGCTTAGTTCGGCAAAACGGCTGTCGGTTTCATGCGCTATAAGTCTTGCAAGAGTTGTTTTGCCGCATCCGGGAGGTCCCCACATGATGAAAGAAAACATCCTCTTGGAATCCAGCAGATTTCTGAAAGGAGAATTCTCGCTTATAATGCCGTTTTCATCAAGAAAATCATTCAGGGACGACGGTCTAAGCAGTTCTGCAAGGGGGATTTGTTTATTTTGCTCTTCCAGAATGTTTAAAAGGTTCATAGAATTAATGCCCTTTTTTAGGTGAGGTAATATTACATTATAATCATATATGAAAAGTAAATGCCCGGATTACCTCGAAGAAATAATCCGGGCATTCATTATATAAGTTTGTTATCTTGTGGTTCTTATTTTATAAATTCTTGAACCTACAAGACTAAAATTATACATAAGTCCTTTTTGATCAAAAACAAAAGCAATAACGGGCTTATTTTCAAGCTGGTCGGTTGTAATTGAGCCTTCTGCTCCAATTGCAATTACGGTAACTGAAGCATCTGCGCCGACTTTCCAGCCTGAGCTCATACGGAAACTATCGTACGCCTGCGGCGACAAAAATGCTATGATAACTGATTTTACCTGACCGCCCAATTGAGGTCCCAAAGAACCCGCTGCAATTTTATAATAATCAATCGGTGTACGCCCTGACATTAAAGCCCCTTTGCCGTATTGTCCTCCAAACCAAAAGAAACCTCCCTGATATATTTTCGGAAATACAAGTATCCCTTTTGCGCGGTTTAAAACAAGATTTGAGCCCTTAACATTTTCTTCGAAAAGTCTGATTGTTTCTTTAACTTCAGCATTAACTGCAGATCTGCTGACTGCCTGAGCAGGCATGGAACAAATCTGGGAAAGAAATGTAAGTGCTAAAAAAACTGAAACAAAAATCATTTTTTGTGAATCTTTCATAAAAAACATACAAACTCCTTTAAAACTTTGTCATCAAATACAAAATAGCAGAAACTATTAAATAATTCACTTGCCTGACCGGCAGTTGCAAAATAATAGAATTGTTTTAGCAATTTGGTGTAAAACAAATGTCATTAAACTATAATTGATACATAAGGAGCTAAGATATGGAAAAAGAAATAATAACAAAATTACATAAAAACTTTGAAGATGCCGCTTATGAGCACAATGGCGTTGAGTACTGGTTGGCAAGAGAACTTCAGGAGTTGCTCGGGTATAGTCAATGGAGAAATTTTGAGCAGGTAATTGAAAAAGCTAAAATTGCATGTAAAAACAGTAATCAACAAATTGTAGACCATTTTGCCGATGTCAGCAAAATGGTTGAAATCGGTTCAGGAGCTAAAAAAGACATAGGCGATATAATGCTTACACGCTATGCCTCTTATCTTATAGCTCAAAATGGTGACCCTCGCAAAGAGGAAATTGCTTTTGCGCAAACTTATTTTGCGATTCAGACCAGAAAACAAGAAATTTTAGAAGAAAGAATTGCGCTTACCGAAAGATTACAGGCAAGAGAAAAATTAACAGCAACAGAAACAGAACTTTCAGGATTAATTTATGAGCGTGGTGTTGATGGTCAAGGGTTTGGAAGAATAAGAAGCAAAGGTGATTGCGCTTTATTTGGCGGGAATACAACTCTTCAAATGAAGAAAAAATACGGAGTACCAGAAAACAGGGCATTGGCAGATTTTCTTCCGACAATTACAATCAAGGCAAAGGATTTGGCTGCTGAAATTACTAATTTCAATGTTAAAAAAGAAAATATGAACGGTGAATTTCGAATAACAAACGAACATGTGAAAAACAGTTCCGATGTTAGAGATCTGCTTGCTAAAAGCGGCATAAAGCCTGAAGAATTGCCTGCTGAAGAAGACTTGAAGAAGTTGGAACGCAAAGTTAAATCAAGTGAAAAGCAGATAATTAAAGATTCTAAAAAATTTAGAGCTATTACTAAAAATAACGAGGAAAATATTAATGAGCAATAAGCAAAAACTTTAACAAACCTAACATGCGCCTGTAGCTCAGTAGGATAGAGTGACGGTTTCCGAAACCGTAGGTCGTGGGTTCGATTCCCGCCAGGCGCATTTTTTCTTGCCGTTATTGGAAAATTTGCTGTAATCAGGTTATTTTTTCAGATATACTTTTATTGAGGCAAAAATAATTAAGATTTTCAAATGAAAACCATCAATCCGGGTTCAATTTATCTTGCCCTGGCGGCAAGCATCTGGGGCGGAATGTATGTTGTAAGCAAGGTCGTGCTTGATGTCATACCTCCGCTCGAGCTTGTTTGGGTAAGATATGTTACGGCTTTAATTTCTCTAGTAATAATCAGTCTTATAACCCACCAATCTTGGAAAATTCAAAAAAGAGATTTGCCTCTGATAGCTCTGGTTGGCTTTGTCGGCTATTTTATATCGATATGGACACAGTTTCTCGGGACTAAACTCTCTTCAGCGCAAATGGGTTCCGTGATAACTTCAACAACCCCGACTTTTATGGTAATTTTCGGGCATTTTTTGCTGAAAGAAAAAATTACAACGGCAAAAACGCTGTCTGTTTGTCTTGCAACATTGGGGGTTTTGCTGATTGCAAAAGGGAGTATCGTTGAATCTCCGATGCTTGGCATGATTATATTGATGATTTCAGCCGCGGCATGGGCATTAATGTCTGTTCTTATCAAGCTTGTTCCCAAAAGCTATCCGCAGTTGGTTGTTACAGCTTACGCAATGCTAACCGCAACCTTTGCGATGACTCCTTTTGTAGCTCCGGAAATCAGGCTTGAACATTTCGGCATGCTTTTAAATCCGGTTATTTTAGGCGGCATTTTATATCTCGGAGTTGTTTCAACCGCATTTGCTTTCTTTTTATGGAACAAAGGCATGCAAACGGTTGATGCGGGCAAAGCAGGTGTGTATTTTTTCTTCCAACCACTTGTAGGCACTTTGCTCGGCTGGTTTTTACTCGAAGAGCAAGTAACAGCAACATTTTGGATAGGAGCTCTGCTGATAATAGCAGGGGTTTTGGCTGTTATAAAAGACTAAGTATCTCTTCAAGTTTTCCCGTTTCAATTACGGCTTTGATTTTGTCATATATCTCATCAAGCTCATCAGGGCTCTTTTCGGCAAGGTATTCAAAATCTTTGGGAATTTTAACATCACTTGTATTAGTTGTTCTCAAAAACCCATTATTCAGCAGAACAAATTCCCTGTAATTTTCAAGGATTTTCATCAAATTTTTATCTGCGCCGGATGGCTTTCCGAGAAAATATTTGCAGTCTTTGTCGAACTTCGGGAGATATTCAATCAAAAAATCAATGTTTTGAGTAAAATTAATGCCCTTTAACTGTTCTTCATTAACCCCGATATAAGGATTTCCGCTGATTTCTTTCGGGCTGTCCATAAATCTGTACTTGATATATGCTCCCCATAAAATGCATCCTAGATAAAAGCCTGAGTTATTATTTATTATGTTCGTCAAGGCAGGCTCAAAGCGGCTGTAATAATATTTTTTCTGGTGAGGGGATTTATATTTGGAGATTTCAAAAGCAACAGCTTCAACATTTTCTCTCAAATCATAGACGTTAGTACCAAAACCAGGGTCAAACGGGACAGATTTTTCAAAATTCGGCATATATTCCTCTTACTGTTTAAAATTTCACTTCAGGAACAGCTGTTTTTGCTTCCTCGACCTGAAAATACTCTCTTGATTTGATGCCTGCCATTCCGGCGATTATATTTGTCGGGAACGTCCTGACAGTTGCGTTTATTACTTTTACGGATTCGTTATAATCCTTCCTTGCAACTGCAATACGGTTTTCAGTGCCTGCAATTTCATCCTGAAGCGCGATAAAGTTCTGATTTGCTTTAAGTTGCGGATAATTTTCGGCTATGGCAAGCAGTCTTGATAATGCCCCGTTAAATTCTGCGTTAGCCTGATTTATGCCCTTTACGTCACCCTTTTTGACTGCGCCTGCAAGCCTTGAGCGTGCATCGGCAACTGCGATAAATATCTGTTTTTCGTGAGCGGCATAGCCTTTAACTGTGTTTACAAGATTAGGAATCAAATCACTACGACGTTGGAGCTGGTTTTGGATTTGCGCCCACTGTGAATTAACAGTTTCATCAAGCACCTGAAGCTTATTGTAAGTACCCAAAAAGCTCCCTGCAATCATAAACAGTACCAAACCTACTGCAAGTAAAACAATCAAACCTTTTTTCATCTCTTATTTCTCCTTTTTGTCAAGTTTATCAACGTATTTTAATAAATAATCGGTTGTATTAATCAGTTTTTGAATTGTAGTATCAAACTCGCCTTTTTGCAAAGCCTTTTGATCAGTTCTGAAAGACAGGATTTTGTGGAATAAATCCTTTTCAATCTCGGCAATTTCAGAAATTCTGCTTATCACATCAGGATGTTTTGCCGGTACTTGCATTTCTTTAATCTTTAAAACTGCTCTAAACAGTGCAACAAAGGTTTTTGAACTCGTTTTAATAAGATTTTCAACGGCTTTTTTGTCGTTATTTTTGCCTAAATACACTTGCCTCAGTCTTATGAGCAGATTTTTTATTTCGTGCTCACACTGCAGTCTCAGGTTGGAATAGTCAATTATTAAAGATTCGACAATGTCTTCGCCGTAAAGAATTTTATGTCTGTCTTTAATATCGGAATATTCAATCGGGTAAATGTCGTAAGAATTAAACCATTCTTCCTTGTCCATAAAAATCGGCAACGGATGCTTAGTTTTTTGCCAATTTTTTATTGCCGCAGCAGCGTCTTTTAAATCCTGAGCAGTCAGTTTGTCTATTACAACCATTACGTTTATGTCCGAAAAAGCATTATCGCAGTCATCAACAGCGCATGAGCCGTACAGAATAACTGAAATAAGTCTTTCAGCAAAAATTTGTTTGAGTTTTTCGATTAAATCGTTTGTTAATTTGTTCATATTATCTGCCATTACCATCCTCCTGAGGCTCCGCCTCCTCCAAAACCGCCTCCGCCGCCAAAGCCGCCAAAACTGCTTCCTCCAAAACCGCTGCCGCTTGAATAACTTCCCCTGAAATCACCAAATACAGGGAAAAACATAAAAATCCTGCCTCTTGTTATCGCAATAAGGAAGAAGAAGATAAATAATATAACGAGCGGATTAACTTCTGATGAGCTTGAGGGAGCAGGTATATTATAGTTTCCTGAAATTGCTACTCCGTAGCCTTTAGCAACAGCTGAAACAACAGCCGCCGTGCCGTAAATAATGCCTTTTGAATAATTACCCTGCCTGAAATACGGGAGCATGTACTCATCTCTGATTCTGCCTGCATGAGCGTCGGTAAGATAGCCTTCGAGTCCGTATCCTACTTCTATTCTCATTTTTCTGTCGTTTGGGGCAACCACTATAACGGCTCCGTTATCCTCACCTTTTTGTCCTACTTTCCACTGCCGTCCTATTGCAAGTCCGACATCTTCAACGGGATAACCGTCTAATGATTTCAGTGTTACGACAACTACTTCAGCGCCTGTTTTGCTTTTAAGCTCTTGAATGATGCCGTTCATTCGGGGAATTTCATCGGGAGCAATTACTCCAGCAAAATCGTTAACATAACCTGTCGGCTGAGGTGCTGTGAATTCAGCAAAAACAGGTTTTATGCTTGTGAATATAAAACACAAAATTAATAAAACAAATATGAAATTATTTATGCTTGAGGTTGATTTTCTCAATATCAGCCGTATTGTTGCTTTACAATATATAATTATAAGCTAAATAACCGGAAAATTTTTTATTGGTTTGATTCTTTATTTTTATCAATAATTTTTTGAAAATCTGAAGGCTTAATATCACTGACAAATTTACGGAATTCTTCGGCTTCAACTTCGTCTCTTTCTTCATTTGTGGAAATTGTGCCTTCAGCAACAACTTTTGGTGAGATATAAATATCGCTTTCGGTTTTCATTGCAAGCACAATAGCATCTGAAGGGCGAGAATCTAAGTTATATGTTTTTCCTGATTTATCTTTTATAAATATATTGGCATAATATGTGCTGGAATTAATATCGCTTATTTCTATTTTTTCAACTGTATAGTCAAGTGTTTCAAGCAAATTGCATATTAAATCATGTGTCATGGGTCTTTCTGTTTTAATATTTTCCATTTGTCTTATCATGGCGCTTGCTTCGGCTGTACCAATCCATATAGGCAACGCCCGTCTGTTTTCTTCATCGCTTAACACTATAATAGGAGTTCCTGACTTTGTATCGAGGGCTATGCCCATAACCTGCATTTTAATCATAAATAAACCTGATTTTATCGTAAAAAAATTTCTCTAATTGAAATTATAAACTAGTATAACTTTAAAGTAACACATTAGTAATATACTTTGGTATAGCATTTACAAATGATATGAGGATTTTAATATTCCTTTATTATTTCCGATAAACTTTTTCTGAAATTAGGTTTTTCCGCTTCTAAAAATTCAGGGACAAGCTCGTTTATATCACCGTATTTTCCTATGGCTATTGCGGCAACAGCGGTATAATCGTCTCTTGAAATATTCAGCTTGCCATAAACGTTTTCTCTGTCAAAACCCGCCATTCCATGAGCAAAAAGTCCTAGTTTTACTGCCTGAAAAGCCAGCGATGCCCATGCCGCTCCGCAGTCAAACTGTGCCCAAAAATTAAAATTATTGTTAAAACTGAATTTATTTCTTGCAAAAACAAAACATAAAACGGGAGCTTTGTTCGCCCAAAGCTGATTTTTAGGTGCAAGCAGGCTTCTGAAAGTTTTCAGGCTTTCTTCCTTATCGGCATAAGCAAAAAGCCACGGTTGTTCGTTATAACACGATGGAGCCCATTTTGCAGCTTCAAAAAGCTTCAGCAAAGTTTCTTTTTCTATTACTTCTGATGAAAAAGCTCTCGGAGACCACCTTTCAATAAACATGTTATCTATTTCATGTTCAGGTTTTCTTTCATTAACTATTGCAGTCATGTTAACCTCCGTAAAAATACATGGAACAGGATTTCAGTTATATTAAGGCATAAATCCCCAAGATACAAGCTGTACAAAAGGGTAAAAATTGAATAAAAAAAAGGGGGCTAAGCCCCCTAATAAGAAAAGTTTATGCTTTTCCGTCTGTTCCGAATACTTTAATTTTGCGTTTAACAACTTCTTTAACAGCTGCTCTTGCAGGTGTTAAATATTGTCTCGGATCAAAGTGTGATGGATTTTCCGCAAAATGTTTTCTGATAGCGCCTGTAAATGCTAATCTCAAGTCTGTATCAACGTTGATTTTAGCAACTCCGAGCTGTACTGCCTGCGAGAACATATGTTCGGGAACGCCTTTTGCGCCCGGAATATTTGCGCCAAAATCATTACAGACTTTAACTAAATCTTCGGGAACGCTGGAAGCGCCGTGAAGAACTAACGGATAATCAGCGCCGACTGCCGCTTTAATTTCTGCCAGTCTTTCGAAGTCGAGTTTGGCATCGCCTTTAAATTTATAAGCACCGTGGCTTGTTCCTATTGCAACTGCAAGTGAATCAACGCCTGTTCTTTCGATGAATTCTTTTGCTTCTTTTGGATTTGTATAGATAGCGTCTTTTTCTGATACTGAAATATTATCTTCAACGCCGGCAAGTCTTCCGAGTTCTGCTTCAACCGAAATTCCTCTTGCATGAGCATAGTCAACGACTTGTTTTGTCAATGCAACGTTTTCTTCAAACGGATGCTTCGAACCGTCTATCATAACTGATGAAAAACCGCCGTCGATACAAGCCTTACAAATTTCAAAGTCTTCGCCGTGGTCAAGGTGAAGAGCGATAGGAATTGATGAAGAGTTAAGAGCAGCTTCAACCAACTTGATAAGATATGTCTGATTTGCATATTTTCTTGCGCCGGCTGATACCTGAAGAATAAGGGGAGCTCTTAATTCTTCGCCTGCTTCAACTATTGCCTGAAGCAGTTCCATATTGTTTACGTTGTAAGCACCTATGGCATACTTACCCTGTAAAGCTTTTTGAAAGAGTTCATTTGTTCCTACTAATTCACGTTGTGCACAAACTGTCATATTTTGTCTCCTTTTCTAAACCAAGATTTATTGCTTAATTAAAAGCATATTTTCATTCCAAAAGTTTACAACGAACAACACTCAGGTACAAGTAATATGGTCTTCTTTCTTATAAAACGCAAAAAAACCTTCTCTAAGAAGGCTTTTTGCATAAAAACTTTCATACTGTGAAGTTAATCTCATCACAAGATTTTATTCAAGCAAGATATGAATAATATATTAAAATTTTCTAATTAAACTGCTAGCTGAATACGCTGCCGCCGCCGGAACCTGCGCTTGAGCCTGAGCCCGCACTGCTTCCTGCATCAAATACACTGTTATTAGCCGAATTATCAGCTTTTGCAGTGGTATCAGCAGGGTTGTAGGCTCTTGTTCCAGCAGTTTCGGTTCCTAAGGTATTAACTTTGGGAAACATTTTGTGACCTCCTCTATGATATAAATACTCACGCTATACATAAGTCTGTTATACTTATATAAAAACAATATATTTTGTAAAATTGCTATTTTCTGCATTTTAAATTAATTTCTTTAACAAAAATTTACACAAGCAAAATTGCTAAAATTAAGATATGCAACAATTTGTTGTAGCCTTAAAAACAAGACTTTGACTGTTTTAAAAAACAATATTATTATTATATTAATGCCCCGACTGGGGAAGTCACACGGCATGAAAATTAATATAATCTGAATTACTGTTAGGGCTGTAAAAAGAAGGTGTAAATAATGAATAATACCGTAACAAAAGATATGAGTATTATTGAGATTGTCAATAATTACCCTCAATCAGTGGAAGTTTTAATAAAAAACGGCTTGGGTTGCATCGGATGCGCAGCAGCAAGATTTGAAAATATAGAAGCAGGCGCAAGAGTTCATGGTTTGGATCCCGATAAACTCGTGGCAGAAATAAACGAAGCTATTAACTGATATTTTTCTGTCTTATAATATTTTTATGGAAAAGAGTTTAAATTATATTTTTTCTGAATTAAAAGAAAAAAAGTGTTTTAAAATTGGGTTGATATTGGGTTCCGGGTTAGGTTTTGTGGCAGATGAAATTAACGGAATATCACTAGATTTTAGTGACATTCCGGGTTTTTCCGCTTCTAAAGTAAAAGGACATAAGGGAAGACTTGTCTTCGGGAATTTTTTCGGAAAAGAAATCGTTGCAATGCAAGGCAGATTTCATTTTTATGAAGGACATCCCATGGAAAAAGTTGTTTTTCCTATAAAAGTTATGAAAGAGCTGGGAGTAGAAACTTTAATAATTACCAATGCGGCAGGAGGAATTAATACGGGTTTCTCTGCCGGTAATCTGATGGTTATTGATGACCATATCAATTTTATGGGAACTAACCCGCTCATAACCAGCGAAGCCCCTGCTCAGTTTATCGACATGACTAATGCATATGACAAAAAGCTAAAAGAACTGACACATACAGCGGCGGATAAAATTGGGATTAAACTGCAAAAAGGTGTTTATGCTGCTTTAACAGGACCCAGTTATGAAACACCCGCTGAAATAAGGATGCTAAGAACACTCGGAGCTGATGCCGTTGGTATGTCAACCGTACCTGAAGTTATTACTGCTAATGCATTGGGTATTAAAGTTTTGGGGATTTCCTGCATAACAAATATGGCGGCAGGCATTACCGGACAGGCTCTTTCTCATCAGGAAGTCATTGAAACTGCACAGAGAGTCGAAAAAGACTTTGCCGCTCTTATTAAAACAGTCATCAGCAAAATCGAAGCTTAATCAATGACGGCTTAACGCTATCTGAAGAGCAATTTCAGCCGGCATTTTTCCGCTTTTAATATTGTATTCGGCTTCGGTAAGGTCGTTTTTCATATTAACGAGTTTTTCTATACCGACTTTTTGCAGTTTTTCCAAATCCAATTTAACCCTGTACTCATTTTGCTTGGCTATTTTTGCAATTTCAAACGCGCTTTTTTTATTGATTGCTTCAGCTTTTAATCTTAGCCAGTATCTTAAAGTGGTTTGGAGAGATGCGGTTACTTTGACAGGAAACTCTTTTTTCAGGAGTTTGTTTAGCTCTTCCACGGCTTTGTGGTTTTTACCGTTAAGCCAGTAATCAGCAAGCTTGAAAATATCTTCCGAGCCGCAGGAAAGCTCTTTTACGTCATTTAATTCTATTATTTTTCGGGGCAAAATATATGTTTGGAGTTTTTCAATTTCACTGTCGAGTCTTCTTAAGTCGTTTCCCGTTTCGTTAAAAAGAAGCAAAGCGGCATCGTTATTTATTTTTATGCCTTTATAACTTGCATTCTCTTTTATCCACCTGATGAAATCATCGGTTTTATAAAACTTAATCGGTTCAAACGGAATAATCTTACCGATTTTATCGATTAGTTTTGTTAGTTTAATTGCCGAGTCAATTTTTTTACCGCTGCCTTTAGGCAAAATGCTTATAAACAAAACATAAACATTGTCATTCAAGCTTTCAAGGCTTTTAATTAAATCTTCAACGAGCTTGTCATAATCGTCGGATTTTTTTGCTCCTCTGAAAAAAAGCCCCGTTGTCCTGACTTCAATCAAAAGATTGCCGAATGCCAGCGGCAGTGACCTAATAGTCTGATTTAACGTTTGTAAGTCAGGCTCAAGAAGAGTTTTATGGTTTAATTCTTTCCATGCAGGGTCGAGAATTTCTGCCTTGAGTTTTGCAACGGCTTTCTCAAGGTTAAATTCTTCTTCACCCCAATACAATAATACAGGCATTTTGAAAATAACGTTATGTATACAAAATTATAGTAATAAAGAAAAATAATTTAAAACTTCATTAACAATTTTTGTTTGCTTTTTGTTTTTTAGAAATAGTACCGATAAGAAAAGAGAATAAAATTGTGGTTGTTGTTAATTCAATCAGACAAGCTCGTTATGCTCTGACATTGCCCAAATCAATTTTGTCTAATACTGGTGGTGCAAGTATTTTAGAAAAGAATATCAGAACGGGTCAGGATGTATTGGAAAATTTCAGAAGAGAAGTCGGTTTTCCTAATTCTTCAAGCTATTTTAGGCAAGTAAAATATAATAAAAATATAAATTACTATGCATTGGCAATACCGGATGTATTAGATAATGCGATAGAACAAGCAGACAAGGATATAACAACTTTAAGAATGAAATATTTATACGATTATGGTTCTGATATAACAAAATTAGCCGGAATTGTGCAAAGTCTAAATGCCGGCAATTGTGATATTCAATCAAAGATAATTCATCAAAAATTAATTGAAAGAAATATCAATTCAGCAATAGTTTGGAGTTTTATTCAAAATAAAGATGAAAGCAGAATTTGCCGTGACCATTGGTTTGTTGTATTCGGGTTTGATGATATATCAAACTTGAAACAAAACCCCGAACATTGGGGGGAAAATGCTGTTGTTATTGATGCTTGGGCTAATATTGTTGCATCTGCAGTGAATTGGGATAAACAAATCGGGGAGTTTTTAAATTTTAAACCCCACGAATATTTAAAACCAACTTACATATATGAAACGCATGTTTAAGGGATTTATTATACTAACAAACTTGCTCCGATAACGCCGGCGCTTTCTCCGAGTTCGGCAGGTACTATTTTAACGGCTTCGTAAGCAATTTTGAGAGCTCTTTTTCTTATGGTTTCTCTGATGGGGTCAAAAAGTAAATCTCCTGCCTGCGCAACACCGCCGCCTATGATGATTATTTCGGGGTTAAGCAAGTTAACCACGCTTGAAAGGGCTATTCCTATCCACCTACCCGTAACGTAAAAGATTGTTTGTGCCACGCTGTCGCCTGATTTTGCCGCTTCTGAAATAGTCTGGGCAGATAACGGTGTGTTGCCCGAAAGTTCAACGAATTTACTGCTTTTCCCGCCTCTTATGTAATCTTCAGCCATTTGAACAATGGCAGGACCTGATGCCAAAGACTCAAGACAACCTGTATTGCCGCATCCGCATATAGGACCGTTGCAATCCTCAAGTGTCATGTGACCGATTTCGCCGGCTGACATACTTGCTCCCCTGATAAGCTGACCGTTAAGAATTATGCCTGAGCCGATGCCTGTTCCGACCGTTATACATATAAGGTTTGTCGCGCCTTTTCCGGCGCCGAAATTATATTCACCAAGTGTTGCACAGCGCACGTCATTATCAAGCTTTGTCGGAAGGCTGAATTCTTCTTCCATAATCTGTCCCAGCGGAATGTTAACCCACCCGGGAAGGTTTGGAAGCTTTCTTACGATGCCGTTAACCGAGTCAATCTGTCCCGGACAGCCGATACCTATGCCCCCTACTGCATCTTTGGAAATGTCTGTTTCTTTTAAACTGGCATAAATAACTTGTTTGATATTGGATATAACATACTGATAGCCCAACTCCGCCCTTGTAGGTTCACTGTTAGTATAAACAATTTTGCCGTTTTTATCGACAAGAGCCACCTTTACGTTTGTACCGCCTAAATCAACGCCTATTTTGTACTTTTTGCTCAACATAACTACTCCAAAATAAATATAATTTTTCTAAAAAATCTTATCATAAAGAGTTTTTTTATACATGGAGTTTGATTGTAATATTACACAAGTCTCTATCGAGGTTCTGCCTGCGATTGTTATGTTTTGACGGTTTTACCCTCAGGATGGCAATGTAATAACACTTTGTAATTAATAAAGTAAGATTAACAAAATCTGTAAATTGCTATGGCGTCAGCTGAAGTTTTTAAAATCTCTTAAACTGATGCTTATAAATAAATTTGACTATCGAAAAAATCTTCTTTCCGAAACCTCGAGGGTATTTTAAAGCATGCGGTATGTTTTTGCACGCATATTTTAAAGATTTGACAAAAGGCAAAGGCGTTCCGCCCGATTTCAGCCAAAGTTTATAATTCTCATTCCATTTTTTGTATCTAAATGATATCCATGGTTTGGTATAGTCAACGACATGAACTATTTTTGCCTGCTCAACATTGGGAAACCAGGGAAAACAGTTATATTTATCCGGAATATTTGTAAGACTGATTTTAGAATCGAGTAAAAACAAGTTTATTACGCCCTGTTCAGCCAATAATAAAATATCCTCATATTTTTTCGTTATGCGGTAAAGATTCTGTTTAGCCTCTTTCCAATTCGGAAAAGATTCGTTAAGGATGAAAACTCCCGCGTTGTAAAACCTTTGCTCCATATCATAACCGTCTATTTTTTCGGAAAAGTTTATCTTCAGCGGATAAGGTTCGAGAACAAAGCCTGCCGCATTGCCCGTAAATTGCAGCAGTGAAGAAAAGTCGTCTTTTATAACAACATCAACGTCAAGCCATAAAACATTACGGTAATTTTCAAGCAAATCAAAACATTCGTACTTGCAAAAAACCATTTTGGAGTATCTTCGCAGCAGTTTCTTAGAAATATTAAGACCTTTCGGCAGTTGGAATTCTTTAAATCTGCATTTACGGATGTTATTAAGCAAATCCTTATCTTTGGAATTTAATCCGTCTTCAAAAATCAAAACGTCAAAGTCTTTATCAGGAGGAAATTCTTTCAATGACATTAAAACATTTGCTGCCGCAAATGCCATATCGGAAGTAATTCCCATTACTATAAGCAGGTTTTTCTTATCCATAACAGCAATTAATTATAGTACAAACCCTTCTTATACCATAATATTTTTATTTTACGGTATCAGCTTCTGCCGTGAGCTGTATAGTCCCGAAACGGTAAATTATTTTTACGTTTTTTTCAGGCGTATATTCTATTTCCGCGTCCTTACCCTGAAAGAATGCATCCGCGGAATATTTTGCCTCTATTTCCGTAAATTTGTCATTGCCCTGTTTTAACCTCAAGTAATAAACATTATCTCTCTGAACGTAATCAATAAGATAAAAGCCTTTATTTACAATCTTTCCGTTTATATTTATGTCCGAATAAAGCCGGAGCAGAGGATCGGCAGAGGGCAAAACTTCGGCTGCGGGAGTTTCTTTTTGTATCGGGGGCAGGGTTTCTTCATTTTTCTTTTTCTTTCCAAAGCTCCACCAGTGTTTTTTTTCTTTTTTCTGAGGTTTTTGCAGATTCTTTATTGCCTGCATTGCCTGTTCAACTTCCTGCGGCGTAATAGGCCGCTCTATGGTGTTTTTATTGTAGCTTTTGAGAATATCGTTCCAATCCTGAGCCGATGTGTCAATAGTTTCCTGAGCTTTTACGCTCATTATGCCCGATAACAGAAAAACTGCCGTTAATAATATTATTGTCTTTTTCATTTATGCACCCCGCATTTTAAGAGGTTTTTTGCTTAATGTCATTGTACTTTATTAAAACTGCTTTGAATATTTTATATAAAAAAATCAATGTTTTTTCGTATGCTCAAAAGTAAATAAATATGTCACAGAACTTATTTTAATATTTTTTGCCCGAAAAGCAGTTTTTAAGTCTGAAAAGAGAGTTTAAACAAAATCATATCAGCCTTTTATGTTATTATTTTATTGATTAAATTTTAGACTTGCGGACAAAATGCAGAAACAAGACATTAAAATAGTTCTGGACATTGAAACAACCGGTCTGGATTATCTGAGAGAAAAAATCATCGAATTTGCGGGAATAAAGCTTGTAAATAACGAAATAACCGAAACATACGAAACTCTGATAAATCCCCAGCAGGAAATCAGAAGATCAAGTATGAATATTCACGGCATCACTCAGGAAATGGTTGAGGATGCTCCAAAAATAGATGAAGTAATGCCCAAAATACTCGAATTTATCGGAGACTACCCGATTATAGGGCACAGCGTAATATTTGATTACAGTTTTTTGAATCAGGCAAGTTTAAATCTTTATGAAAAAGAACTGCAAAATCAGCGTATAGATACACAGTATTTGTACAGAGAAGTCTTTCCCGAAGAATTTTCACACGGGCTTGAATCTTTGGCAAAAAGATTTAAGATAGATTTTCCCGAAAGACACAGGGCTATGGCTGATGCAATGGCTCTTGCACAGGCATATCCGAAACTGAAAAAACTTTATGACAAAAAACATAAATGGCAGATATCACAGATTAATAACATTGAGTATCTTTTCGAAAGATATTTGCGGATTCAAAGCGCCGTACAAACCATGCAGGCTGAATTGACCGATATAAAGTCAGTTTTTAAAGTGTATTTTGAAGAAGGCGGACAGGAATTGAGGGCATCAACCGGTGAAACCCTCTGTCTCCAGACTAAACCCGTTTATGATTATGATTTTGAAAAAATTAAAGGCATTCTTGAAGAAATAGGGGCTTTTGAAAGGGTAATCAAAATAAACAACGGGCTTGTTGACAGAATGATAAACGGTACCAGCCTCGAAGAACCCGTTAAGGAAAAACTTTCAAAAACAAGAACCCAGTTGACAGAAACAAAATTTGTAACAATTTTAAAACCCGACAGAAATAACGGCAATTATTGATTCAAAAGAGTGTTTAACTGTGTTTTGACATCTTCAAAAAGTCTTTTGTGATAAGGAGTCTGCATTACAATATTGCCTTTTTTGTCAATAACAGCAACGTAAGGAACCTTCGGCGGAATACTCAGACCTAATGCTCTTGCCTTGTCGGGAGTTGAATCCGAATCAATGTTCAATTCCTGAAGCTCAACGCTGTTATTGTAGGATGCGACAAGACTTTCCATTACGGGCTTTGTTTCTCGGCAAAGGGCGTTCCAGTCAGTATAAAATAACACTACCAAAGGTCTGCCTACCGCCATAACAAGTGATGCAGCAGTAATCCCGGTCAAAACTACCAGTACGGATAATTTGAATATCAGGTTTTTGTGTAAAAATTCTTTTAAACCAACTTTCATATAAACCTCTTTTTAAAACACTTTTATAAATTATTATTTGTATCTGACTTCAGTACCTATTGTAACATTATTTTTATTGCAAAAACCTGATTTAAGTTCAATAACGCAATCAGTTAAATAATCGGAAGAATATACGGGACAGGGTTCATTTGTGCAATAAGGCACATCTTCAAGAATTTTAACTATTTTGTTTTTTGACAGAAAAATAATATCAAGATTGAATTTCATGTTTTTCATCCAGAAATATGCCTTTTGTTTTTTCGGAAAAATAAAAAGCATACCCCGATTATCGGGAAGGTTTTCCCTGAACATTAACCCTTTTGTTCTCAAAACATCGCTGTCTGCAACTTCAAGAATTAGTTCTTTGCCGGAAATGTTAACGGTTTTGGTTTTAACGGCAGATTGGCTTTGCCCAAAAAATCCCGCATAAATGCACATCAAAAACAGCATGGATATAACAAATAAACTCTTGAGATTTGTTTTCACAAGTTTTCCACCATAAAATTATTTATCTATTTTATCTTATTTTTTATAAAACCCAATAAAGAGAAATGACCATCCTTGGTCAAATTTCCATCCTTGGTTGTGTATGAATTTTCTGAATCTAACGGAACTAATTTACCGTTGACGGTTTTGCCGGTAAATTGAGGATTATCTAAATTTGCTATGCTGTTTGCGGCATTTTTTGCGGTTTTCTTTGAAAAAGCCCGTATTTTCTGCGCAAAAATTACATTTTCCCCCATAAATTGAGAAGGTACTGAAAAATTATTCGCAGTAAAATCTTTGGAATAGTATTTCTGCCACAGCGTATTGGCGTTTGCCGCTTCAATCATTGTATAGCTTAAAATAAGATTATATGAAGGCTTGAATTCATCTATAAAATTTCTCTTCATGAATTTTTTTTGTGTGTCAAATCCGCCGGATATAAGCAGAATTTTGTTTGCGCCCGTAAGAAGCGCTAGTTTACGAAGAAAAAGGGAATCAATAATATAATAGTTTTTGTAATCCTCTAAAAACCTGTTATAGCCCTTCCTTAGAGAAGCAGAGTCTATTGCTTTGTCAATCGTTACAATATTAACTGCGGTTAAGTCCCCCGTATTACCTATTGCATCAACGGCATCAGAAGAAACTACTTGGAGCAATTCCGGATATACATTTATACTTAAGACTTTGCTCCGGTTGTCAACAGGGATTACGAGAATTTTTGACTGCTCAACTGCATATGAGCAATTAATGCCCAAAATATATAGAAATAAAGACAATATTAAAAAAAACTTTTTCATTTCCCCAAGTTCTGCATGTTTTTAAATGACACTAAAAGTGCTTAATGTTAATTATTTAATATTAACAACAAGCGTTAATCCTCTAAAAGATTTATTTGTGTTTACTTTCCAAGAGAAGTTAACGTTATTGTTAATTTTATATTATTGTTCTTTTTCCGTTTCTTTTTAAAAGGGTTTCGAGAGAAACATTATAAGTTTTTGTAATA
Organism: uncultured Gammaproteobacteria bacterium; assembly: GCA_964643065.1. GTDB lineage: Bacteria > Cyanobacteriota > Vampirovibrionia > Gastranaerophilales > CAZEDP01 > CAZEDP01. The sequence goes on along the minus strand of CAZXPD010000009.1, from coordinate 13,202 downwards.
AGAAGCAAATTTGGAAGGGTTACTTCAGAAAAAACATTATTCGGAAGATTATTAGAGTTATTCCCCGAACTCTTGAGCTTTTGTAAATTGGATATAATTATTCTGTAAGCTCTGTCAGTATCCGCAAATAATATTGGGGAATCCATTTTTCCCATATACCCTTCTTTATCAAAAACTGCAAACAGATTTTTTCCGCAGGCTTTTGAAAGCCTGAAAATATCTTTAAAGTTCCAATCTTCTTTGCCTCTTAAAATATTTTCAACTTCTTTTTGCTCACGGCAAATAATTTTACACATCCTGTCAAAACTAATATCCGCTGAGATTAAATGATTTATTATTTCTTTATTGGCGATATCAGAGCCAAAACATTTTGGGTACTGCATAAGCAGATTTTTTTGTTGGAGTGATAATGAATCGACAGGCGCTGATTGTAATATTCTTGATAAAACATGCGGATTATTTCCTGAAGAAAGGGATCCCCTTTCCATTGCAGCAATTGTTACGCCAGAATCTTCCGGAGGTCTTCTTTTACTATAAAATCCTCTCTGTGTCGGATTTTTTTGAACACTTGAAACCACTAAACTTGGCATTTCTTTTATTTCAGGTTTTTTTATCGTTTCAATTATTTCTTCGGCCTTTATGTTTGATTCTTGGCTGTATAAAAATTCTTTAATTATTCTGGTCAGTTCATCACGTTTAGTTTTGGAAATACTCGTCAACTCAAATTTTTCAAGCAAATGCTTTAAAATTTTATCGGCAGTTTCAAAAGGAGTTGTAGGTAACTGCTGTTGGCCGCTCATTATCCTTAAGGGTACAGGATCTATGAGTTTAAATATCCTTCGAACTTCATTTTTTTGCAGTAATATTCCTAACCTTGAAGGAATGATTTTAGCATCGGGAAGAATTCGCATCGCTCCAAAATTCGTTGATTTGCAAAAAACATCTTTTTCAGCTCGGTTTGAATTTGCTTCCTCTTTCTTTTTATTACCGTTAATGAAAAAATTATTTGCCACATAGCCTGATATCTTCATAATTTTACCCTTTTTAAAAATATCTATAAAAGTAAAAACAGAACAAAGAAAAAATTGCTTGAATTTGCACTCTGATTAATTTTTATTACAAAAAAGTGAAGTTAGAGATTTTAAGAAAAAACCTTTTACCCTATCGCCGCTTTTTTATGAGAAAATTGAACCGGATTTAATTTAAACTTTTTTATAGGAGCGAGATAAAAAATGCAGGTTTCACTTGAGTGGATTAATGAATTTGTTGATATAGCCGATTTAACAGCGGAAGAAGTTGCACATGAGCTCACAATGAGCGGTCTTGAGGTTGAAGAAATCGAAAAAACCGGAAATGATTTTTCGGATATTTATGCCGCTGAAATCCTAGAAGTAAAAGCTCATCCCAACGCCGATAAACTGCATCTCGTTGAGATATCTAACGGTAAAGAAAAAAGAGAAGTCGTATGCGGCGCGCAAAATATTGAAAAAGGTCAAATTGTTCCCTATGCTAGCGTCGGCTCGGAAGTTAAAGACCGCAAAACAGGTGAAAAATTTGCTCTGAAACCGATAAAAATCAGAGGCGTTGAATCACAGGGAATGCTTTGCTCCGCCGAAGAATTGGGACTTAAAACAGAGGATTTTCAAAAAGACGACGGAATTTTAATATTAAACCGCTTTAAAAAAGATGTAAAAGCCGGTGATGATATTAAAAAAGTTCTCGATATAAAAGAGGATGCAATACTTCACGTTGCTCCGACCGCTAACCGCGGTGATGAGATGTCTGTCATAGGTATTGCCAGAGAAATCAGCGCTATTTTTAACAGGAAATTCAATTATTGCGAAGTTCAGTACCTGAAAGAAATGGAAAAAGCCGACTTTGAAGTGGATATAATTGATGATGAAACCTGCAAATATTATTCGGTCGGAATTATAAAAAATATAAAAATTAAACCTTCACCACAGTGGCTGAAAAGGCGTTTGCTTGCCTCGGGTGTAAGAAGCATAAGCAATATTGTCGATATTACAAACTATGTCATGCTTGAATACGGTCAACCGCTCCATGCTTTTGACCTCGATAAACTGGAAGAAAATTATCTGTGCGTAAGAAGGGCTTTTAAAGACGAGAAACTTATAACGCTCGATGATGTTGAAAGGGATTTGACTGCAGACAGTGTCCTGATAGCCGCAAAATCAAAAAGCGGTAAACTCAGCGAACCGGTTGCTCTTGCAGGTATTATGGGCGGGCAGTCAACCGAAGTTGACGATAATACTAAGAATATTGCTCTGGAGTCTGCTTATTTTACCCCCGTTTACAACAGAAGATCTTCAAGAAGCGTGGGTCTGAGAACGGAAGCCTGTGCAAGATTTGAAAGAGGAGTGGATATTCAGGCTGTTAAACCGGCATTAATCAGAGCCATGCAGTTGATGAGTGAACTTGCCGATGCGCAGATAGGCGGAATTGCCGACTGCGGCGACAGCGAACTTCCCGAAATAAATATAACCCTCAGATATAATCAGATTAAAAGAATTCTCGGCATTGATATTGACAGTGCAAAATGTAATGAAATCTGCGAAAAATTAGGGTTTGAGCTTCTCGGAAAGAATGATTTTTCCGCCAAGTTTAAAGTGCCAAGCTTTAGAGTTAATGATGTTACAAGAGAAATAGATTTAATTGAAGAAATCGGCAGAATACACGGCTATGATAAAATCGAGTCTTCACTGCCCAGAAAAACCCAATCGGTTGACGTTTCAAGCGAAATAAGCATAATAGAAAAAATCAATCAAATTCTATTGGGGCAGGGCTTCTATGAAGCAGTAACCTCGTCTCTTGTAGGCAAAGGGCTGGTAAACCTTGCAGGGTTGAAAACAGACGAAATCACTGCCGTAAAAGTGTCGAATCCTCAATCTGAAGAGCATACCCATCTGAGACAAAGCACGATTCCGAGCATGCTCAATATCGTAAAACATAATTTTGACAACGGGCAAAAAAATCTTCAGCTTTATGAAATCGCTAAAATATTTGTCAAAACGGCTGAACCTGATGCTAAATCATCCGGCGTAACAGAAAAAAGAATGATTTCAGGTGCAATGACGGGTTCGGTTTATAAAGGATTGCTGTCTGATAAAGCTAAATCCGATTTTTATGCCGTAAAGGGAGTTGTAGAATCCTTAATAACCGCTTTCGCTCCGGAAAACAGAATTGAATACAAGCCGTTAAAAGATATTCCCTGTTTCCATCCGGGCAGAGCGGCTGAGATTTTGCTTTTAGGCAAAAGCCCTATCAGATTGGGCGTTTTTGGTGAACTGCATCCCGAAATTTCGGAAAAGTGCAAATTTAATCAAAGTGTTTATATCTTTGAACTGGAGCTTGAAGAACTGCTGAAAAATGTCTCTTCAACTGTTCCCAAATTCAAACCGCTGGCTCAATATCCTGCAGTTTCAAGAGATATAGCATTTCTAATCAATAAAGATGCTGATTATCAGGGGATTTATAAAACACTTAGAAAAATATCCTCAAATCTTGTCAAAAATATTGAAATATTTGATGTTTATGAGGGCAAAAACCTTCCCGAAGGTATGAAAAACCTTGCGTTCAGGTTAACTCTTCAGGATTATGAGGCTACACTGACAGACGAAAGAGTTGACAGTGAAATCAAAGCCGTCAAAGAAGGATTGAAAAAAGTTTACGCAGAAATAAACTACAGAGAATAAAATGAATAAAATTAAAAGTTTTCTTGCACAGAGAAAATATCTCCTTGCAGTAACAGTAATTGTTTTACTCGGATTTTTTCTAAGATTTTCGGGACTTGATAAATCCGGCGGTTTTTGGCTTGATGAAGCATACTGCTGGTATGGTGCAAAGCTTTCTTTTCCTTTCGGAATACTTGAACATCTTTACAACAAAGACCTTCATGCTCCGTTTTATTTTTTCGTACTGCATTTTTGGATGAAATTGTTTGGAGAAGCTGATTTAACATTAAAACTGCTTTCCGTGGCGTTCGGTACACTTAATATACCTGTTTTTTACTTTATCGGCAAAGAATTAAAATCACAAAAGGGCGGGCTTACAGCGGCTGCATTTGCTGCGGTAAATTCACTTTTGATTTATTATTCGCAGGAAGTTAAATTCTATTCCTTCATTGCTCTTTTAGCTTCGCTGTCTTTATTATTTGTTCTCAAAGCAGTTAACAACCCTTCAAAAAAGAACTATATTGGGCTGGCTATGGTAAATGCCGCTATTCTTTATACTTTCACAATCGGTTTTTTGTTTATAGCAATTGAAGCATTTGTTTTCGGAATTTATATCTACAAAAAACATCCTGAAAATTTAAAAAATTTTGCTTTTTCTTATCTTGCGTCCGCATTGTTCTTCATTCCTTATATGCCAATGTTTTTGCATCAAACTTCTGTTGCTTCCACATCTCTTATTGATCTGATGAACCAATTCAGAACAACTCATGTGAATGTTTTAATGATAGTTCAAAACTGGTTTACACCTGCAATTGTCGGACCTATAGGTGTTGATCAGGGTTATTATAAATGTTTGGCAAAAAACGGCAGTCAAATCCAGATATTCTTATTAATATTAATGCCGACAGCAATTGCCCTAACCGGAATAATTAAAACATTAATCAAAAAAAACACAGCCAATCTGCTTGTTTATATCGGTATTTTATTTATGCTTGCCGAGACTGTTGCAACCTTAAGCGGAAAATTCGCGTTGCTAAGCAGATATACTTTGCCCATTTTGCCATGTTTTATTGCAGTTGCAGGTTACGGACTGGCTGATTTGAAAAATAAAAAACTGTCAAATATACTAATAGGCGCTTTTATATCGCTCAATTTAATTTTTCTTTTGTTCAGCCCTGCTTCACCCGGTAATATATCATGCAGCTCTATTTCCGCTTATAAAATGCCGAGACATGAGGCGTATAAGACTGTAGCAATGATTATGCAGAAATTTAACTTCAACAAAAACGATATTGTTTTTATGTTTTACGGCGGACAGTTTTTAGACAAGTATTACCCTCTCAAAGACAATCAGGTTGTGCCTTTTTATCTAATGGATGCTTTTGTTTTTGATTACAAAAATTACGCCAAAATTCTTTGCGATGGTAACATCGCCGAAAAATTAAGCAGAAAAAATTCATTCGAACTGTTAAAACCTTATCTGGCATCTGAAAATGCTTCAATAAATTTTGAAAAGTATCTTGATAAAAACGTCTTCGGTAAAATCAAAAAGGGCGGACGCTTATTTGTAGTTGTATCAAGAGGAATAGCCTTCTACAATCCTATAGATTTAAAAATGATAACTCAAGACCAAGATCTTTATAAAAATCAGTCAATGTTCTTTATGCTCAGCTCAAAAATAACAAATGACGTTATCATTCAAGCTCAAAGAAAACTTAAATATCAATCCCGCAGTTTTAGAGATGTATGGGAAGTTATTGAGTTTAGGAGAGAATATTAATGCAAAAAATTAAGAATTTTCTCTCTGCTAAAAAAAACGTTTTAATACTTTTAGCAATTATAACGATAGGATTCTTACTGAGATTTCGCGGATTAGATAAACCCGGCGGATTTTGGTTTGATGAAGCCTATTGTTGGTACGAGGCTAAGCTGTCTTTTCCCTTCGGAATTCTTGACTTTCTCTATAACAAAGACTTTCATGCTCCGCTGTATTATTTCATACTGCATTTTTGGATGAAATTGTTCGGAGAGGCTGATTTAACAATAAGACTTCTTTCTGTTTTGTTCGGCACTCTAAATATACCCGTTTTTTATTTTATCGGTAAAGAACTGAAATTTCCGAAAGGCGGGCTTGCAGCGGCTGCATTTGCTGCTGTTAATTCGCTTTTGATTTATTATTCACAGGAAGTTAAGTTCTATTCCTTAATTGCTCTTTTAGCTTCGCTGTCTTTATTATTTGTTCTCAAAGCAGTTAAAAACCCGTCAAAAAAGAATTTTGTTTGGCTTGCGGTTATAAATACTGCCATTCTATATACTTATACGATAGGATTTTTATTCATTGCAATCGAGGCGGCTGTTTTCGGAGTTTATATTTATACAAAATGTCCGAAAAATTTCAAAAATTTTGCTTTTTCTTATCTTGCAACTGCCTTATTATTTACTCCCTACCTGCCCGTTTTTTTCCATCATATTTCATTGAGTTCTAAACCGTATGTCAACCCGATGCAAGTTTTTACTTTCACTAATGCAAACTTTTTAATGGTTATACAAAACTGGTTTTCTCCTGCAATAAGCGGGCTTTTAAATGTTAGTCCGCGTTATTATGAACTTTTGTTAGCCAAAGCCAACTGGTTTCAAATAATATTTTTAATTGTTATTCCTGTCGTTATTGCTCTTAGCGGAATAATAAGATCTTTTATTAAGAAAAATAAAATGAGTTTGATAGTTTGTATCGGTATTTTATTTATGATTTGTGAAATTGCAGCAACATATGCGGGGAAATTCGCCCTCTTAAGCAGATATACTTTGCTTGCGCTGCCTTGTTTTATTGCCGCAGCAGGATACGGTCTGGCTGATTTAAAAAACAAAAAAATGTCCAACTTTTTAATAGTCATATTTATTTTTATAAATTTGATTTTTCTCTTATTCAGCCCATCTTCAGCAAACAAAATAACCAGGAATCCGACTTTTAATACGGTAGCTCAGGTTCTAAAAAAATTTGATGTCAATAAAGATGATGTTATTTTTATGTTCTTCGGCGGACAGTTTTTGAATAAATATTATCCTTTGGAAGATAATCAGGTTGTGCCGTTTTTCCTTATGGATGCTTTTGTTTTTGATGACAAAAACTGTGCAAAAATTCTCTATGACGATAATTTTGCCGAAAAATTGAACAGAAAAAATTCTTATGAACTCTTAAAATCTTATTTAGCATCACCTTATCCTTCAAAAAATTTCGAAAAATATCTTGATACTTTTGCTTTCAAAAAAATAAAAAAAGGAGGACGTTTCTTTGTTATTGTTTCAAAAGGAATAGCAAACTACGATCCCATGACGTTGAAACAGATAACGAAAGATAATAATGTTTATAAAAATCAGCAGTTTGTGTTTATGCTCAGCGCAAAAATAACAAATGATGCTATAATTGCAGCCGGAAAAAAGCTTCGGTATAAATCATATGTCTCCAGCGGCGTTTGGGATTTTTATGAGTTCGAGAAACAGTAAAGCATTAAAAAATCGATGTATTAAGCTTTCCGTCAATTTCCTGCTTCAAAGATTCAACAAACTCATCAACGGGTTTTACTCCCAAATCGCCTTTTACTCTCGACCTGATTGAAACCGATGCTGTTTCTTTTTCTTTGTCGCCTATTATAAGCATATAGGGAGCTTTTCTCATTTGAGCATCGCGGATTTTGTAATTCAGGCTTTCGCTCCTATCATCAAGATGAGCCCTGATATCAAGAGCTTTAAACTTTTTATAGACTTCCTCTGCGTAATCAAAATGCCTGTCGGCTATCGGAATAACAGTAACCTGCTCTGGCGCAAGCCAGCTCGGGAAAGCTCCCGCGTAATGTTCAATAAGAACTCCGATAAAGCGCTCCATCGTTCCGAAAATTACCCTGTGAATCATTACCGGCGTTGCAAGAGAACCGTCTTTTTCGGTGTATTTGATGTCGAATCTTACAGGCAGATTGAAATCAAGCTGAATTGTTGCTCCCTGCCATGTTCTGCCGATAGCGTCTTTTAATTTAAAATCGATTTTCGGTCCGTAAAATGCTCCGTCGCCTTCATTTACTCTGTATTCAAGTTTTTTCTCTTCAAGAGCCTGTTTTAGTCCTGCTTCAGCTCTGTCCCAAATTTCAACAGTTCCTGCATAACCTTCGGGACGGGTGGAAAGTTCAACCGTATAGCTCATGCCGAAAAGCTTAAGAGTATAATCAATAAAATCAATTATATCTTTAATTTCCGGTATAAATTGTTCCTGAGTACAGAATATATGAGAATCATCCTGAGTAAAGCCCCTGACTCTCGTCAGTCCATGGAGAGTTCCGGAACGTTCATATCGATAAACCGTTCCCAACTCTGCCAATCTCAAAGGCAGACTCCGGTAACTGTGTCTTTTTGCCTGATAAATCAATATATGGAACGGGCAGTTCATCGGCTTCAGTACATAATCCTGCTCGTCAATCTGCATATAGAACATGTTTTCCCTGAAATGTTCGTTATGTCCCGAAATATCCCAGAGCTGAGATTTTGCGATATGGGGAGAGTAAACAATATCGTAGCCTCTGCGTCTGTGTTCTTCTCTCCAGTAATCTTCCAGCATTTGTCTGACAACTCCCAAATTGGGGTGCCAAAGGACAAGTCCCGATCCTACTTCTTCACGAATACTGAACAAGTCAAGCTGAGCAGAGAGCTTTCTGTGGTCTCTTTTTTCTGCTTCTTCAAGCTTATCAAGATATTCCTTTAAATCTTCTTTAGTCCAAAAAGCCGTGGCATAAACTCTTTGTAGCATTTTATTTTTTTCATCACCGCGCCAATAAGCCCCTGCAACGCTTAATAACTTAAAAGCCTTAATAAATTTAGTTGAAGGAATGTGCGGTCCGCGGCATAAGTCATTCCAGCCTTCTGTTTCGTCTTTGCCTTTCGTGACGTATATGCTTGCTTTTTCGTTTCCTAGTTCGCTTAATAGCTCGGCTTTATATATTTCGCCTTTTTCTTTAAAAATTTGAACCTGTTTTGCGTTGTCTTCAAGTTCATAACGCTCAAATGTCTGAGCTTCGGCAATAATTTTTTTCATTTCCTCTTCTATAGCGGATAGATCTTCAATACTTAAATTATGATCAGGGATATCAAAATCATAATAAAATCCGTTTTCTATGTTGGGTCCTATTGCTATTTTTGCCTGAGGAAAAAGGTGCTGGACGGCTTTTGCCATTACATGGGCTGTGCTGTGTCTGAGAATGCCAAGAGTTTCGGCATCACGTGATGTCAGAATTCTGACCTTGTCGCCGTTGTTTAATTTTGCCGTTATGTCTTTTATTTCTCCGTTAATCTCGGCAACTACGGAATTTCTTGCCAATCCTTCACTTATTTTCATCGCCAAATCAAGTGCCGATGCACCTTCATTAAGCTCGGATGCTGAACCGTCGGGTAAATAAACGCTGATTTTCTTTTGATTTTCCTCGGACATTTTTTGATTCCTATAATTGAGTTATACTTTATACAATTATAATCAAAATAATTTAATGAGGAGAATCTGTTAAATGGTTACCCTTGGTTTGAATATCGATCACGTTGCAACAGTGCGAAATGCCAGAGGCGGAAATGAACCCGATCCCATAGCCGCCGCGGCAATAGCCGAACTTGCAGGTGCAGATGCAATAACGGTACATTTAAGAGAAGACAGAAGACATATAAAAGACAGAGACGTTTATCTTCTAAAAGAAACCGTTAAGACAAGGCTGAATTTAGAAATGGCTGCCACGGAAGAAATCGGTAAAGTTGCACTCGAAATTATGCCGTACAGCATAACTCTGGTTCCCGAAAAAAGACAGGAATTAACTACCGAAGGCGGTTTAGATGTGGCTTCAAACCTCCAGTCATTAAAAGAATATATTAAACCTTTTACAGATAACGGAATTATGGTTAGTTTATTTATAAATCCTGACTTTGAGCAGGTTAAAGCCTCTTCACAGTGCGGGGCGCAGTATATTGAACTGCACACCGGACAGTATGCCGAAGCATTTAATACCTCGGAAGAAGAAGCATCGTTTCAAAACCTTGATAAAGCCGCCGCATACGCAAATGATTTGCATCTCAAAGTCAATGCAGGACACGGGCTCAATTATAACAACGTTAAAAGAATTTTATCCGTAAAAAACCTTGAAGAGCTCAATATCGGACACAGTATAATTTCAAGAGCCGTTTTTGTCGGACTCGATAAAGCGGTCAGAGATATGAAATATATTTTGGATAATTTTTCACAATAAAGGAAAAATAAAATGACTCACATACATTTGCCGGACGGAATACTGCCCCCATGGTTATGGATACTGGGGTATTTAATTATTGTTTTATATTTTATTATTTTTTCAAAGTTCTATAAAAAAATTGCGGCTGAAAGAAAAATTGCCCTTCTTGGTTTGATGTCAGCACTCATGCTGATTTCCATGAGTATTGAAATAATTCCGCCTGCATACCATATGAACCTTGCGGCGCTTACGGGCATAATACTTGGACCGGCTCTCAGCGTCGTTGCCGTATTTATTGTAAACCTTCTTTTAGTTTTTGTGGGACACGGAGGGTTGACCACAATAGGCTTAAATACAATAGCCATATCCTCTGAAGCGGTTATATGCTATTTTTTGTTCCGGTTCTTTGCCAAAAAACCTCAAAAAATCTTTTTAAAAACTTTTGCAAGCACATTTATTGCGCTTTTTTTATCTGCTTGGATATCACTGGGAATCGTGTATTTGGGAACTCAAGACAATGATTATTTTTTTGAACATAAACACCAACACAATGAGCAAACCCTCTCTCAGCATGAAGAAAATCATTTGCACGAAACCAAACACAACGAAACTGAGTTTGATATTAAGAAATTTATTTTGATTATTCTTTCGCTGGGCTCTTTGGGCTGGATAGCCGAAAGCCTCATTACAGCTTTCATTGTTGAATATATCAGAAAAATTAAGCCTGAAATCGTTGAACATATTTAAAATTAAAACAGGAGAGGCTTGTCCCTCGTGTTTTAATTAATTATTAAACTGTTCTATTTACCGAAAATAGAATTTTTGAAAGAAGTTAAATTTTCGTCAATTAATTTATAGATATTTCCGCCAATTTCTTTGTAAAATTCTATTTCTGCTTCATTTTTTGTTAGCAACGGCTGTGCTATTCCTGTTAAATTAATTCCGCCAATTTCTTTAGCCATAACATTTTCTCCTTTTCTTCTATAACCTCTAAACCTGCGCACTAAATTTTCCTCATATTTATATAAAAACAAAAGTTGTTAGAAAATTGCTTTCGTTTTGAATAAAAAGCTACAATGTTTACATAAAGTTAAAATTGTTTAATAGGGGAATTAGGATGAATAAAAAGGGAATTTTATTTGTTTTAGGAATTTTGGGCGCAGGGATAGGTCTGTCAGTTTATGCCGACAATCAGTGTTTTATGGGATATGATTCTGCAAGGACATCTTTTTATGTCGGTTCGGCTTCTCCGCCTTCAGGTAAACTTAAATGGGCATTCGACGTTTCAGCAGACATAAAACCTAAAACACAAGCTCAAACCAAAACTCAAACCGTCAATACTGCTGCTTCATCTTCGAACAGTCCTAAAACAGAATTTGACAAAGCAAAGGACGATTTGAACGCTCTTTTGCAAAAAATCGACAACCAAACACCGTCAGAACCTCAGAAGGAAGATCCTCTGGCATATATAAAAGATAATAAAGAAATCAACTCAACTCCCGCAGTTGCACAGGGCAAAGCTGTTTTCGGGAGCGATAACGGCAAAGTTTATGCCGTGGATTTAAACAGCGGTAAAAGAATTTGGACTGTACAAACATATAATATCGTTGATTCTTCGCCTTATATTCTTGAAGATACGGTTTACATAGGAAGCCGAGATTCAAAACTCTATGCGCTGAATTTAAGCGACGGCAAGTTGAAATGGGCTTTTAAAGCTAATAACAGGATTTCCTCATCTCCAGTTATAGTCGGAAACTTCGTCATGTTCGGAAGCTGGGACAACAATATCTATGCAGTAAGCAAAAATACCGGCAAACTTGTCTGGAAATATGCCACAGGAGCCAAAATTATGTCTTCTCCCGCAGTCAGCGGAAGCAGACTGTATATAGGCAGTTTTGACAGAAATCTATACTGTCTTAATCTCTACAGCGGAAAACTAATCTGGAAATACAAAACCGGCAATTATATTATGGGTACGCCATCCGTTAAGGGAAGCAGGGTTTATGTTTCAAGCTGGGATAAAAATCTCTACGCCCTCAATGCATATTCTGGAACCCCGTTATGGAAGTTTAGAACGGGTGAAACAGCCGGAAGAGGGTTTGCAGTCTCCGATAACCTTGCATGTTCTGTCAGTGACGATAAAAAAATATACTGCCTTAACCCAAACAGCGGAAGTCTTGTCTGGTCAAAAAATCTCGGCGGGATTATCGCCGGCTCATCGCCTATAATAGCAGGGGATACTGTTTATGTCGGGAGCGCAGATAAAAGTATTTACGCTCTGAGCGCTTCTAACGGCTCCGTTAAATGGAAATATAAAACTGACGGACTGGTTTTGGCTGCACCCATATTAAGCGAAAATACTCTCCTGGTCGGAAGTCAGGACGGAAGGCTCTATGCCATAGAATAACTGACCTTTTGAACTATTTGTCACCATTCCTTTTACAGGCGCGGCTTTGTTAATTTCTTTTTGTCGTGATTTTTACTATGATTTTGCATCCCATTTGCAGCCTTTTTGCAACCTTTTTTGTATTAATGAAATTTGTTAGTATGTAGTACGCAAGAGTGTTTCAGGGTTTTTTGGATTAATGCTCATTGTTTTGTATTTACTGATTTATTGATTATTAGAGAGTTTTTATGCCCGCCCACCGCCCCTTAAAGTAGAAAGGGCTTTGATTTTTAGAGGGGTTCGGGTTTGGTTTTGTAAAAAAAATCATTGAATTTTGCATCCTATTTGCTACCTATTTGCAGCCTTTTTGCAACCTTTTTTGTAAATGCTGTTATATTATAATCGCCTCTTGAGGCTGTGTTTATAAGGATATTGGTCTCTTATCATATTTTTGTAACCTTTTTGTGTGTCACCCTCAGCGACTGAAAGGAGCGTGAGGGTCTGTTCTCAGTAGTTGGTGATATAGATCCTCACGTTCGCTAACGCTCACTGAGGATGACATGACCTTATATATTTTATTGCAGTTGATACTGCTGATATTGTTATTATAGCAGGGATTTTAGTGTCCAAAGGTCCCCTAATTGTAGCCGTTTGGTCACAGTTTTTTGTTTTTCCCGCCCGTCCATCCCCTGATATGATAAGGAACGGATGCCTCTTGTATAGACAAAGAGTACCGATGATAAGGTTGTGGGTATGATATTTGGCGTTGTTCCGTCATGTTGAGTGCAACGAAACATCGCAAGGTCTGTGATATGGAGATTCTTCGGCTGTGCCTCAGAATGACGGTTTTGATTTTTTTGGATCACCACG